>JAKIVX010000037.1 GCA_022750335.1 Thermoplasmata archaeon | reverse complement strand
AGGCTCTTTTCACCTCCCTTCCGAGGTACTTTTCAGCGTTCGCTCGCGCTACTAAATTCTCTATCGGTCTCGGGACGTATTTAGGATCAGAAGACTGTACCTCCCAGCTTCCCGCGCAATATCCAATGCACGGTACTCAGGATACCTTCAATCACACCTCTTTCGTTCGCTTACGGGACTATCACCCTCTAAGGTCCGCCGTTCCAGGCACGTTCTACTCTGAAAGTCAGCGTGTACGAAGGTCCACTACTCCACATCTCCCTGCACTTACCGCGCAGGGATTCGGTTTGTCCTTGGCCGTTTTCGATCGCCTTTACTAACGGCATCTCGGTTGATTTCTTTTCCTCCCCCTACTAGAATGCTTTACTTCGGGGGGTTCCCTTTCCTTGCGGAATGTCCCTTGCGGGACCGGAGTTCCGATTCGGTGATCGGTGGATCACAGGTTCCTTGCGCCTACCCACCGCTTATCGCAGCTTGGCACGACCTTCATCGGCGCCCGAGCCCAGCCATTCCCCAACTGACAGTAGTCAGCTACACTAACGACGTTTGACAAGCGTCCAGAACGCGTGTGATCGGCGTCATCGGCCCCTCCACCGGGTCGGTGGCAGGCCTAGCCCTTCCCCGAGGAGGCCATGGCCTCAGCGGGTGCACGTACCGACCGAACAGCGTCGCCGTGGCGCGGCTGGGCGCCCACGGATGTTCTCTATTTAACGGGCGTCGGGAGATGCGCGCAACCGCGCTCTCCCGGGTGCGGCCCCTCCCCGTCCTGGCCTCCGCGCTGGGCGGAGCCCGGCCGTCTCACTCTGGACCGGAAACAATGACTTCGCGGAACTACTAATACAGACCCGGAACAGAATCGACTGCGCCCTGATGAATTCGACGGCGCGGCCCTCGTGGTGGGCGGTAGCACTCGCAGTCGCCGTGGTGGGCCTCCTGGCCCTCCCCGGGATCCCATCGGCCGCGGCCATCGGCACCTCCCCCGTGGCCTCCGTCCCCTCCCTCCCCGGTCAGAACACCAATGCCACCCTCGTGCTGGGGGCGGGCCACAACCTGACGAGCGAGTTCTGGGGAACGACCGTCGCCCCCTGGGCCCGACTCCTCCCCAACGAGGGCAGCCTTACCACGGGCACTCCAGCCCAAGTCGTCGTCTGGCCCGGGGCGTTCGCGGGCGATGAGTTCAACCCGCTCGCCAACAACGGGAACGGGACCCTCTGGACGTACTCCAACGGCCAGAAGACCCCCCCCACCAACGAGAGCGCCTTCGTCGCGTGGTGCCGGACGATCAACTGCACGGCCATCCTTCAGGTGCCGGGGGAGATCGACAACCCCTCGATCGCGGCCGATATCGTGGCCTACACCGTGAACACGACCTACGTCGGACCCGTCTGGGACAACGGGGTCGAGAAGAATGTGACGATGCCCGGGCTCGGCTTCCGGCCGGCCTACTGGGAGATCGGCAACGAGCCCGCCCTCTGGAGCTTCTGGGACCAGCCCTGGGGTCACTGGAGCGGCTACAACCCTGTGTCCGCCCCCGAGTACGCCGCGATGGAGAACGTCTACATCCGAGCGATGGACGCCGCCAACTCCTCGTACACGGTCCGCATGATCGGCCTTCCGGGGGTCGGCCGGGCCGGCCAGCTCGGCAGTCCGGCCACCTGGATCGACGCCATCATCGCCGCGAACGGGCCGAACCTTTCGGGCATCGCGTTCCACATCTACCCGGCCGGCGACACGACGCTGAGCCAACCAACCCTCAACGACTTCTACGACGCGATCTCGGCCCCCTCGCCGAGCGGGGTCGCCTTCCGCGTCAAGGAGTACGAGAACACGGTCGTGGCGGCCTGCGCCGAGTACGGCTGCGGCGCGCAGACGAGCATGCCGATCTTTGTCACCGAGATCGGCACGTCACTTTCCCACGAACCGTTCGGTCCCTACAGCCTCGGCTTCCCCGGCGCTCTCGGCATGTCGATGGAGACGATCCAGTCGATGAGCGCCCCCAATACCACCGTCGCCAGCATCGACCTCTACCTCTCGGTCGCCGACACGACCAACTCCTGGTTCAATCTCTCGGGCGCTGCCCGACCGACGTACACGGCCTACGCACGGATCTTCACGCACCTCGGGAACGACGCGTTCCTGGTCAACGTCAGCGGGGACCCCAACGTCTCCGCCATCGCGACCCTGGCGTCGAATGACGGGGGGCGGCGGGACCTGCTCGTCACGAACGACAATCTCACCTCGAACGCTACTTTCTCGACCGACTTCATCAACACCTCCTCGTTCGCGACCGGGGCCGCGCCCCAGCCCGCGTTCGCTGACGGTTCCCCGGTCGAGGTCTGGGAGTGGAACGCGAGCCCGCCCGCGTACAACGGGACGACCGGCTACACTACCTCCAATCCTGCGACCCCGGTCCCAGTCGCGTCGTACTACGCCCACGGCCTCCCGTCCAATTGGACCCTGTCGCCCCAGTCGCTCGTGCTCTTCGAGACCTACAACGCGCCGGCCTACCCCGTCAACTTCACGGCCGAACTCAACGTTCCGGGATTCCCCCGGATCCCCCACTGGTTCATCGACGTCGACGGCTCCCAAACGTCGTCCACCGAGCCGAGCCTCACCCTGCTACTGACGCCCGGTCTCCACTCGACCCGGGGGATCGCGCTCCTCGAGCCACCGACCGGGACCAATCCCAAGTCCCGCCTCGTGCCCTGGCTCCCTTTGACGGTCGTGGTCGGGGACGCGCCCATGTGGGTCAACATCACCTTCCAGCTGCAGTGGGCGCTCAACCTCTCCTGGAACGAGAGCCGGGGGACGGTGATCGCGCCCCAGTTGGACGGGGGGTTGGGGTCTCCCGATAACGGTGGTCTGACCTGGTGGAACGACTCCGCCCCACTTCGGCTCGAATACACGACCGCTCCCGGGTATGGGTTCGACCGATGGAACGGACACGGGAATGGGAGCTACAGCGGCAACGCGCTCGTCGCCAACCTCCTCCCGACGGGCCCCGTCGAGGAGAGCGCGGACTTCCTACC
>JAKIVX010000003.1 GCA_022750335.1 Thermoplasmata archaeon | reverse complement strand
GCAGCTACGTAAGCTAGCGGCGTTTGGCAGTTAAACAGAACGCGTGTGAAGTTGAGAGGTGGGGCGAGGGCCACGACCGAGGTCGCGGTTCCGTGATCCCCGCCGCCCAACGTAGGGTATTCATCAGACCGAAGAACGCCGGGACGGGAGTCTCGACGCCCGGGCCGCCGGCCGCTGTCGTCAATACATCGTCCGGCTCGGAACGTTCGTGCCCAGCCTCGGTGCCCCCCGCTCCCACTGGCCGGTGGTCGCCTGGATCCGGCTGAAGCTTCCGATTCCGCCGCCGGTGATCATGCTCATGCCGGGTCTACCCCCGCCCCCCATCCCTCCCCTCGACATCCTGGTCCCCAACCCCGTCACGACCGACCCGCGCAAGCGGGTCTTCGCCTACGAGGAGGAGCGGGGCAGCTGGGTCGTCCGATTGGTATGGGACGCGGACGACCCCGATATCCTCGAGGCCGAGTGCCGGGAGCCGATCTACGACCGCCGCCTCTCTCGCGAACAGGTGGCGGAGTTCTGGGCCGCGGTGAAGCAGCTCATCGCACCGCTCGGTCCCCTCGCGGTCGACGGAGCCGACCCGCGACCGTGACCGGTCGCGCGCGTGATGTTTAAGCATCCGGGCCGCTCGGCGGCCGGATGATCCGCGCCACGTTTCTCCACCTGCCCGGGATTGGCCCGGCGACCGAGGCCGCCCTCTGGCAGGAGGGTATCCGGGATTGGAAGGAGCTCGCCGAGCAGCTGCCGTCCGGCCGGGTGCGGACCGTCTCCCGCGAGCATGTGGCGCGCGAACTGGCCGCGAGTGAGCGGGCGCTGGTCGAGGGCGACCCCGCCTGGTTCGGCCGTCGTCTCCCCGACTCCGAGCATTGGAGGCTCTACCCGCATTTTGCGGCGCGGACCGCCTTCCTCGACATCGAGACGACCGGCCTCTCGCCGTACGCCGGGATCGTCACCGTGGTCACGGTCCATGGCGGAGGCTCGACCCGCTCGTTCATCGCGGGTGAGGACTTGGAGGAGCTTCCCGCCTACCTGCGTCGGTTCCCGATACTCGTGACCTTCAACGGCCGACGCTTCGACGTACCGTTCCTGGAGGCGTGCCTTCCTTCCATGGTCGCGCCACCCGTGCACATCGACCTCCGCTTCGTGTTCTACCGGCTCGGCATCGCCGGTGGTCTCAAGCGGATCGAGGAGCGACTGGGCGTCGGAGACCGGACGGGCGTGGAGGGGATCCACGGGCTCGACGCGGTTCGGCTCTGGCAGGAGTACCGCCGCGGAAGCCGAGCGTCGCTGGAGAAGCTGGTGCGCTACAACCGGGCCGACACGGTCAACCTCGAGCCCTTGCTCGTCCGGGCGACGACCGATCTGTCGCGTCGGCTCCTCGGGCCGTGGACCCTGCCCGCCATCGGGGGGTAGGCGTCGCGTGGGGGACCCTCCGGAGATCGCGGTCGTCATCGGGGCGTACGGACGGAAGGACTACCTCCTTCGGGCCGTCCGCTCGGTCCTGGCCCAGGGGATCGCGCGCGACCGGTATGAGATCTTCGTGACCAAGGACTTCTCGGACGCGGTCATCGACACCGAGCTCGCGCGGGAGGGGATCGCCTCCCACCTCGACGCAGACCCGCGCATCGGGACCTGGCTGGGTCGGGCCGTTCGCGCGACGCACGCCCCGCTCCTGACGTTCCTCGACGACGACGACGAGTTCGAGCCGGGCCGGCTGGCCCGCGTACTCGAGGTGTTCCACGACCACCCCGAGGTCGGGTTCTACCGGAACCGGGTCCGGGTCATCGACGCCGAGGACCGGCCCATCCCCATCGATCGATGGCGTCCTCTCGAGATCGACCCGGCGCTCGACGCGAGCGGCCCGGTCCTGCGTGCGGCCGACGACCGGTCGGAGTTGGTGACGTTCGCCTTCCGCACGACCCGCTCGACCTTCAATTCGAGCACGATGGCGCTCCGTCGCAGCCTGTTCGACGGGCCCACGGTCGATCTCTTCGCTCGGACGCAGCTGCCGGACCTCACTCTCTTTCTCGCCGGCGCACTGGGAACCTCCGCGCTCTTTTTCGACGACCGTCGGCTCACCCGGTACCGGTACTACGGCGGCAACGTGACGCATCGCGTTGCGTGGCTGGCGGAGGCGTCGCGTTGTCACCGTGAGGGGGCGGAGCTGGCCGCCTCGTCGGGACACAACGAGCTCGCGGCATGGCTCGGGGAAGGGGCCCTCCATTACGAGAGAATGTTCCGGGCCGGTCGCGTGATGGACCAGATCGGGGCGCGGGACACGCGCGGCGCGGTGGCGCGCCTCTCAGCGGAATATCTGCGGTTCCTGGGGCGGCACCCGTCCGAGAGATCGATCCGCCTCGACGTCTGGGCCGCGGAAGCCTACGGTCTCGCCTACTGCGTCGCCCCCGCGCTCGCCCGCCGAGTGCGGACGGCCCGACGTCCGTCGCATCTCTCCACGACCGCGTAGCGCTGGGACGGGGATCGGCCGAAACCTAGAATTTCCAAGTTCACCGGCTCGAACGGCTGCGGGTTCGCGAAGCGGGCAGGACCGGCGGGGGCGCAGGAGGGACGGAGTCGGCGGGGCGGAGCTCGAGACGGGGGGGCGGAACCGCCACCCCGGGGGGAGGCACGGCCCGGGCGACTCGTTCGGCCGCTTGTTGGCAGTACTCGGCCGAGGCGTCGACCTGGAGGTAGTGGCGCCCGAGGCGACGTGCCACGGCGGCCACCGTGCCCGTCCCGCCGAACATGTCGAGGACGACGTTCTCCCGATAGCTGTAGAATTTCACGAGGCGCTCGATGAGCTCCTCCGGGAACGGTGCCGGATGCCCGTGTCGCTTTCGCTCGGGCGGGATGTGCCAGAACCCGTCCGAGAACTTCTCGAACTCGCGGGCGGTAATGTCCACGGCGGCCCGGTCCCCTTCGAGCTTCCACTGACCTTTCGAGAAGACGAGCACGTACTCCCACGACGGAATGATGTGCGGGTTGGAGGGACTCCTCCAGCTGCCCCACGCCGTGCGACGGCCCATCGTTTGCTTGTACCAGATGATCTCGGTCCGCATGATGTAGCCGAGGCCGCGGAGGTCCCGGGAGAGGTCGTGGTGGATGGGGCGGAAGTCCTTGATCGAAGTTGGGGCCACGTTGAGCACGAACCGGCCTCCCGGGACGAGGACCCGGTGCAGGGTCGCCCAGACCTCTCTCAACCAGCGTAGGTACTCCTCGGGCGGGAGGTCGTCCCCGTAGGTCTGGTAGGCGATGCGAAGGTTGTAGGGCGGACTGGTGATGGCGAGATGAACCGACTCGTCCGGGAGACCCGCGAGGACCTCCCGCGCGTCGCCTTGGATGATCCGGTCCCGCCAATCGGGCGGTCGCGCCCGGCGCCGAGTCTCCGCCATCCGGCGCGGGGACTGATACCCGATTGATGAGGATATCTCCGGCGGGGACCGGAATGTGCTTCCTCCAGCCGGCCATCGGAAGAACGCGAGCGATCGGCCGGCGAGCATCAAGGGTATAATCTCGTCCGGTTCGACTCGTGCCGGTTCCCGTGCCGGTTCGTGTGTCGGTTCTAAAGGAGGTCGCCCCGGGCGAGGCTCGGGTGGCCCTCACTCCCGAGGTCGTGCCTCGGATGGTCAAGGCCGGCCTCGAGGTCACAGTTCAGTCCGGAGCCGGGGAGGCCTCCCGGTATCCCGATGCGGCCTACGCTCTAGCCGGGGCCAAGGTTGAGCCGGACCGAGCGACGGCGCTCGCCGGCGCCGACGTGCTCGTCAAGATCCAGATCCCGACGATCGAGGAGTCTGCGGGCCTGCGGCCCGGCACGGTCGTGGTCGCGATCATGAACGCCAACCGGAACCTCGACAAGGTCGCGAAGCTGCGCGACCAGAAGGTCACTTCGTTCGCACTCGAGCTCCTCCCCCGGATCACCCGGGCCCAGAGCATGGATGTCCTCTCCTCCCAGGCCACGGTCGCCGGGTATCGGGCGGCCCTCATCGGAGCCGACCTGTGCCCGAAGTTCCTACCGATGCTGACGACTGCCGCGGGAACGGTCCGCCCGGCCCGGGTCCTGATCCTCGGTGCCGGTGTCGCCGGCCTCATGGCGATCGCGACCTCGAAACGACTCGGCGCGATCGTAGAGGCGTACGATGTACGTCGAGCGGCGGGAGAACAGGTGCGGAGCTTGGGGGCGCGCTTCCTCGAGCTCCAGATCAACGCGGAAGGTACGGGCGGCTACGCGCGGGAACTGACCGAGGACGAGAAGAAGCAGGAAGCCGAGATGCTCGCCAAGGCGGTCGCGGAGGCGGATATCGTCATCACGACCGCCAATATTCCCGGCCGGCGCGCGCCGCTCCTCGTCCGAAAGGAGATGGTCGCGCGGATGCGGCCGGGCGCGGTCATCATCGACCTCGCGGCCGAATCGGGCGGGAATGTGGAACTGACCCAACCCGGGACCGAGATCGAGGTGAGTGGGGTGCGGATCGTCGGCCCGCTAAACCTGCCGAGCCAACTACCGTTCCATGCGAGCCAGATGTTCGCGAAGAACGTCGAGGCCTTCCTGAAGCTCTTGGTCGCACCGACGGGAGGACTCGTCACGGACTACACCGACGAGATCCTGGCCGCGAGTCTGTTGACCCGGAACGGCGAGGTCGTGCACGCCCCCACGCGGGATGCGCTCGCCGCCGGGAAGTGAGGTAGCAACGTGTCGGCGGATCTCTGGACGGCCCTCTTCATCGGCATCCTCTCGGCGTTCGTCGGCTACGAGGTCATCAGCCGTGTCCCGGTCCTCCTCCATACCCCCCTCATGTCGGGGTCGAACTTCATCCACGGGATCGTCCTGGTCGGAGGGATCGTCGTCCTCGGCCTCGCGACGACCCCGCTCGAAGAGGCGATCGGCCTCGTCGCCGTGATCATGGGCGCGATGAACGTGACCGGCGGGTATGTCGTGACGGAGCGGATCCTCGCGATGTTCGACCGCTCGAAGAAGAAGGCCGGGCCGCCATGATCGCCTGGCAAACCCCCCTCGTCGACGGCGTCTACGTCGTCGCGATCCTCGTCTTCATCCTCGGCCTCCGGTCGATGAGCTCCCCCGCGACCGCGCGGCGAGGGATCATGCTCGCCGGCGTCGCGATGTTCATCGCGGTCGCGGTCAGCGTTCTCCTGCCGGGCGAGTCGAACTTCGCCCTCATCGCGCTCGGCGTATTCGTCGGGGGACTCGCCGGATGGTACTGGGCCCGTGTGGTCCAGATGACCGCGATGCCGCAGATGGTCGCGATCTTCAACGGGATGGGCGGCGGCGCCGCCGGTGCGATCGCGGCGGTCGAGCTCCTGGTCTCGCTCGGGAATCCGGTCACCGCGGGCCTCAGTCTCGCCGGCGCAGTCATCGGGTCGGTCTCGATCGCGGGCAGCATCATCGCCTTCCTGAAGCTGCAGGGCTGGCTCCGCTCGAAACCCATCGTGTTCCCCGGCCAGCAGCCGGTGAACCTGGCCGTGCTCGTGATCGGCGTCGCGTTCGGGGGCTACGCCGCCTACTCGGTCCAGGCGTTCTGGCTGCTGCCGTTCTTCCTGCTGATGATCCTCTTCGGGTTCCTGTTCGCGCTCCCGATCGGCGGGGCCGACATGCCGGTCGTCATCAGCCTCTTCAACGCCTTCACGGGGATCGCGGTCGCCCTGGATGGCTTCGCCCTCGTCAACGGGCCCCTCGGCGACGCCGGATACGCCCTCGTGGTGGCAGGGACGCTGGTCGGCGCGGCGGGCTCGCTCCTCACCCTCCTCATGGCCAAGGCGATGAACCGCTCGGTCGGCAACGTCCTCTTCGGCGCCTTCGGGGCGACGGAGGAGACCGGCCGGACGATGGCGGGCTCCATGAAGCCGATGGAGGCCGACGACGCGGCCGTGATGATGGCGTACGCGAACGAGGTGATCATCGTTCCCGGGTACGGGATGGCCGTCGCCCAGGCGCAGCAGAAAGTGAAGGAACTCGCCGATCTGCTCGAGGCGAAGGGAGTGACGGTCAAGTATGCGATCCACCCGGTTGCGGGCCGGATGCCCGGCCACATGAACGTCCTCCTCGCCGAAGCCGGGATCTCCTACGACAAGCTGTTCGACCGGGACGAGATCAACTCCGAGTTCCCGAACGTCGACGTCGCCCTCGTGATCGGGGCGAACGACGTGGTGAACCCAGCCGCCCACCGCCAGGGAAGCCCGCTCTTCGGGATGCCGATCCTCGACGTCGACCAGGCGCACAACGTCCTGGTCATCAAGCGGGGCCAGGGCAAGGGCTTCGCCGGCATCGAGAACGATCTGTTCTACAAGGACAACACGCACCTGCTCTACGGGGACGCGCAACAGGTCGTAGCGAAGCTCGTGGCCGCTCTCAAGAAATCGTCGTAGTCCCCCCGGCTCGTCCGGAGTCGTCTCCACTCTCCGTGGGTCGGGGTCCCAACGCCCCCTCGGCGTTTCCCGTGGAGGGGGCGCGGTCCACCGGTGGCGGGGAGCCGGCCTATGAACCGGGGATCGGTCGCGGGACCGATGTCGGACGTTCCGGCGGAGCTCGGAAGGGCCCTTTCGAACCCCAGTCGAGGGGCCGGGGCGTTGGTCGCGCCGTCCCGTGTAGAGGGAGCGTCCGCGGCACCGATCCCGGGGCCCACCTCGAGGTCGGGCGGTGGCTACCGGTCGGTCCTGCGGAACCGGCGCTTCTTGCTCTACCAGGTTTCGGCGATCTTCTCCTCCACCGGTTACGCGGTGTACGCGATCTCGATCCCCTGGATCGCCTACCTCAACTCCGGTTCCTTCCTGGTCGTCGGGCTCGTCCTCTTTCTCGAGATCGGGATCTACGCCTGCACTTTCCTCGCCGCCCCGCTCGTGGACCGGGCCGCGGACAAGCGGGTGGTCTTCCTCATCGGATACCCGATCCAGGCCGTCGCCGCCGTCGTACTCGCATTTTCTGCGGCCCATGGCGAACTCCACCTCCCCCTCCTCTTCGTCCTCGTCGCCGTTCTCTCGGTGGCGTGGGACTTCGAGTGGGCCGTCTTCCAGGTCGCCCCTCGCCTGCTCCTCCCCAAGGACGAACTGTTCGCCGGCCAGGGTCTCGGGAGTGCCCTGGGCGCCGGCGTCCAGGTCGGAGGCTACACGGCCGGAGCCGGACTCATCCTGGTCTCGGGCGCCGTGGGCAGCGGGTTCCTCTATGCCGCGTTGCTCGTCGCCGCCACGCTGCTGGCGGCGATCGTTCCTCTGAGGGGGGGGCCCGCTTCGGAACACGACTACCTCGCCGGATTTGTCGAGGGGTGGAGGTACCTCGGGACCCCGGAAGGTCGACCGCTCCTGCAGCTCGGCCTCCTCGGGGCCATCTCCGGGTTCTTCTCGGTCGCCCCGGCGGTCCTCATCACGCTCGACGCGAATCGCTCCTTCTCGGACCCTGGACTCGCCTACGGCCTGCTGTTCACGTCGTTCGTCATCGGTGGGGTGGCGGTGGACCTGCTCCTCGGCCACTTCAACCCCCGACATCGGGTCGGCGCGGTGATCGTGGGCAGCCTTTCGCTCAGTGCGCTCGCCCTGTTCCTGACGGGCGTGATCCCACCGTCCCTGCCGCTCGCAGCCGGGACCTGGTTCCTCGCCGGCGCGGGACTCAGTGCGTACCTGGCCGGTAGCGGGACCTTCCTGCTCGGCTATGTCCCCGAGAACCGGCTCGCCCGGGTGTCCAGCAACCTCTACGTCTTCCGGGGCGCGGCGGGCGCGGCCGGTGCGCTGGTGGTGGGCGTGCTTGCGTCGGAACTTGTACCCCGATCGGTCGCGCTGATCGTGGCGCTCGTCTTCGGGGTCGCCGCGCTGGCCTCCCTCCTCCTGCCGGCGATTCGCACGTTCTCCTTCTGACGGCGGTCAGGGCGAACTGATTGGCCCGTCGAGCGGAACGACCATATCCCCTCCGTATGTCCTCGCAACCGGTGCGAACATGCCGAATTCGAACGCGGCGACAACGCGTGTGCTGCCCGACCACGCCCGGGACCATCTGCGAGGTCCCCCCACCGCCCCGAATTCCGTGGTCGAGTATTCCGATTTTGAGTCCGAGCCCTGCGCCGAGGCGCGCTGGGCGGTGAAGGAGCTCGAGGAGGAGCTCGTGGACAAGCTGTGTGTCGTCTTCCGGCACCTTCCCCTCACCACGATCCACCCGCATGCCCAGGCGGCGGCTGAAGCCGCCGAGGCTGCAGACGCGCAGGGGAAGTTCTGGCTGATGCACGACCGCCTGTTCGACCACCAGAACGAACTGGAACCGCAGCACCTCCAGTCGTACGCCAGCCACATCTCCCTCGACATGGCCACGTTCGAGCGGGACCTCCGTTCGGGAGCCCCGGCCCGACGTGTGGCGGAGGACGTCGAGAGCGCGCGGGTCCACGGGGTGCGGAGCACGCCGACCTTCTTCCTCAACGGGATCCTCTACACCGGTCCGAGCGAATTCCTGCCGATGTTGAACGCGCTCGAAGGGTCCGACACCCAGCACGACCGCTTCGAGAAGTAACCGCGTCCGGTCGGACCTCGGGACGTTATGTACGGGCCCGCCCGTACCGCGGCGGGAGCGTGGCCATGGCGAAACCGCGTCGCGCGAGCGTGGGCCGAAAGGGGGCCTCCCGTCCGGGTCCGGCGATCCCGAAGGGGTTCCACACCGTCACGCCCTCCCTCGCGGTCGTCGGCGGCGTCGCCGCCCTCGAGTTCTACCAGAAGGCCTTCGGGGCGAAGGAGCTCGCCCGCGAGGTCACTCCCAAAGGAAAGCTCGTGCACGGGCGACTCCGGATCGGGGACTCCATCCTGCTGGTCTCCGACGTCTTCCGCGGCTCGGACCGAGCCGCGCCGTCCACGGTGGAGACGACCACGGTGACCCTGCATATCTACACGACCGACGTGGAGACGCTCTGGAATCGCGCGGTCGACGCCGGGGCGAAGGTCACCATGCCGCTCGCCGACATGTACTGGGGGGAACGTTACGGACATTTGGTCGACCCGTTCGGGCACCACTGGTCCCTGTCGCAGCCAATCCGCTTGACGAAGGCCGTGCGGGACGCAAAACGTCTCGAGGCGATGCGGTCCTTCGCGAAGGGGGATCACCCGGACCAAGTGCCCCCCTACACCGACATCTAGACCCGAGCAGTTCGCCCTCGACACCCGCGGTCCCGGGAGGCCGGGGCCTGTCGCGGTGGGGCGAGCTCAGGCGGCGGAAGGCGCGGGAGCCGCCCGCCAGAACTCGAGGGAGTCCCGGAGTGTCTGGGAGAGCGTGTAAGTGGGAGCGTAGCCGAGGGCCCGGAGGCGGGTGATGTCGGCCCGGTTGTCCGGTTCGTCCGTCGGTCGGAGGAGGGTCGGGTCCGGTGTGATCGCGACCGGGACCTTCGCCATCTTTTGGAGCTCCTCGGCGATGTACCGGACCGAGTAACTCTGACCGGCGCCGATGTTCACCGGGATCGCGGGATCTCCGGCCTCGAAGATCCGCCACATCGCCCGCAGGACGTCCCGGACGTCCGAGACGTCCCGTCGGGCTTCGAGGTTGCCCACCTTGAGCTGCCCGGCCCGGCCCGTGCGTTCGATCGCGGCGATCTGCTGGGCGAAGTCGTTGACCACGTCTCCCGTCTTGCCCGGGCCGGAGGTCCCGAACAGTCGCGCACGCAGGATCCGGAGGCCGAAGTTGAGCGAGTACTGCAACGAGAGCATGTCCTGGCACGCTTTGGAGACGCCGTAGGGGTTGGTCGGGTTGAGAGGAAAATCCTCGCGGATCGGCAGCACGTCCGGAGACCCGTAGGCCGCGCCGGAGGCGGCGAGGAGAGTACCATGCTCCGGCGGATGGCTTCGGAGAGCCTCGTAGAGGTGGATCGTTCCGAGTACGTTCGTACGGAAGGTCCCCACGGGATCGGCCCAGGCCAGTTTCGCGTAGGATTGTGCGGCGAGGTGGAAGACCCCCTCGGGGCGCACCGCGTCGACGAGCCGGGTGACGCGGTCGGCGTCCTGCATGTCGACCTCCTCCCACTGCACCCCCTCCTGCGGTAGGTCCCGGAGGGCGAGCTCGGCCGGTGCGAGACACGTTCCGATCACTTCGTGTCCGCTCGCGAGCGCTCCGGCGACCAGGTGCCGCCCGATGAACCCGGACGCACCGGTGACGAGTAATCGCATCTGGTCCGACTCCTGCAACGAACGACGATCCGGGATTCCGTACTGAGGGCCGTCGGCCCGGAAAGGGCGTCGACGTAGGGTCAGGGTCGCGCCGTTAAATCGGTTCCACCGGCCGGGTCGCCGGCCCTGAACCGGTTCCGGCGGACCGGATCACCCGGTGGGGTCGGGAGTCGGTCGCCGGGTCACCGGTTCCCTCTGGAGCACCCGTCCGAGGCGGCGGGCGAGGAGGGTTTCGATGAGGAAGACCCGGACGAAGGCGAAGGTCTGGGTCACCTTGCTCGCCCCCCGGGTCCGAGGTTCGAACCGGAATCCGACCTCCGAAAAACGACGGCCCCGGTTCATCACGAGGATGAAGAGGAGGAGCTTGTAGCCGCGGTACCGGGGGTCGAGCGGCAGGAAGATCTCCCGCCGGAACCCGAAGTACCCCGAGACCGGGTCCGATACCTCGCGCGCTTCCCGAAGGAAGGCCCGGGCGATCCCTTCCGCCGCCCTCGAGATCATCGCCCGGAAGACGGTCCGGGTCCCCGGCGAACCTCCGGGAGCGTAACGGCTCGCCACGACGACCCCGGCGCCCTTCTCGAGCTCCTGGACCATAGGAGGGATCCGTTCGGGAGGGTGTTGGAGGTCGGCATCCAGGACGATCACGAACTCACCCCGAGTCGCCTCGATACCCTGGCCCTGCGCCCGGAGGGTCGTCTGCTTCCCGTCGTGAAAGATGGGTCGGATGCGGTCCTCGCGGCGGCGGTACTCGGAGAGGAACTCGCGGGTACCGTCCGTGCTCCCGTCGTCCACGACGATCACCTCGAAGGGAGGGAGATTGAGTCGGAAGATCCGGTCGAGAAGTTCGGGTAGGTTCCCGCGCTCGTTCAGTGTGGCGAGGACGATCGAGACCGTGGGCCCAGGACCCCGATCGATCGGTGCCGCTTCCGTCCGGATCATCTGCGCGGCCGACCTCAACTAGGCGCATAATCCTTGCCCGACTCGGGAGCTGTCGGCGGGAAACTCTGGGTCCGGCGCAGGAGGGTCGTGTCGCTCGTTTTCCAAAGGTCGACCAAGAGGCCCAGCAGCAGCACCGTTAGGAGGACGTCCAGCACCTCCGTCGGCCAGACGATACCCTGGCTCCCCGCGACGGACAATGTGACATCATAATTGATCGATCCGACGACCCCGATCCCCCACAACCACCACCGGGGGCGCACTCCTACGAGCGCGACGGGGAGGAGCCAGACGAGGATGTTGAACGAGAGGAACTGGGTGAGGAGCGCGACCCCCGTGAGCGTGATCGCCGCGCCGCGGAGCGGCGATCGCACGGTGAAAAAAACGACGGCGATCAGCGCGAGGGTCAGGGCCCCTTGGAGTACCGTGAGGCCCGCCCCCGATGGGAGCCAGTGGTTCTCGAGGAATACCCCCCAGAGGTTGAGGGAGAACGACCGGCGATTGACCTGGTCGAGAAAGACGGGACCCAGGAAATCCGGCCCCCAGACGAGATAGGCGATCCCCGTGCCGGCGGCGAAGGCCCCGATCGCGGCGGCCGCCGCGGTGAACCGTCGGCGGAACGAACCGGATAAAGCGAGGACGGGAAAGAGGGTGGGGAAGCGTTGGGTCGCCAGGAGGCCAGCGATGAGGGACGCCCGGACCTCCGCACGCGTGGCGAGATAGAGCGTCAGCAGCACCGTCAGCGGGACGAGGGCGTTGCTCGCCCCGTCGATCTGGGTCGCGACCAGCGGCGTGTAGAGGGGGCTGGTCGCGACGACGAGGGTGAGGTACCGCCGCTCGGGGCCCGCGACCCACCACGTGAGGGGGACGAGCCCGACGGAGATCGCGCCCCAGACCACGGCGACTCCGGTCACCCCGCCCAGGCTCCCGAGTCCGTTGAGGAGGACCGCCGCCAATCCGTCCGGCTCTAGGATGGTGGTCCCACAATCGGGGACGGTGAACGGATTCGCCCCCGTCCAGAGGGCCTGACCCTGCGCCAAAAAGCCGCCGATGTCGCTCGGAGCTCCCGGTCCGGGGCACCCGTAGAGACCGGTCGCGAGATCGAAGCCCATGACGGCGCCGAGGAGGAACGCCACGACCGCTGCGATGTGCCACCATCTCAGCCATTCGAGGTTCGCTTGCCCGGTCACCCGTGCGACCGCGCGGAGAAGCGCGGTCCGGAGCCCTACCCCCCACTCCGTCTGGGTGAGAAGGAGGACGAAGCTCACCACGGCCAGCAGGCCGGTGAAGAGGTCGGTCAGGAGGTTGTACAGGGTCATCTTGGAGCTCGCGAGACGGCCGCCAACCGGGAGCGCGAGCGGGCGACCGGTATAATATCACCGCTCGCGGGGCGACCGCCGACCAGGAGGCCCCGCCGGCAGTCCATGCGTCGTCGAGACGAGGAGGGGGCCCGTCTCCCCTCGAGGTCCGCGCGTCGGTCGGGCCGGCGGGTACGGTAATAAGCCCGAACCCGACAGGCGAGACGCCGCGCCCGTCGGCGGCCTCCGGCGGCGGGAGAACGGAACATGGAGTTCGGCGTGGACAGCTTTGCAGCAGCTATCCCCGACCCGGCCACCGGGCAGGATCTCACGCCGGCCGACCGGATGCGAGACCTGCTCGAGGAGATGGAGCTCGCGGATCGGGTCGGGCTCGATGTGTTCGGGATCGGGGAACACCACCGGGCCGAGTTTCTCGATTCCGCCCCCGCGATCATTCTGGCCGCCGCGGCCGCCCGCACACAGCACATCCGTCTCACCAGCGCGGTGACGGTCCTGAGCGCTGCCGACCCGGTGCGAGTGTTCCAGGAGTTCGCGACGCTCGACCTCATCTCCCGGGGCCGGGCGGAGATCGTCGCCGGGCGCGGCTCATTCATCGATGCCTTCCCCCTCTTCGGCCTCAGTCTCGACGACTACGACTCGCTGTTCGCGGAAAAACTCGAGTTGCTCCTCACGATCCGGGCGAACACCCACGTCCACTGGTCGGGGAAACACCGGCCTCCGCTCACCGGCCAGGCCGTCTTCCCCCGCCCGATGCAGAATCCGCTCCCGATCTGGGTCGGAGTCGGCGGCACGCCCTCCTCGTTTGTCCGAGCGGGAGTGCTCGGGCTTCCCCTCATGGTGGCCATCATCGGCGGGCAGCCCGCCGACTTCCGCCCACTTATCGAACTCTACCGGGAAGCCGGGCGTCGCGCGGGACACTCCCCCGAACAGCTCCTGGTCGGCCTGCACTCGATCGGGTTTCTCGGCGAGACGACCGAGCAGGCGGCCGACGACTTCTACCCCGGGTATGCCCACACCTTCACCGAGATCGGCAAGGAACGCGGATGGCCTCCCACCACGAGGGCCCATTTCGACGCACAACGCGGACCGACCGGGGCGCTCCTGATCGGCGACCCGGAGACCGTCGCAAAGAAGATCCTCTACGTCCACCGCGCCCTCGGCGGGATTTCCCGGATCACCTTCCAGATGGGGGTCTCGACAGTCTCGCACGCGAAGATGATGCGATCCATCGAGTTGTTGGGCACACGCGTCGCGCCCATCGTCCGACGGGAACTCCAATCCCAGCCGATCGCGTTGTGACTGCGAACCCAGGAATAGTTCGAGGGCGCCGGTGGCCGGAGCCCGTCGCGCCTACGGGGCGACCGTTCGAAAGTGGCCGGTTCGCCCTCCTCCGGTGCTCCGCCACGAGTCGAGTGGGAACGTGGCTCAAAAAGTATAGCCCCAGCAACCGATTCCCGGTAGCGATGGGGGTCTCCGTTCGGAAGTCTCGAGGGAGTGGAGGCCGGATCGGTCGATACACCTTCTGCGTGGGAGTGATCCTCTGTTTCCTGATTCAAGTAGCTCTCGTCGGAAGCCCGACGGACCGGGCTCCCGCGATCGGCTTGGCGACGGGTGGCTCGCAGCCCCGTTCCGGACTGGCCGCCAATTTCTCCGAAGGTTCGCAGTTCTCGGGCTCGTGCGATCCGATTACCGTGACCGTCACCCTCAACGGGACCGCGATTGACGGAGTTCCACCCTACGATTTCACCTGGGACTTCGCCGACCACTCGAGCCTGGGGCTCGGTCCGGATGTTCGACACACCTACGCCGGATACGGGAACTTTGACGTCACCCTCTGGGTGGTGGACGCCGTCGGTGACAACGTCTCCGTGACCCACGAGGTCATCGCTCCACCTCCCCCCTGTCCGGTGCCGATTTTCAACCTGGCCTCGGACCTGGGGTCCTCGGCCGGATGGCTTCTCGTCGGGATGGGAGGGCTCGCAGGCGTAGTGATCCTCGGGGTCTTCCTGCGAGTGCGCGGGGGGCTGGGGCCGGGCCCGGGCCCTACCTGAAGGCAGCGCGCCAGATACGTCGGGTGAGACCTGAAGGTATACCGGTCTGAACCGGCGTTTAGGTTCCCCTCCGAGCTGTCGCCCGGCCCCGAGGCCTGTTCACGGTCCGGGGGCGGGACGTGAGTTGAAACTCGGAAAATTCGGAAACGGAGTGCGCCGTCGCTCCGAAATGGTGGGCGCGGCCAGATTCGAACTGGCGACCTTCACCGTGTCAGGGTGACGTCATAACCACTAGACTACGCGCCCGTGCGGGCGGCCACCGACGCCCCGCTCTTATGTCTGTCGGAAGACGGGCGGGAAGGACCCGGACCAGCGTCTCCCCTGCGCGTTCTGACCTCGAGGAACGGGTCCTTCCGAACCGGCCCCCAATCCTCCGGAACGGCGAGAAGTGCGGGCCGCTAGGGCGAACCGCTCAGCCGTAGCCGCCGGGGAACTGGCCGGCGTCAGGGTGGTCGTTCCAGTTGTAGTAGCCCATCGACTGCCGTTGCGATTCGGTGACCTCCTGCCGGAGACCTCCCTGGAACGATCCGTACGTCTCCCGGATCTGCTCCTCGATCGAACGGGCGCGGTGCAGGGCCTCCAGGAGGTGCTTGGCCTCCAGGTGGTCGCTCCCCGAGACCGCGGCGAGGTCGCCCGCGGTCCGGATGAGACCGCCGAGCTCCCGCAGACGCAGGGTGAGGGCGTTGCGCCGGCCATCCAGGACCTCCGCCCGTCGGCGGGCCTCCTTGATGATCTCCAGGACCGCCTCGCGGGTGGCGGGGCGGATCCGGCCGTCGACGGCGATCTCCTGGGCGGTGAACTGGGCGAGTCGAAGGCGGTTGGCCGGCGTATCGGGCATCGCTGTCTCGAGAAGGACCTCGTAGCCCCCGCCCGCGATCCGCGAGCGGAGCGGGGTCAGGATCCGATGGATGTCCTGGATGTTCGCCGCGGCGACCAGGATGAAATCGCACGGGACCGCGTCAACCCGCACGGAAGCGCCTCCCGACTGGGGGTTGCGACCGGAGATGGGGAACCGCTTTTCCTGCATCGCCGTGAGAATGTGCCGTTGCATCGGTCCGAGCGACGGCAGTTCGTCGATGAACAGCACCCCCTCGTGGGCCTCGTGGACCTCGCCCGGGATCACGCGCTCGTACGGCAGCGTGCCCAGCTGGGGATGACCGCCGTACGGGTCGTGTCGCACGTCCCCGAGGAGTTCGGTCTCGCTCGCTCCGGTGGCCATGACGAACGTGGAGCGGTCGAGTTTGACGATGACCTTGCGCGGACTCTCCCGCTGGAGGGTCCGTCGGCGTTCGAGGGAGCGCTGGTCCAGGACCTTGATCTGGTCGCCGGCCCGTTCGTAGGAGACGACCTCTTCGACTCCGTCGCGCAGGCGGGTGGTGCGGACGGATTCCTGGGGGTTTCCCCCGGGAGTCACGGTGAGCTCGAGGATCCCGCCGACGAGGTCCCGGAACGGATTCCCGCTGCCCGCCCCTCCCGGGAGTTGCTGCTTGATGTTGCCGCAGCTCGGACAGTACCGTTCGGTCGGCGTCGATTCGAACCCGCACCGGGGACAGCGGTACCCCAGGCGCTCGGCGACGGAGGCGGGCGCGTCCTTGGGGGAGATCAGTTCTCCCTCGACCGATCGGGCGGCCTCCCGCTCGTGGTAGACCTCCTCCCGGCTCGCGATCTCGATGCTCGGCCGCTCGGGGTTCTCGGGATTGTGGACCACCCGGAGCTCGGACCGGGGCCGGTCGAGGTGCAGCGCGAGCGCCTGGGCGGTCATCGACTTGCCGATCCCCGACGGACCGACGAGGAGGAGGTGACGGTGCTGGAACGCCGCGATCCGAGCGATCTCGACGGCCCGCTCCTGGCCGATTACCCGTTGGAGGGGGTCGGTCGGGATGGGGATGTCGGCGGTGGTTTCGATCTCGTCGATCGCGACTGGCAGATGGCGGGCAGCATCCAGGTTGGTGGACATGCGGACGCTACGATACAGGTCGGGCGAATCTATAGGTTCGTCGCGGGACCCCGAGGGCCCCGCGACCGGAAAGGGTAGGGGTCTACCGAGAGGCCCCGGGCATGGCCAGGTCGGCCTTGGTGAAGATCCGGACCGCGTCCGGGATCTTTCCCACGGGGCCGAGGCGGGAGCCGACGACGGTGCCGATGCCCTTCTCCTGGGCCACGTCGAGCAGGCGCTGGCTCACGATCCCGTCGAAGATGACGGCCTTGGCGGGGCTCGTGAGGGCGCTGATCGTTTC
Organism: Thermoplasmata archaeon; assembly: GCA_022750335.1. Lineage (GTDB taxonomy): Archaea > Thermoplasmatota > Thermoplasmata > Lutacidiplasmatales > UBA184 > Lutacidiplasma. The sequence goes on along the minus strand of JAKIVX010000003.1, from coordinate 98,398 downwards.
GATCATGTCCTTCACGGGCGCCTCGGCCACGACCGCATCCCCTTCTCCGACGATGAGACAACGGGAGGCGTTCTCGACGCCGTTGAGGAGCTCGAAGTAGTGCGCCAGTTCCGGCGTGAGCTGGGCCGCCGCGGGGGCGGGGGGCGGAGGGATCGGGGTCGGGGCGCGCGGCACCGGCATGGGCATCCGCTCCCGGTCGTCGCGTCGCGGGCCTCCTCGGTCGCCGCCGCGCTCCCGGTCTCCGGAGCGCTCTTCGCGTCGTTCGGGGCGGCCGTTCCCACCGCTCGGCTCCCCGCGTTCCTCGCGGGGTTCCCGGGAAGCGCCGGTCGACTCGAACCCGCTCATCTCGAGGTACTGGTTGATCGGGATCTTGTTCCGGAGGCACTTCAGGAGCTGCTTCTGGGTGAGCTCCTCCACTTCGCTCCCACGGGGAGCGCGGGCGACAAAGTCGATATCCATCGTCTGGAGCATCTCGCGGAGGATCAGTTCGCCGGCGCGGTCCCCGTCCGTGAAGACGGTGACGGTCTTGCCGCGCGAGAGGTCCTTCACCGTCTGCGGGACGCTCGTCCCTTCGACGGCGATGACGTTCTTGATCCCGCACCGGAGCAACGCCAGGACGTCCGAGCGGCCCTCGACGACGATGAGGGCGTCGGCCTGGTCGATGTTCGGTCCCGCGGGCAGGTGCTCGGGCCCGTAGGTCGTGATGTCGTCCACCTGGACCATCTTTCGGACGGCCTCGGTGAGGTCGAGTCCGACGCCCTTCGAGTCCTCCTGCAGGCGCGCGAGGATCTCCTTGGCGCGGTCGACGACCTTCTGGCGCTTCGAGATACGAATGTCCTCGACGCTGATGACCTCGATCTTGGCCCGGCATGGGCCGATGCGGTCGACGGTCTCGAGACCGGAGGCGAGGATCGCGGTCTCCACCTGGTCGAGCGACGAGGGGATGATGATCTCTCCCTCGCTCTTGCCCTTCCGGCTGTCGATCTCGACCTCGATGCGGCCGATACGGCCGGATTTCTGAAGGTCGCGGAGGTCGAGCTCGTCTCCGAGCAGGCCCTCCGTCTGGCCGAACACCGCTCCGACGACGTCAGGTTTGTCGATGACGCCTTCGGCGCTGATGCGGGCTCGGATCTGGTACTTTGCGGCGCTGGGGTCGTTGGTCATGTTGGTTCTCCGTGTTGGAAGTCCGCCCGCTCTCGCGGGGCCTCCTCCGGGGACGGTGTTAGACCAACTCTGCGTCGCCGGGCGATGCGCGGAGCCTACGACAGACAGGGGCGTGGATCATCATGAGTCGTGATTCCGGATCTCCAGCGACGTCGGGAGTTGGGTCTCCGTCCGTCTCCGGGGGTTCCTTCCAGTGCACGAAAGCCGAGTACGATATTTAAGCGGGATGTGGGCCGCGCCACCCCCGGAACGGCCCGAAATCCCTCGGAAGGCGTGCGGATGCCGGCCAACTCTCTTTATAGCGGTCCCCTCTACGCGGGCTCGGAGACAGTCAAAATGCCCCGTCGTGCAACTCGTAAGGCCGCTGAGGTAGCCATCCCGGGCGAACCCGAGAGCGTCACCGAACACCACCCCGAGGATGATTTCGTCACGTCGCTGAAGAACGAGTTGGTCCGGACCCACGCCGCGTCCGGCCTCAAGACCGGGGAGGATTTCACCCACCGCGCCGAGATCAACAAGCGCCTCCTGCAGGACCTGTGGGAGGTCCACAACCAGTTCGAGGAGATCAGCGTCCATCTCACGATCGACCCTTCCCAGACCTTGTTTGCGACGTTCGTCGAGTATCCGACCAAGTGGACCTTCCGGGAGTCGTTCGATTTCGGGGGCGTCAAGACGATCGAGCTCGCGGACCGCGATGCCGGCTGGGTCGGGTTCACGCTCCGCTTCTGGTACTACAAGACGCCCGAGGGAGCGAACCACCTCCGCGGGATCTTCGAGTGGTGCGAGGGCGAGAGCTACCACCGGTACTCGGGCTGGATGCGGATGATGAGCCAGGCCGTGCTCTACGACGCCGCGGAAGAGTCGGCGAGCATCCGCGACCTCCACCGGATCCTGAAGGACGTCGTCGTGCAGTGGTACGGAGCCCACCTTGAGCGCACCCCCGAGAAATTCACCGAGCACCTGAAGGAGAAGTATCCGAAGGGCGCTTCGTACGCGAAGGAATCCTACCGATAGGTCCCGCCGGGGCCCCCTTCCGCGCGACTCTCACCGGTTCGTCTTCGTCCGACCCGGACCGCGGTCAAGCCGGTCGACGCTCCGGGGCCCCCACGCGAGTCCCACGAGGAGAGCGGCGAGCGGGACGGCGATCAGGTAGACCCCGAGGTCCGTGTACGCCCCGCTGAGCACCGCCGGGGCCACCGACCGAGCCGGGTTGAGAGAACTGCCCGTAAGGGGCCCGATGAGGAGCGTGGAAACTCCCACGGCCATCGGAGGAAGGAGCACTCGAAGACGCCACCGGCCCTCTCCCCGGTCGCTCAGCCAGAAAACCGCGACGATCAACAGGGCGGTGAAGGCCAATTCTCCCACGAATACGACGAGGAGGTTCGTCGTGGACGGGAGGGTCGCGCCTAGGTGCGCCCCCCGGCCGACGAAGAGTTCCACCAATGCGCTGCCCAGGAACGCGCCGGCGAATTGGCTCCCAACGTAGGGGGGAACCTCCGCCCAAGCGATTCGACCGCTCGTCGCGAGGGCGAGGGTCACGGCAGGGTTGAGATGAGCGCCCGACACTCGAATGAACAGCAAGATCGGCACGAGCACGGCCGCGGTCCAGGCGAGGGCCATGGCCCACTGCGGGATCCCGCCGCGCGCGGCGGCCCCGACGATCGTCCCGGTCCCTAGGCCTACGAGCAGGGCGGTCCCCGCGAGTTCGCTCGCCCAGCGGGTCCACGGAGGGACCGTCACCGAGGGGGCACTCCGGCTTCGGGGCGATAGGTGTTCTCGAGGGCCCGAAGCTCTCGGAACAGTTCTTGGATACGCTCGACGATCTCATCCCGGATGCGCCGGAATCCGGGGTCGTCTTGCGTCGCGGGGTCCGGGAGCGCCCAATCCCGAAGCGGGAGGGATTTCAGATGGATCGGGCAACTATCGTCGTCCAGGCAGCCCATCGTCACGCGGACGGAGGCAGCATCCATCATCTCGGGCGTGACCGCGCGCGGTGGGTGGGAGGGCAGCGAGAGACCGATCTCGGCCAGCATCGATCCGGTGCGCGGGTTCGGCCGGCCGGCGGGACGAGTGCCGGCCGATTCGGCGGACCAGCCGGGGGGAGCGTTCGCGTTGAACGCCGCTTCGGCGATCAGCGACCGGCACGCATTCTCGACGCACAGGAAGAGGACGGTATGGGCCGGCTTTCCGGTCATGGCGTTCGTGGCTTCGTGGCCCGGATCGATCCCGAGACGACCCCCAGATCGGCCGGGTCCCGGAGGGACTCGGGGGTCGGTCCGGGCGCGCGCAGTTCGACCGAGATCTCCACGAAACCGGCCCCACGCAAGGTCGTCGTGACCTCGTCCGGGGATCGGGCCCCCGCGGAGCAGGACGCCCATCGGGCCGGATCGGTCCGGATTTCCTCCGGGATGGGCCGCGATGCGACCACGTCCGCCACCGCGAGCCGCCCTCCGGGTCGGAGCACGCGGAACGCCTCCCGATAGACCTCGGCGGGGTCGGGGACGAGGTTGATCACGCAGTTCGAAATGACCACGTCGACCGACGCATCCGCCACCGGCAGGTGTTCGATCTCCCCAAGACGAAACTCGAGGTTCCTCGACCCCGCCTGCGCCGCCTGCTCCCGGGCCCGTCGGATCATTTCCGGTGTCATGTCGACGCCGATCACGCGGCCGGTCGGACCGACACGATGGGCCGCGACGAAGCAGTCGATGCCCCCACCGCTGCCGAGGTCAAGGACGACCTCCCCCGGTCGCAGCTCGAGGAGAGCGGTCGGGTTCCCACAGCCCAATCCGAGGTTGGCCCCCGAAGGGACCACGGCGAGGTCGTCCGAGGAGTACCCGAGGGGCGAGCCCGAAGAACCTGGGCCGGGAGCGGCACAGCACGCGCTGGTACAGCCGCACCCGTCCGCGCACCCACCGCAACACGGTCCCACGTCGCGCGCGATGGCGGAGTACCGTTCGCGAACCGCCTCCCGAAGCCCGTCCGCGCGCGGAGGCACGTCCGTCATGGGATCTCCATCGTGGCCTTCGGGTCGAGTCGATAGTACATCCACTTCCCGCGACGTTCGGCCCGGACCCAGCCGGCCTCGGTCAGGACCCCCATGTGGTGACTGACCGTCGCGTGGGTCACTCCGAGCGCGGCCTGGATCTCGCACGCGCACAGTTCCGGTGCGCGTCGGAGGAGTGCGAGCGCGGTGAGACGGCGTTCGTCGGCGAGCGCCTGCGCCCGGTGCAAGGCGGACCGGAATCGAGAGCTTTGGACCACGGCGCGGGAGCGCTCGGCATACTCGGGGACGCAGCACGTGGGGTCGGCGTTCGGCAACCTCTCGAGGCGAGAGGCCAGCACCGTTTCGGCTTTTGGGCGCGACATCATGTCGACCCAGGTCAACATGTTATATGTAGATGTCGGTGAACATGAGTCCTCTCGACGGGAGGCCTCCCCCCCATCGCGGGGCGGTCCCGACGAGGGGCGACCTCGGCGACTGGGGGCGTCCTGGGCGTCGACCATCCTTTTTCGCTCAAGAGACTTGAAATAAGCCCGACCTCCTCCGCGCTCGTCGGGCGTCTCCGGGTCCTGGCGCCGTGGCGCCGAGGCCCCGCTTGCCCGCAGGAGCGCGGTGGCGAGCAGTCTTCGGGAACATCTCGTCGCCTACTTCCAGCAGCATCAGAAGCTCGTGGAAGCGGGAGCTCTCGAGCTCCTCCTCGACCACACGCACCCCCTCGTCGTATCCCGGGAGGTGATCGAGCGCTCGGACGCGGTCAGCCCTTTCGTGACCCGGGAGATGGTGGAAACGGTCCTCGCGGAGGGCCGCACGTCCATTTCGGGGGCGCGGGCGTCGGTCGCCCGACCGAGCGACCCCCGCGCGCCGCCGGCCGGCGCCCCCATCCTGCCGTTCCGTCTGATCCAGGACGGGTTCTCTGGACCTCCCATAGGCGACACACCGCTCCTCGCCTACTCGGCCCTCTTCCACTCCCGATTCCGAACGCTCTCGCGCCTTCTGAAGGGGCGCCCGGGTCTCGAGAACCTCCGGCCGATCAAGGAGCTCCGCGCCCCCGACGGGACCGCCTCCGTGATCGGATTGGTCCGGGACGTGCGGGAGACCCCGCAGAAGCACCACCTCATCGTGACGGTCGACGACGAGGGAGACTCTCTCGAAGTCCTGGTGCCGAAGGGCTCGCCTGGGGGGCGACTCACCTTCCTGCCGGACGAGGTGGTGGGTCTGCGGCTGGAGTTCGGAAAGGACGCCCGGCGACTTCCCCGAGTGGCCGCGGTGGAGCGCCCGGACATCCCGGTGACCCGCACGGTCGGACGGGCCCGCGTAGCCTCGCGCGCCCTCTTTCTCTCGGACCTCCACCTGGGGAGTCGCTCCTTTCTCTCCGACAACTGGGGACATTTGGCCGACTTCCTGCACGGCCGCGGTCCCGCCGGGGAGCTCGCCGCTGCGATCCAGTACGTCGTGGTGGCGGGCGACCTCGTCGACGGGATCGGCATCTACCCCCGGCAGGAGAAGGACCTCGCGATCGCCGATGTCGTGGAGCAGTACGCGGAGCTCGGTCGTCGACTCCGGGAACTACCGGAACGGCTCACGATCGTCGTGATCCCGGGCAACCACGACGCGGTCTGTCCGGCCGAACCCCAACCCGCCCTGCCCACGAACCTGACCACGCGCCTCGGACCGAACGTCAAGATACTGTCCAATCCCTCCACGTTCGCCCTCGACGGGGTGGTCGTCTCGGCCTATCACGGCCGGAGCTTCGACGACCTCATTCCCGCGATCCCGGGCGCCTCCTACTCGCGCCCCACCGAGGTGATGAAGCGGATGCTCCAGATGCGCCATCTGGCACCGATCTACGGCGATCGGACCCCACTCGCTCCGAGCGGACGGGACGGCCTGGTCCTCGACACCGCCCCGGACATCCTCGTCACCGGTCACTCGCACACCTACGGGGTCGATCGGTACCGCGGCGTGCTGCTGCTCAACGCGTCGACGTGGCAGGCCGAGACGGAGTATCAGCGGATGCGCAACATCATCCCCGTGCCCGCTCGGGCGGCTCTGGTCGACCTCGCGACGTTCGGCGTCCAGACGATGAATTTCCTCGACGGAGACCCGTCGGTGTCCGAGGTCGCGGCGTGAGCCCGTACTCGCTCGAGCCGATACGGGCCGTCGGACCGGTCCGCCTCGTGCTGACGACCTATCCCTCCCGTACGGCCGCGCTCGCGGCGGTGACGGCGGCGGTCGAGCGCCGCCTCGCGGCGTGCGGGAACGTCGGGGCGGTCGAGTCGCGCTACCTCTGGAAGGGCCGTGTGGAGTCCCACGAGGAGGCGATGGTCGTGTTCAAGACCGTACCGAAGAAGGTGGGTGCGCTGTTCGAGTTCCTTGGCTCCACGCACCCCTACGAGGTTCCCGAGATCCTCGAGATCGACGTGCCCCGGGTCGACCCCCGCTACCTCCGGTACCTTTCCGCGACCCTCGACCGCGACGCTCCGCCGCCCCCCCTGGGCGGAGGAACTAGGCGTCGGGCAGGACCGCCAGACCGGGAAGCTCGAGACCTTGGACGAACTCGAGCGCGGCCCCACCGCCGGTCGACACGAACTGGAAGCCGCCGGTGACCCCGAGGTCGTGGGCGAGCCGGGCCGAATCCCCACCAGCCGCGACGTGAAACCCCGGAACTCCCGCGAGCGACCCTAGGACCGATCGTGTCCCTTCCGCGAAGCGGGGGTCTTCCGCACGGCCGAGCGGCCCGTTCCAGAAGACCGTGTTCGTCCCGGCGAGGGCGGCGATGAATCGGGACCGTGTCTCGGGCCCGATGTCCAGGGCGACTGCGTCGGAGGGGATCTGTCCGAGCGGATACACCTCGGCCTCCGAGTGACCGGGGTGATCGACCACGACGTCCGTCGGGAGGAGCACTTCCGTGCGGGCCGACTCGGCGGCCCGCAGAAAATCCGTGACGGCGCCCTCGAGGCCGGGCTCCACCGGACTCGCTCCCAGCGGCGCGCCGCTCACCGCAAGGAACGGGTTGGCCAGGGCACCTCCGATCAGCAGGCGGTCCGCCCGCCCGAGGAAGCTCGTGAGGAGCGGGAGCTTATCCTTCACTTTCGCGCCCCCGACGACGACGGCGTACGGGCGCGAGGGGGACGTGACGAGACGAGAGAGTTCGTGGACTTCCCGTTCGACCAGGAGGCCCGCGAACGAGGGGAGGCGGCGGGGGACCCCGACGGTCGACGCGTGCGCCCGGTGGACGGTCCCGAACGCGTCCTCGATGAACACTTCCCCGAGTCGGGCGAGCTGGGCAGCGAACGCGGGGTCGTTCGCCTCCTCGCCCGGATGGAATCGCAGATTCTCGAGGAGCAGGAACTGGCCGTTCTGGAGACGCGCTGAAAGCTCCAGCGCCTCGATCCCCACGGTATCGCCCGCGACCGGGACCGGTTGTCCGAGCAATGCGCTCAGTCGGCGGGCGACGGGCCGGAGGCTGAATCGGGGATCCTTGTGACCTTCTGGTCGGCCGAGGTGCGACATCAGGATCGTCCGGGCCCCCGCGGCCCGGAGATGGTTGAGGGTCGGAAGGGCCTCGACGATCCGACGGTCGTCCGCGACCTGACCGTTCGGTTCCTGCGGGACGTTGAAGTCGACCCGGACGAGCACGCGGCGTCCGTGGACCGGCGCCTCCTGCATACCGCGTTTCGCCATGGGGAGTGAAGGTTCGAGAAGCCGGGGCCTATGACGATTGTCCTCGCGGGGGTGGGGCCCCGGGGGACCGGGACCGGATCGCCTCGACGGCCCTTCGCGTGGCGGGCAGGTCCAGGCCGAGGTCCACCCCGCGCCGCAGGATCTCGCCCGAGATCGCCTGGATCTCGGTCCGTCGTCCGCGGTCAAAATCCTGGAGCATGCTCGAGCGATTCTCCGCCGTCGCCCGGACGATTCGTTCGAGGTCCGCGCGGACCTCCTTCTCGGGAAAGCCATACCCGCTGGCTCGAGCCGTGGCGAGGGCCTCGTGGAGCAGCTCTTGCGCTTCCGTGCGGTACGGTTCTTCGAGCAACCGCCCGTTCGGGATGCCGTGCAACGCGGTCACGGGGTTGATGGCGGAGTTGAGCAGCGCCTTCCGCCAGACTTCCCGTTCGAGGTCGACGGCGACCCGGACCGGGATTGCCGCCGCGCGGAAGATCCGAGTGAACTTCCGCGTCGCATCGGCCGCCGGTCCTCGAGCCCGGCCCAGGACGATCTCCCCCCGGCCCCCGGCCCGAACCGCACCTGGGCCGACGAGAGTGGCCGGCATCGAGTTGACTGCTCGAACCAGCCACCGCTCGGGTTCGGGCCACCCGCCCCCGGAGAGCGCGTTCCGGACGGGTTCCTCGACCCCAAGGCCGTTCTGCGGGAGGAGGGTCGGAACCGGGGTGGTCACTTGCAAGGCGAAGAGGTTGGCCGCAGAGGAGAGGTCGAACGTCTTGACGGTGAGCAGGGCGACCTCCGGGACAAAATCGGCCGGAACCGTGGTCTCCGCTCGGAGCGAGACCGACTCGACGATCGCGCCGGTGACCCGCAGGCCCTCGGCCCGGATCGCTGCCACGTGGTCGGCTCGGCCGATGAGCAGGACCGTGTGGCCCGCATGCGCCAGGGAAGCTCCGAGCAGACTGCCGATGGCTCCCGCGCCAAAGACGACGATCCGCACCGATCCCCCGGGGCTAGCCGAGCCGACGGATGAGGTCGTTGAGTCCGGCAGTCGTGCCCCAGTCCCGGCGGAGCAGCGAGAGGAGGCTCTCGTAGTACCGAACCTGCTCGCGGGCCTGGCGGACCTTGAGCAGGATGTAGCGTTCCTCCCGCTTCAGCCGGTCGACCTCGGCGACGAGCTCGCGCTCGCTCGCCCGGAGGGTCTCGACCCTACCGGTAAGTGAGAGGGATCCCCTGCCGGGCATCCATCCTCCCTGGCTGGGCTCGCCCAGCGAATTCGACGACTGCATCGGCCGCCACCTCGAGTCGGGCGATCTCGTGCCGGACCCGTCGGAGTCGACTCTCCGCCCTGCGGCGTTGGGCCCGGAGGTCGTTGAGCGTCCGATCCAACGAGTCCATCCGTCGGCGCCATTTTTCGCGCTCCTGCACGTTGAGCAGGACGGATTCGGTGTCGACCATGCCGGAGGACGAGCAGGCCGGGTCGAGAATCAACCTTTCGCTCCAGCCGGCGGCTCGGAAGCCGTGGTCGCACGGAGAGGCTAAAGGCGCTGGCCGGGTGAACTTCGTGCCAGGGATGTCCATGACCGGTTTGGGAAAGGTCGCCGTACTCGGGGCCGGGAATATCGGCGGATCGCTCGCACAACGCCTCGCGGAAATGGACCTCGCGCGGGAGGTCGTCCTGGTCGATATCGTGGACGGCCTGCCCCAGGGCAAGGCGCTCGACATCCAGGAATCGGCTCCGATCCTCGGGTTCAGCACCCGGGTAACCGGCTCGACCGCGCTCGACGCGCTCGCCGGCGCCGACGTCGTGGTCGAGACCGCCGGCCTCGCCCGAAAGCCGGGCATGGGCCGCTCCGACCTCCTTTCGAAGAACGCCTCCATCGTCCGTGGCCACGCCGAAGCGGTGCGGGTCCAGGCGCCGAATGCCGTCGTGATCGTGGTGACCAATCCGGTCGACGTGATGACCTACTGGTTCCGCAAGATCTCCGGGTTCCCTCCGGCCCGCGTCTTTGGCGAGTCGGGGACCCTCGACACGGCACGGTTCCGCTGGTTCGTCGCGGAGGCGCTGGGCGTCGCGCCTCGGGACGTCACCGGGTTCGTGCTCGGCAGCCACGGAGACACGATGGTACCGGTCCTTTCCCTCACGAGTGTCTCGGGAGTCCCTCTGACGAAGCTGCTCCCCGCCGACCGCCTCGCCGCGATCGTGGAGCGGGCCAAGCAGGGAGGAGGCGAGATCGTCAATCTCTTGAAGACCGGCAGCGCCTTCTACGCTCCCACGGCTTCCCAGGCCGAGCTCGTCCGTGCGATCGCCCGCGACGAGCACCGCCTCCTCTCCGCGAGCGCCCACCTGGACGGCGAATTCGGGGAGCGCGACGTGTACATCGGGGTCCCCGCGGTCCTCGGCCGCGCGGGCGTGGAGAGGGTGGTTCCGGTCGACCTCACTCCGGAGGAGCGCACCGCATTTGCCGCGAGCGTCGCGGCCGTCCGGGACGATCTTCGGATCCTGTCGGAGCTACCGCCTTAGTCCGGAGCCCCCTTCACCCATGACCGAATCGACCCCGTCCTCCGCTCCCCCGGTCGGGCTCATCGACATCAAGCGTCGGCTGGGCACCTTGCGCTACGTGACCGACTCGAAGGACCACGCCCATATCACGGTCAAGCCGGATATTTGCTCGAAGTGCCCCCATTCCTTCTGCACGTTCGTCTGCCCTGCGAAGTGCTACGAACGGATCGAGGGCCGTCTCGTCTTCCGGTACGAGGACTGTGTCGAGTGCGGGGCGTGCGACATCGCCTGCGACCAAGGCTCGGTCACCTGGAACCTCCCGCGGGGCCCGTACGGCGTCAAGTACGCCTACGGATAGGGCCCCGGACGAGCTCCCGGGACCCGTCACCGTTCCACTGAAGGCGCACCTTAAAACCCCGACCGCGGGCTGAGAACCGTGGAGCCGGGTTTACGCCGAGTGCCACCTCTGCCACCGAGCCTTCCCACCTGTTCCCCTACCGCGTACGGCCGGGGCAGGACCGCATCCTCTCTGAGGTCGCGGAGATCGCCGAACGGGGCGGGGTCCTCCTCGTCAACGCCCCCACCGGCAGCGGGAAAACGGTCGCCACGCTCGCGCCGCTCCTCGAGCACGCCGCCGCGGCGGACCACAAGATCCTCTACCTCGTCCGCACCCACTCCCAGGAGGTTCAGGTCCTGCACGAGGCGCGGACGATCGCCCACCGACTCGAGCGGCCCATGTTCGCGATCGGCCTCCAGGGAAGGGCGCGTCGCTGCTTCCTCCTCGAGAACGTCGCCGAAGTGAAGGGGGCCACCGCCGAGGAGCACGGAAAGCTCTGCGCGGACCGCAAGCGGACGACCGAACGGGCCATGGCCGGGGAAGCTCCGCTCGTCCCCGCCCCCGAGTTGCCCGAAGGCGGCGAGATCGACCTGACCGACCTCGACGGCTGCCCCTACTACGCCCGGGTCGTGCAGACCGACCTCGAGGGGATCGTGGAGCGGTTCGGCGCGAAGCTGCCGACCCCGAACGAGTTCGACAAGTTCTGCCGCGAGGAGAACCTCTGCGCCTACGAGCTCGCCAAGCGGCTCATTCCGCAATCCCGCCTCGTCACGGCACCGTACGCCTTCTTCTTCCACCCCCACATCCGCAAAGCCCTCTACAACTGGATGGGCCTCACTCCCGACCGGGTCGACCTGGTGATTGACGAAGCCCACAACCTCCCGAACCATCTCCGGGACCTGAACACGATCTCCCTTCCCCAGGAGTCGGTCCGCCGGGCGCGGAGCGAAGTGGCGGAGCGCGGGGATTTCCAGTTGCCGGACGGGCCGAGTGCGACCCGACTGCTCGACATCGTGGGGGCGGCGGTCGAGGAGCTCGTCCACGCCCTCGCGCGCGAGGACGACGCCGTCCTTCCCCCGTCGGTGTTCGAGGACGCGCTCCTGACCGCTCTCGGGGGCACCACCCACCGGCTGGATACATGGCTCGGAGCCCTCGCTACCTGGGGGGAGAACCTCCGAGAGGAACGACGCCGGGAACGCCATCTACCCCGGTCGTGGGCCCATACGGTCGCGCTCACGCTGCTTTCGTGGCCCCAGCTCGAGCCTCCGGCGTACGTCAAGGTCGCCACCCGAACCCCCCGACCGGCGCTCGAGGCCTACTCGCTCGATGCCTCGGTTCCGGCGCAAGCGATCCTCGAGTGCCACTCCTCCGTCCATCTGTCCGGTACCCTCGCTCCGCTCGAAGAGTACCGCGATGCCCTCGGGCTTGGCGGCACGGCCCGGCTCCTGGACGTGCCCTCGCATTTCCCGCCCGAGAATCGCCGCTACCTCTACGACACGACGGTCTCGACCCGATTCGAGGACCTGCGTCAGGACCCGCACGCGATCGCCCGGCTCGCGGACCGATTGGTCGAGGTGCTCTCCTGCCTACCCGTCAAGACCGCGGTGTTCTTCCCGAGCTTCGACCTCCTCCAGAAGGTACTGGACGCGGGGCTCCAGACGGCCCTGCCCGGCAACGTGTTCGTCGAGTTCTCGAAGATGCCCACCGGCGACCTCTGGCGGTCGATCGAGGGGTGGAAACGGGACCCGGAAGGGACGGTCCTCCTCGGCGTCGCAGCGGGGCGGCTCGCGGAGGGCATCGACTACCCGGACGAGGAACTCGAGGCGGTCGTGATGGTCGGCATTCCCTACCCCAAGCCGACCGCGAAGCGCACTGCGCTGCGGCAGTTCCTGGACGCTACGACCGGCCGGGGTTGGGAGTACACGGTCGACGCGCCCGCGGCGCGGTCGATCGTCCAGGCCTGCGGCCGCATGATCCGCTCCGAGCACGATCGAGGCCTCGCGATCATACTGGACAAGCGCGCCCCCGCGTTCGCCCAATGGCTGCCCGGGCTCGAACCCATCGGCGACCTCGCCGCGACCACCCGGAGCTTTTACGGCGGGCGTCGCGCCCGCTGGGCCGCCGCCGGCTCCCGGGCGGCTCCCGCGCGCCCAACCCACGCGTCCGACCCGCCTCCGCCGCCTCCATAATCGATAAGAGGCGCTGGGGCCGCTCGACCGGCCGTGATCATCACCCGCACCCCGCTGAGGATCAGCTTCGCGGGCGGGGGAACCGACCTACCCTCCTTCTACCGGGACCACGGCGGCGGGGCGGTGACGAGCGCCGCCATCGACCGATACGTCCACGTTCTCGTCAACGAGAAGTTCGACAAGTCGATCCGGGTCGCGTATTCCCGCACGGAGAACGTCGATCAGCTGGAGGAGCTGCAGCACGGGATCGTCAAGGAGGCGATGCGCCTCGCCGGTGTCTCGGACTCCCTCGAGATCCACACCATCGCCGACATCCCTTCCGAGGGCACCGGTCTCGGCTCCTCCTCCTCCCTCACGGTCGGGCTGCTGAACGCGCTCCACGCCTTCCGGGGGGTCCTCAAGGGACCGGCGGAGCTGGCGGAGGAAGCCTGCCGGATCGAGATCGACCGCCTCGGTGGGGCGCTGGGTCGCCAGGACCAGTACATCGCGGCGTTCGGAGGCGTCCAGCACTTCGAGTTCCGGCCGGACGACACGGTCCGTGCGTCGCCGATCCCGCTCTCCAACGTCCACCGGGAGGCACTCTCCGACCATCTCTCCCTGTTCTACACCGGCGTGACGCGACGGGCGGAAGGGATCCTCAAGACCCAGAGCGAGCGGACGAAGACCAACCGGGACGCGCTCGAGCGGATGCGCGACCTGGCCCGGGAGGCGCGCGACGCGATCCTGCGGGCCGACTGGGCGGCGCTCGGCGCTGCGATGGACGAGGGCTGGCAGTTGAAGCGAGGTCTCGCGGACGGCGTGACCACCTCGGAGATCGACGCACGGTACGCCGCCGCGCGCGCCGCCGGAGCCTACGGAGGGAAGATCACGGGTGCGGGCGGAGGCGGTTTCCTGCTCCTCCTCCACCCCCCCGAAAGGAGCCATCAAATAGCGGCCGCCCTCTCGCAGATGCAACGGCTCTCGGTGCGGATCACTCCGGAAGGGTCGCGCATTCTGTTCGTGGGACGATGACCGAAGTTCCGACGCTCGAAGCCTATCTTCGGACGTACGTGGCCGAGACCCGGGCCGCGCTCGAGGCCCCCTACCTGTTCGAGGCCCTGCGCCGCATCGCCCCGATCTTCCTCGCGGCGCGGGAGCAGGACCGCACCATCTACTTCTTCGGGAACGGAGGGAGCGCCTCCACCGCCTCCCACTTCGTGGTCGACATCGCGAAGGGGACACGACCCTCGCTCGGGTCCGGAGGTCCGGCGCTGAAACGTTTCCGGTGCGTCGCGCTGAACGACAACGTCCCGAGCGTGATGGCGTGGGCGAACGACGCGGACTACTCCCGGATCTTCTCGGAACAGTTGCGCGGCCTCGCGGTCCCGGGGGATGTCGCGGTCGGGATCTCGGGGAGCGGGAACTCCCCGAATGTCCTCGAGGCGATCCGCGCCGCCAAGGAGATGGGTCTCGTGACCATCGGGCTCACCGGGATCGGCGGCGGGAAGCTGAAGGACCTGGTGGACGTCCCGTTGGTCGTTCCGTCCAACAGCATGCAACACACGGAGGACCTCCACCTCGTCGTCCTCCACTTCCTCATGGCCTACCTGCGGGACGAAGTCCCGCCGCTGCCCCGATGACGGTCCTGATCCGGGACTACATGGTGCTCGAGGTCGAGCACATCCAGACGAACGCGCGCATCGGGGAGGCGATCGCTCGCCTTTCGAAGAGCCGCCACCACGGACTTCCCGTCACGGACGCGACCGGAAAGTTGGTCGGGTTCGTGAGCGCGAAGGAGCTCCTGCGGCACGCGTCGGAGGAGAACGAGCCCCTCTCGAGCATCATCCGACCGGGGACGATCACGGCCTCCCCGCAGACCGCGCTCGACGACGCGGCGCGGATCATGTTCCGATACGGGCTCCGGGACCTTCCGATCATCGATGAGAACGGCCGGCTCTGCGGCGTGCTCTCCAACCTCGACATCGTCCGGTCGCACTTCGAGCGGGCTTCGCCCGCGAAAGCGGACACGCTGCGGACGCTCCTCTCGGACCGCTACCATCTCCCGTTCTCGATCCACCGCGGGCTCGTTCCGATCGAGCGGCTCACCCCGACGCAGTGGAAGGTTTTCGAGGACGAGCTCGAGGGCCGGCGCTACGAGCTGGAGCGCGGGTTCGCCGAACCGGTGCTGGTTCTGCAGAAGGGCGACACCTGGATCCTCGTCGACGGCCACCATCGGGCCCTCGCGGCCCGCGAGATGGGCCTCGCCCAGCTCCAGGCTTTCATCCTGACGAGCGACCGACCCGAGGAGTTCGCGCGCCAGGAGACGGGGCTCGAACGGGTCGCCCAGGACCATCACCTGCGTACGGTCGATGACATCGAGATCGACCGGAGCACCCACCATCCACTCCTGGAGGTCACGACCCAGCTCCTCCGGCGCGTCGAACCCGCGCCCCCGCCCGGACTCTCCGAGCCGTAGACCAGCGGCGCCGCCGGTTCGGACCGGGGCCATAAGAGCGGCGCTCGGGTGGTTCGTCCCGGTCCCGGATGAATCTCCTGCCTCCGCTCGACCTGACCGTCGCCTTCCTCCCGTTCGCGGTCGTCGCGATCAGCATGGTCGGCGTGACGATCTTCGTCCTCACCCAGCTCCTGCCACGGTCCGGGGGAACGGTCCCCCTTACGTCCATGACGTTCGGCCTTTCGCTCCTCGCGGGGAGCAGCATCCTCCTTCTGGCGCTCCTCTGGGTCTTCATCGACCCCAACGGTACGACCGCGTGGACCTGGGTCCTGGTCGCGTTCAACTTCATGATGATGGGACCCGCCGGCCTCTGGTTCGTCAGTCTCATCGTGTTCCGGGACCGCGCGGTCGACGCCCGGAGCTGGGTGTGGCCCGCCGTCATCGCACTCGCCACCGTGGGTTCCGAGGTGCTGATGGGGGTCCTGTTCGCCGTCGGCGGGGGCAACGCTCCGACCACGATCGTCGGCGGACTCGCGCTCGGCCTCTCCTCCCTCTGGTTCGACTGGTCGATGGGAGCCATCATGGTCGCGCTCCTCCTCTGGGTTCCGCTCACCGGGCTCGCGCGCGGCTCGCTCGCCGCCCTCACGGCGGCGGCCTTCCTCGCCCCCTGGGTGGTCGCCGTCCCACTCGTGGGCGCCGCCGGGATGGGCCTCTTGATGACGTCGGTGTTCGTCCTCGTCTACCGCCAGTTGGCGGTACGGACGAGCCTCGGAGCAACCGACCTTCGGATCCCGTTCGGACTCGCCGTCGCCTTTGCCCTCATGATCGCCTCCCAGGTGGCGGTCGTCGCCGCGCCCGGGTCCGACCTCGCGGCCCTCTCGTTCGGAGGGACGATGGCGCTCGTCATGTCGGCAGAGGTCGCGTTCGTCCTCCACCGCTCGCTCGATTCGTACCACACCGATATCAAGCGGGTCCAGGTCGCTCGAGCGTTGGGAGCCGTGTGAACGAACCCTCCGCCGTCCGTCGCGCGCGCCCGCTGCGGCGGGCCGCGCCGTGGTGCGTGGCCGCCCTGCTGCTCGCGAGCGTCGGCCTCCCCGTCGCCGCCGGCACGTTCGGGCATCTCCCGAACGCCCCGTCCGTCGGCTACGCACGTCCGTTCAACTCGACGACGCTGGTCGTCAACATGACCGACACGCCACGGTTCGTTCCCCAGTTCCTTTCGGCCGCGGCGGGCGACAGCGCGACGTTCCACCTGGTGAACCAGGGGACGATCGCGCACTCGTTCACGCTCCTCCGGCAGCCCGGGGTTCGCCTGAACTCGAGCTGGACGCCCGCCCAAATCGACCAGTACATCACCCAGAACGGCTCGCTCGCCAACGTCTCCGTGCCGGGGGGGGGCCAGGCGAACGCGACGGTCGCGTTCAACGCGTCCACCGCCTTCGACAGCTTCGAGTTCGTGTCGCTCGTCCCATACCAGTTCCAGGCCGGCATGTTCGGCTTCCTCAACCTCACCTCGACCGCACCGGGTCTCGAGACGTTCGAGAACACCACCGACTCCTACACGTTCGTCCCGGACGCGCTCGCCGCCAACGACACCCACTATCCGTTCAACCTGGACGTCCTCGTCACCAACACCGGGAATTTCGGCCACACGTTCACGATCGCCTCCCAGTCCAACGTCACCCTCTCGCCGGCGAACTTCACCAGCTACTTCCAGCAGCACGCCCCGCTCGCGAGCGTGACCTTGGCCGGGGGCGCCGGCTCCACGGTCTGGGCCAATTTCACCGTCCCGGGACCCGGAGTCTATCAGTACATCTGTGAGGTGCCGGGGCACTTCGCCGCCGGCATGACGGGATTCCTGTACGTCGGCGTCCCCGTCCCTCCGCAGCCGGGACCGCCGAGCACGGCGATCGTGGAAAGTTGGGTCCTCGTCGGTTCCGCGGCCCTCTTGGGGGTCGGCCTCTTCGCGGCAATCCTCTCGGCCTACATGGGACGGTTCCCGGACGCGCCGAAGGACCCCTCCGAACACCACTGAGAGGTCGCCCTCGGTTCACCCGGGCGCGATCAGGGAGCCGGCACTCGGGCGAGAAGGGTTCGGAGCGCGCTCTCGAACGGACCCGGAGTCTCCATCGACGGGAGGTGGCCGGCGCCTGATAGGCCCACACCCACGCCGCCCCGGATTCGGTCGACCATCGAGCGGGTCTGGGTCGAAGGGATCAATCGATCCTCCTCCCCCCAGACCACGAGCGTCGGGACGTCCACCGTCGACAGGATAGGAGTGAGGTCCGGGCGGCCGGCCATCGCGGTGAGGCTTCCCCGCAGCGCCGGGACCGGGGCTTCCCCAACCATCGCCCGAACCCGGTGGACCAAAGGACCGCCCGCGTCCCACGCGGCCGGCGCGAGTAAGCCCCGCACGGTCGCGTCGATATCGAGGGTCTCCCCCGGAGTCTCGAGCCGCCGGACGAGCGCCAATCGTTTCTCCCGCGCTTCGGGGGAGTCCGCTTCCGAACGCGTATCTGTCAGCACCAGGCCGGCGAAGCGTTTCGGGTGATCCCGAAAGAGCTGCAGGGCCACGTAGCCGCCGAACGAATGACCCACGATCACCACGGGACCCGAGACCTGTGGGGCGAGCGCTTCCTCCACGCGATGGGCGAAACCCGCGAGCGAATCGGGCACGGGCCCCTCCTGCGCGAAGCCAAAACCGGGAAGGTCGAGCAGGATGACCCGGTGATCGGTCGACAGCGATTCGAGCTGCGATTGCCACATTCCGTGATGGAGCGGGTATCCGTGAAGAAAGACGACCGCCGGTCCGCTTCCGCGCTCGAGGACCGGCCACGCGCCCGTCATGACGGTCGTCCTTCGCCCGTTCCTCTCGCCGGGAAACACCGGCATCGCCCCGCGCACGCCGGTCTCAGGCGAAGGCGATTAGTCCGGTCCGTCACGTGATGACGAGGAACGACCGCATCGTGCCGTGGAACGTGCCGCAGAATTCGGTGCACTGGATCAGGTACTCCGTCCCAGCCGCCACCGAAGGGACCGTGAACGCGAAGGAGTTGACTCGGCCGGGGATGGCGTCGAGCCGGACTCCCAGTTGGGGGATGTTGAACGAGTGGACCACGTCCACCGACGTTACGTTGATCTCCACGAGAGCCCCGGGCGGAGCCCAGAACGCTCCGCCACTCACCGTATTCGTGCTCGCGTCGTAAGAGGAGTTGAAGCACGTGTCGTTGACCGCGTAGCAGAACTCCCACAGCCATTGGTGTCCTTTGACCGTGACGTACTCAGTCGGGTTCGCAGGCAATTCGTCCAAGTGGTAGAGCAGCACAGTCGAGTACGCCGCGACCCCGGCGAGCAGGACGACTACCGCGAGGGTCCAGGCCACTTCGAGCCTGTTAACCATACGGCCTCTTGCTCGTCTCTCGGTCCTTCCACTTCCAGACGGAGTAGACGAGGAAGCCAAACGTCACGATCGCTCCGGCCACACTGATCCCCAGCATGACCCAGACGAGTGCGTTCGTCTCCTGAAGGTTGGTCTGCCCGCCGCCCCAGAGGGCCAGAGTGCCGAAGGTCGTGGAACCGATCCCCATCGATGCGGACGCCGAGCGGCCGGACGGCTCGCCCGAACCTCGGTGGGGCAGGAGCTTCATAATGGCGGCGTACGTACTCGCAAATTCCGGACGTCAGGATCGACCCGCGCGACCAGCGAGCCGTACATACGCAGGGGCTTTGAAGAGCCCCTCCCGTGCTTCGCGGCTCCACAGAGCGTCGGGGACCGGAATGGACTACCACGGACCGGGGAGGCGGACGCTCGCCATCGTCCTCGCCGTCGTCCTCCTCCTCAGCCTGTTCGGCGTCGGCACCTCGGTGGCCAAGTCGCACGGGGCCGGCGTGGCGGTGGCCGTCGGCGCGTCGTTCGCCGTGAGTGCCTCGAGCGGGTTCAAGTTCGACCCCTCCCTCATCGCGAACGTCTCGGACAACAACAACACCGTGAACGACACGATCGTGTTCACGAACGGCGACTCTCTCCAGCATACGTTCACGCTCTCCTCGCGCGAGGGGTGGGTCATCCCGTCCACGTACACTCCCGGCCAACTCGAGGCGTTCTTCAATTCCTACCACCCGTCGTTCTCGGTGACGGCGAACACGGGCTCTATGACCGTTTCCTTCCCCGCGCCAGCAAAGGGTTGGTACGAGTTTGTCTGCAACGAAACGGGGCATTTCTCGGAAGGGATGTTCGGCTTCATCGCCTTCGGCGAGGGACTTCCCGCGAACCTGACCGTGACGGCGGCGTACGACGGGCCAGGTGCGGCGGTGTTCATCATCGTGGGAACGATCGTCGCGCTTACCGTGATCGCCATCGTGCTCGGATTCGTCGTCGGTCGCCGCCGCGGCGCCCTCCATGAGATGCCGCCGGAACGCCTAGGATACCCGGAACCCCAGACTCCTGCGGAGCCAGCTCCCCCGCCCCGGCCTCCGCTGCCGCCGACCCATTGATACAAACACAAACACAAAGTTCAAGAACTCCCCCCCTTACTTCCTACGAACCTCGTAGTAGGTTAGGGGAATTCTGTGGCGTGGGCAGCACCAAATCGGGAGCGGCGTGTACTTAAGGCCGGCCACTCGTCGATCGCGGTCACCCTGCCCAAGCCGTGGGCCCAAGCGATGAACTTGCGTCCGGGCGACCTCATCGTCTTCGACCAGAGCGATGACGGGACGTTGTTCCTCAAGCCCGCGCCGGTCCCGGGCTCCACCCCCGAGGGTACGCCGTTCCTCGTGCAGGCCCGCTCCTTCGACACGCCCGGGGTCCTCCAACGCCTGATCGTCGGCGCCTACCGCGTCGGTCACGACTCGATCGAGATCCGAAGCGACGTTCCGTTCGCCCCCGATCGGGTCGAAGAACTCCTCGACGCGGCGCGGGGCCTGCTCGGCGTTTCCGTCGTCGCGC
Organism: Thermoplasmata archaeon; assembly: GCA_022750335.1. GTDB lineage: Archaea > Thermoplasmatota > Thermoplasmata > Lutacidiplasmatales > UBA184 > Lutacidiplasma. The sequence continues at coordinate 78,159 of JAKIVX010000003.1, read as the reverse complement.
AGGAGCCGACCCGGATCGTCCTTCAGAACTTCATCGACCCGTCCAAGTACGGACTGCCGCAACTCGTGGCCCGGATGAAGATGATCCTGGTCGCGTTCCTCGAGGAAATGGAAGAAGTGCTGCGGCGGCATGGCCGGAGCCGGCGCCTCGGGACCCTCAACGAGGAAGGCAACAAGGTCCTGGCGCTCCTCGTCCGACAGCTCTTCCTCGCCAGCCGCGACTGGTCGCTCGCCCGGCGGATCGGTAGTCCCGATCCCCGCCAGCTGCTCGAGTGGCGTGTGGTCGTCCACGCGCTCGAAGAGCTCGCGGAGTTGTTCGGCGCGGCACTCGCCTCGCTCAACGACGGGGTCCCCAGTCGCAACGACCCCACGGCCGAGGCCTTGTCAGCCTACGTACCCGAACTGAAAGAACAGCTCAAGAACGTCGTCGAGGCGCTCATGCACCCGTCGCTGGATGACGCCTGCGTCGTGTACCACGCCGGCGGGATCCTCGGAGACGAGACGCCCGCCCTCTCGGTCGGCCGAACCCCCGCGCTCGGGCACGGTGGGGCCCGACCTGCGGCGCACCTCCTGCAACGGGGGGCTTCGTGCCTCGGCCTTCTGGCGGCGGTCGCCATCGACCGCGCGGTCGCGGCCGGGAACGAGACGATCCTCGTTGAGGCCGCGTAGGCCGCTTATCTACTGCGAGTCCGAACTACCGATACAGGTTGGGTCACCCCGTACGAACGCCATATCGTCCGACCCCGGGTGCTTCGCGCGGGAGAGAAAGTGTTCGATTCCATCGATGACTGGTTGATCATTGCCGTGGTGGCCGGGATCCTGTTCTACGGGTCCACCAAGATTCCTCAATTGGCCCACAGCCTAGGTCGTTCCGTCGGGGAGTTCAAGAAGGGCCGCCTCGAGGTGGAACGGGAACTCCAGGCGGAGCAGGCGAAGGCCGCAATCCCCGCGCCGGCGGGACGAGCCCCCTAACCTCGTCGGCGAGGCATGCGCGAGCCAGACGACGGGAGTCCGCCACCATCGACCGGGCGGGGTCTTCCGGCCCGCACCGCGGGGGTGGCCGGGTGACTGATGGGCGATCTCGACCGGATCCTGGGGGTCCTCTCCGAGGCCCGTCGCCGTGTGTTCCGGATCGCGTACGTGCTGGGGCCGCTGTTCGGAGCGATGCTCCTCTTCGAGATCGTTCCGATCCGACTTCGCTTCGCGGGGCTCTCCATCCCGTTCGGGTACCCTTGGCCGAGCCCGTTCTACAACGTGACCGCGCAGGTGTTCCGGGCGATGGTCGCCTGGATGCTCCCGCCCGGGGTCGAACTGCTCAATGTGGGAGTCGGCGACTCGATCCTGATCCAGATGGAGATCGGACTGCTGCTGACGCTCATTCTCGGGATGCCCTGGATCGTCCACGAGATCGGGGCGTTCCTCATGCCGGCGCTGCGCCGGAACGAACGGCAGTTGCTGCGCCAGGTGGGCCTGCCCGCGACGGTCCTCTTCGCGGTCGGGACCTCCCTCGGACTCTTTCTCATCACCCCGTTCACCTTCCTGCTGCTGTTCCGGTACGTCGCGGCGATGGGCCTCGCCCCCGTCCTCGGGGTCCAGGACTTCGTGACGTTCGCATTGCTCTACTCCCTCGCCTTCGGGATCGTCTTCGAGCTCCCGGTCTTCGTCTACACCCTCACCCGGCTCGGACTCGTTCGCGCGTCCGCGTGGAAGAAGCACTGGCGGGGCGCGGTGATCGGTTCGCTCCTCTTCGGGATGGTGATCACGCCCGACAACTCCGGCATCACGATGCTGATGGTCGCGACTCCCATGATCGCGCTGTACCTCGGCGGCGCGTGGTTCGCCGGTCGTTGGGAGCGGTCCTCCGTCCGGCCCGGCCGCGGTCCATCACCGGCCGGAGTGGGGTGAGGTAAACGGCGCTCTTCTCGGACGTGGATTGGGTGATCGTCGTCGCGGCGGCCGCGTTCCTCCTGTTCGGCAAGGGGAATACGGAGGTCCTGCGAACGATGGGCCGGTGGTACGGCCGCGCCGGTCGCCTGAAACAGGATCTCCTCTCCGAATTCACGAAGGCGGCTGACCTGCCCTCCCCGACGGGCGGTGCCCTCACCCTCCGCGGGGCGCTCTTGGGCCTCGACCCGCCTGTAACCCACATGAGCGGCATCCCCGCGGCCGTCACTTCCGCGCCCCTGCTTCCGATCGCCCCCAGCCCGACCGTTCCTGTCCCTCCCACCTGGACCGGGTCGTATCCGACCGCGACGTGGTCGATGACCGTCCCTTCGGTCGCCGATCCGGCGGAGGGTCCGCGATGAGCCTGAGCCCGGATCAGATCGTCACGCTGACCGAGATCCTGGTCATCCTCATGGGGATCGGGATCACCTACGCCGTCTACTACGGGAGCGACCAGGCCGAGCTGCCGGGGGACGCCACCATTCCGGACCCAGCCCAGGCCGATGACGCCCACCCCGACACCGAAGGGAGGACGTTGTGATGTTCGAGCGACCCGGATGTTCCACCGACTGTCCCTACCTGCCTCCCCGATCCGGTGCCCTGGACTTCCCGATCGGCCAGGTCCGACGATTGGCCGCGGCCCGAGAGGCGGGCGACGATGTCGATGAGACGCGTCGCAACGTGCTCAAGCTGGCCGGCGTCGGAGCGCTCGTCCTCGCCGGAGGAGGACTCGGGGCCGCCTCTATTCAGTACGTGCAGCCTCCGACCATCGGGCTGAGCTCCTATCCCAAGACCCAGCTCGTGGATGTCGACGGAAAGCCGTTGACGGTGAAATCCGTCGAGACGGAGTACGACGTCACGGCGAACAGCCTGTACCTCTTCAACTATCCGCTGCGCAACGAGCCGAACTTCTTCCTCAACCTCGCCCCGGCAAACGGACAGGCTCCGAGCGACTCGAACCCGGGGGCGTGGAACGTTCCGGGGGGGGTCGGGACCCACGGTTCTATCGTCGCGTTCAGCGCCATCTGCCAGCATCTGGGATGCCCCGCGCCCGCGATCGCGTACTACCCGCCGGGCCAGTGTCCCGGGAAGACCTTCAACACGCCGAACTCGTCGGTCCAACCGTTCTACATCCACTGCTCCTGCCATGGGTCGACCTACGACCCCGCGAACGCGGCGTCGAACCTGACCGGACCGGCTGTGCTTCCGCTCCCGCAGGTGACCCTCGTGACCGACGTGAACGGGAACATCTTCGCGACCAGCCTCACCGGACCGCCGGTGAACGGGCACCTGAATTCGTTGCAGGGCGACTACGGCGTCGGCGGGACGAGCCAACTGGTGAAAGAGACCCCCGTCATCCTCTGTCAATTTCCCAGTTAGGAGGTCGGGTGTCGTTCTCCTCGTGGTACAATCGGTCCCTCAACAAGGTCTGGGGGTTCGTCGAAGACCGCACCGCGATGAAGAAGTGGGCCCTGCGCCCCCAACCCGAGTTCACCTTCAAGCCGTCCTACTGGACCGGCTCCTTCGTCGCCGTGGCCCTGTCCTACCAGATCATCTCGGGAGCCCTGCTGCTGCTCTACTACCAGCCCAGCACGAACCCGACCCTCACGGCGTGCGGTCAGGCGGTCGGCTCGCTCTCGTCCGCTCCCGCCGCGTGGTGCTCGACGTACTACATTGTGAATTCGGTCCCGATGGGACAGTTGCTCCTGTCGAGTCACCTCTACGGGGCCTACGCGATGATTTTCCTCATGTTCGTCCACTTCTTCCGGGGCTACTACGTCGGGGTGTACAAATCGCCCCGCGAGTTCTCCTGGATGGTCGGCACGCTCCTCATGGTCGTGACGATGGGGATGGGATTCACCGGCTACCTGCTTCCCTACACGCAGATCTCCTACAACGCGACCAATGTCGGAGTCGTCCTCGCCCTCCGCCTCCCGACGGTCGGCCCGCTCCTGGGTCCGTTCATCCTCGCCGACGGGACTTCCCAGGGGCTGCTTTCGAGGATGTTCGACGCCCACGTCATCTTACTTCCGATCGCCCTCGCGGGCCTTTTCTACGCCCACTTTGCCCTTTTCGAGTCGCACGGGATCGCGCCCCCGGCGACCTCCGACCCGCTCCAGCGTCGACGCTTCACGGAGAAGGAGGAGAAGGGTCACGTGCCGTTCATCCCGCACGTCCTCCTCTACACGATGAAGTGGGGACTCCTGTACGTGGGGATCCTGTTCGGCATCGCGGCCCTCTGGCCGTGGAACCTGCCGACGTACGTGGGCAACACCGCGGCCGCGGCGGTCGTGACCGAGCCCGACTGGTACTTCCTCTGGGTGTTCAAGCTCGTCGATTTCGCCGGCGTCACTCCGGTGATCGCTATCGGCGTCACGAACGTGCTCCTCGTCTACATCCTCTTCCTGCCGTTCCTGGATCGCTCGAAGCGGACGCACCCCCGCGACCGCCCCTTCTTCATCTATCTGGCCACGTGCATGCTCGGTTTCCTCATCCTGATGACCGTCTGGGGCGGGGAGACGCCGGGTGTCCAGATCACGGACCCGGCCATCGCGATGACGTTAGGTCCGATCTTCGCCGTGAACGCGGTCGTCGTCGCCCTGTTCCACTACCGGTACCATCGCAGCTACCAGCGACGGCTCGCGGCCCGCAAGTCCGCCTTCGCCGGCAACTATCCCCGGAGCGTTTCGTCCCGCGCCGGTGGCCCGGCCGCGGCCGCGGAGGTGAGGGGCGTTGAGTAGCGCCGAGAAACCGAAATGGACGACCGGGGTCCTTTGGTGGATCCTCGGCGGGTTCATCGTTCTCGGGTCGGTCGGCCTGGCGGCGATCGTCTTCGGGATCACGGGGGCGCTCGCGGGTCAATTCTGGGACCTCGTCGCGATCCCGGTCGGGGCGGTCGTCGCGGGTCTCGCGTTCCTGTTCATCGCCGGCATCCTGTATCGGGTCGACCGGTACCGCGGAGCCACCGATCGGAGGGTCGAGCTCTTTGAGTAGCGCCGGGTCGGCCCTGCCCGAGCTCACGCCCGCGGAGTTCCGCCATCTCCGGAACCGGGTCCTCGACCTCTACACCGCGGTCATCGCGCTCATGATCCTCGGGATCGGGGTTCTCGTGTTCTACATCGTCGTGTGGGTCGGGCCCCTGACCAGCCCGGGCGCGCAGGAGTCGTTCGGGCTCGCGCTCGCGCTCTCGTTCCTGATGGCGACGGTGGCCCTCCATCTCGTCGACCGGATGTACCGGGTGTGGCCGCTCGGCCGGACCATCCACCCGACGCCGCCCGGACCCGTCACCGACCGGAACATCGCCCGATTCTTCCGGTGGGCGATCGTGGTTGCGGCCGCGGCGGGGATCGCGTACCTGTTGGGGGCCCTCATCGCAGGGTGACGGAGGAGAACGAGGATGGATTTCACCACCGCGGCCGTCGTCATCGGGGTCATCGTCGGCTTCGCCGGGTTCCTCCTCTGGGCGTTCTCGTACCACGGCGCGTGGCTGGTCCGCGTCCTGAAGAAGTGGGCCTTCACGACCGACCACCGCCGCATCGGACTCATGTACATCGGCGTCGGGATCCTGTTCTTCTTCATCGGCGGGATCTACGCCACGATCATCCGCACCGACCTCGGGCTCGTCCAGGGCCTCGGGTACGACCCCCAGACGACGCTGGGGATCACGCCGGACGTCTACTCGACCCTGTTCACGATGCACGGGGTGCTGATGATCTTCATGTTCGTCATCCCGACGCTGGCCGGGTTCGGGAATTTCCTCGTCCCCTCGATGATCGGGGCCAAGGAGATGGCGCTCCCCCGGATCAACGCGATCGCGTTCTGGATGATCCCGCCCGCGGGGGTCATTCTGATCCTGTCGAACGCGTATGCCGGTTGGACCGGCTACGTCCCGCTCTCGCTCGAGAGCCTTCCGTCCAACCCGTACGGCCCCGACCTCTGGATCCTCGGGCTCCACATCCTCACGATCTCTTCCATGCTGGGGGCGGTCAATTTCCTCGTTACCATCCTGAAGCATCGCGCCCCCGGCGTCCACTACTGGAACATGCCGCTCTTCGTCTGGGCGACCCTCATCAACTCGGTCCTCCTCATCTTCGCCCTCCCCTCCCTTTCGATCGCCCTGACCTTCGTCCTCTCGGACCGGAACTTCGGGACCCACATCCTCGCGGCCGCGAACGGCACGCCCCTCGGAGGCGCGCTGCTCTACCAGAACATCTTCTGGTTCTTCGCGCACCCGGAAGTCTACATCATGGTCCTTCCGGCGTTCGGGATCGTCTCCACGATCATCCCGAAGCTCGCGCGCAAGGACATCTTCGGATACGGGGCGATGGCGATCTCGCTCGGCGTCTTCGCCGTCCTCTCGTTCGCCGTTTGGGAGCACCACATGTTCGTGACCGGGATCGACACGAACATCCGGTTCGTCTTCATGCTCGCGACCATGGCGATCGCCGTCCCGTCCGCGGTGAAGACGTTCAACTGGATCGCCACGCTCTGGGGCGGCCGCATCTGGATGGCGGTGCCGATGTGGTTCTGCCTCGCATTCATCACCGGGTTTGTCATCGGCGGCCTGTCGGGCCTCTTCCTCGCGTCGGTCCCGATCGACTACCTCTACCACGGGACGTACTTCGTGGTCGCGCACTTCCACTACATCCTGCTCGGCGGAACGCTGATGGCGATCTTCGCGGGGATCTACTTCTACTACCCCGTCATCACGCGCCGCTGGTACGACCAACGCCTCGGGCAGGTCCATTTCCTCCTGACCTACGTCGGGGTCAACGTCCTCCTCTTCCCGATGTTCATCCTCGGGGCGGAGGGGATGCCCCGCCGCGTCTACACCTACCTCTGGCAGGGGAACTTCCAGGCCCTCAATCTCGCCTCGACGATCGGTGCGTACATCCTGGGTATAGGCCAACTCGTTTTCCTGTTCAACATGGTCTACAGTTACTTCGCGGGCGACCGCGTGACGACCTCCGATCCCTGGGGGGAAGAGCTCGCGATCCGCATGACCGGGCCGGCCCCCCTCCCCCACTCGATGCCGGCGCGCGCCCCGCGGCCCGTGCCCACCGCCGTACCGGCGACGACGATCGCCCCGGTTCCGGCCGCCGAAGGACAGTAGCGGAGTCACCGTGCGCGGCCACGACCTCTTTCGATGCGCCACCATCTTCGCCGTCGTCCTCTGCTATGCCACCATCCTGCTCGGCGGGAACGTCATGGCGAGCGGCAACGGCCTCGCCTGTCCGAGCTGGCCCTCCTGCTACGGGAACGGCAACTTCCTGCCCGCTTTCCAGGGAGGGGCGGCCGTGGAGTGGAGCCACCGCGTGATGGCGTTCTTCCTCGCCTCCAGCGTCCTCGTGCTGGGGGTGCTCGCCGGCGCGTTCGAACGGCGGCGCCCGGCGCTCCTGCGCCTGTCGGTGCTCTCGCTCGGCCTGGTCGTGTCTGAGGCGCTGCTCGGGGGCCTCGTCGTCAAGAACGCGCTCCAGGCGCCGCTCGTCATCGCCCATCTCGGGATCGCGACCGCCCTCTTCGGGATTCTCCTCCTCTTGGCGCTGCTCGCGAATTTCCGGGAGATGCCAAGTCGCTGGGTCAGCTGGGCGCGACGGGCGCTCGAAGAGAGTCCGCCACCTCCCGACCCCGACCCGGCCCGGTCGCCCCACCCGTTCCCGAGCGACCCCTCTCGGGTCTCAGCGACCCCCCGGGAAGGCTAAGCGAGCCCCGCGCTCCACCGGCGAGGTCCTACCGCCGTGTCGTCTCCGGCCGAAGCAACCGCCGCCCCCCGCTCCCCGCTCCGCGACTGGTGGACGCTCGCCAAGCCCGGCATCACGCTGTTGATCTGTCTTGTCGCGGTGGGCGGGTTCTTCCTCGCCGACCCGTCGAACATCGATTGGCTCCGACTCGGCCTGGTGGTCGGGTTCGGAGCGCTCGCGTCGGCCGGCTCCGGGATGTTGAACCACTACCTCGAGCGGGACCGCGACCGGGCCATGAAGCGGACCCGGAGCCGGCCGCTTGCGGCGGACCGGGTGCTCCCTCGGACCGCGGCCGCCGTCGGACTCCTCTTCGTCGCACTCGGCGTGGGCGGAGCCGCGCTCACGCTCAACCCGCTCACCGGGATCTCGATCCTCGCGGGCGCCCTGACCTACGTGGTCGTTTACACCGCATGGCTGAAACCACGGTCGAGCTGGAACATCGTCATCGGGGGCTTCGCGGGGAGCGCTCCCGCCCTCGCGGGAGGCGCGGCCGCCGTGGGCCACTGGACCCCGGGCGTGCTCGCGTTCGCCCTGCTCGTCTTCCTGTGGACGCCCCCGCACTTCTGGAGCCTCGCGCTCCTCCTGAAGGATGATTATGCCCGGGCGGGACTACCGATGCTGCCCCGGATGGACGACGTCGCCTTTTCCGCCCGCGTCGTGGTCGTCTCGGCCGCGCTCCTCCTTCCGGCCGCCGTCCTCGTCATCCTGCTCGGCACCATCGCCTGGCCGGTCGCGGTCGCGATCCTCGCGCTGGGGGCCTTCTTTGTCGTGTTCACGGCCCCCCTCTGGACGGAGGTGACCCCCCGCCGGGCCCGCCGGGGGTTCATCTACTCCGGACCGTACCTTCTCGGGATCGTGGTCGCCCTCGTCCTGAACGCCCCGCTCCTCCATCTGGGCGTGGGACCGCGCCCGTAGGTCGCGTCACCTGCAAGTTAGTTCGGGCGTGGAGCTTAAGCCGAGAAGCGGTCATTCTAGAGTGCGATGTCAGACTCCGGCCGGGTCGGAGCCGCGGGCGAGCACGCTCGCGACGCCGAAAATGTACTGAAGCGCATGGGGTATTCCCGGGTGGTTCCCACCCGGCGTGAGCCGATCACCGAGGCGTCCTTCTGGGTCCAGGAATCCGGCGTACCCCGCCGAACCTTCCCCGTGTACGTCCCGGGAGCCCGCGGCGAGGTGGATGCAGGGATCGACCGCTGGGTCGAGGTGGTCCGGGGGACCCCCCAAACCCGTCGTGCGATCTTCGTCGTGCCGAACGACACCGCGGCAGAGGCGGCGTGGGCGCGGCTGTCCCGCGCGCCCGGCTCGACCATCGACCACGAGGTGTCGATCCTCGTCGTGCCGAACGAGGCACGAGCCAACCCGCCGCCCCACTTCCACCTCCGGTCGGTTCCTCCGAAGGAGGTCCTCCGGGTCGCGACCGGGGTCGTGGTCGGCCTCTTCCGTCGCGCGCAGTCGTCCGACGGCTCGACCCCGGTCGACTTCGAGGAGATGCTCGTCCACTTGAAGCACCGGTTCGGGATCGACGTGCAGCGCTCGCTCGGGGTCGGCTCGGACGAGGACGCCCTGTTCCTCCTCTATCAGCTCGCGCTCCGGGATTCGTACGCTCCCGGCGACCCGGGGGCCAACCTGCACCTGCTCGTGCTGAAGCCGACCGGTCCGGCCGCTCGTCTCCCGTGGTTCGCGGCCTAGACGGGGCTCGAACGGTTTTGGGATTTTACTCGAAGACCTACCCATTCGGGCGTCCCTTCGAGTCAAATCGTTCCCTTCCCGTCCGCTCCGCCCGTGCGGGTCGGCCGTTGACCAACCCGAAGAGGGGCATCACCAACTCCTTGGAAAGGGCGTCGGGATCAAGTCGAAGACCCCCAAGCTCCGCAGTTCTCCGCAGAGCAGCTATGCCCAGGTTCAGACCCGCATTCAGTTGGCGGTCCAAGGACCACCCACACTTCCTGCAGTCGAACCTAGTCCCCACCCTTCTTCGGTGTTCCGAAACTTCACCACATCTCGGGCAGATTTTGGACGTACGATAGGGATTGAGCCAGACAATCGGGACCCCCGATCCTCAGCCTTGTAGAGGAGCTGTCGGTGGAGCTCCCCCTGCGGCCAGTTGGAGAGTCGCCGACGAAAGCTCCTCGAACCGGCCCGACGCGGTCCCCCCTTCACCGACCTCCCCCGAGGTCGAGGGAGACCGGTCAAGTCCTCGAGCGCGAGGACCGCCCGATGCTTCGCGAGCTGGTCGACCAAGGAGCGAGTTAGGTCGTGGAGTCGGGAGCGGATCCGGTTCCGCTCTCGGGCACCCTCCCGCCCTAGAAGCTGGCGTGAGAGCCGTCGATCGTGCGCCTTCTTATTCCCGAGATACTGACGGCGACAGACGTGACGGAACTGGATCTCCCGAATCTCCGGGAAGGCGATCCGGACGAACGTCGCACGATCACTTTCCACCTCCACACCGTCGAGGGAGGACTCGTTCGTGTCGAGGGCGACCAACGAAGTCGGGGTGTACGGGCGGGCCGGGGTCTGGGCGCAGATGAACACGACTCGATTCAACCCAATATGCACCTGAGTGACCCGACGATCGGGACGATTCAGAGCGGACCGAAGGTAGTTGGAAACGGGTAGGGTCAGAGAAGTCCACTCCCCAGGACGCACGGACAACCGGAGCTTCCCGGTTTCGAGGTCAAAGTGAAAGGACTCCTCGGGAACTCGGACGAAAGGAGTTCGAACGTAGGGAACTCGAGGGACCCTTCCCTCTCGAACTCGGCGTCGGTGTCCCGCAGCGAGCGAGCGAGCGATGTCCGCCGCGGCCAGCCCGATCGTTCCGGTCACCCTCGACTCGATCGCTCTAGTTCGGGCTAATCGCGATATCTTCGCCCTCGACGTGACTCCGCTCGTCAAGAACTCGCGCAGGCACACATTGACCAGGAGACGAAAGTCGGCCATGAGTCCCCGCACTGCAGGGTTGGTTGGGTTGAGCTCGGTGCCTTCGGGTTCCCCTTCGATGGGGTCCTGGACGGGTCGCTTTGCCCGTAGGGGGCCGAGGGGGACAACGAGGGCGCGTCGCGGGCCCTCATTATCGGAATGGAGAGACAGTGCCACGAACCTTTCGCACCCGGTGGAACGTGAACGATGGGGGAAGCGGTGCCCTGCATCAACTCCTTCTTCGGGAATAAAATCCCAAAGCAGGCTCGAACCGAAGCCATAAGAACCCCGTTCGGGTCGTTCCGGCGCGGAGTGCATGACGCGACCCACCTCGAGTTACCGGACGCCCTACACGCCGTACCCCGGCGGCTCCTCCCCGCCGGCCGAGATGACGCCCGAAGAGGGAACGACCGACCTCTGGGCGTTCTTCTGGCTCGCCCTGCTCAACACCGCCATCATCGTCGGGGTTGGGCTCGCCGCGTGGTTCTATGTCCACTAGCGGGCGGGGCGCCCAAGCAATCATTATCTAACTAGGTCGGGTCGGCGCGCCGCCGGCGCGGTTCGGGGCCGTGGGGTAGCTTGGACCATCCTTCTTGCTTGGGGTGCAAGAGACTCCGATTCAAATTCGGACGGCCCCACCTGCGCCGGACCCGCCCCACCGCTATGTAATCGGCTCGTCTCGGTCGGTCATGAGCCGTCGCTTCGCGGCCGATCGGCGGAAGGACCCGTACTACCGGGCCGCCCAGGAGGAGGGACTGCGGTCGCGGGCGGCCTTCAAACTGTCCTATCTGGACGAACGATTCCACATCCTCCACCGCGGCGGCCGGGTCCTGGACCTCGGGGCGGCGCCGGGCGGCTGGTCCCTCGTCGCCCGGGACCGGGTCGGAGGCAAGGGGTCGGTCGTCGCCGTCGACCCCCGCGTGGTGGAACCGATCGAAGGGGTCGAATTCGTCCGGGCCCGCGTCGGGGACGCCCGTCTACCCGCCCGGTTGGGGGAGGGCACGTTCGACGTCGTGCTCTCGGACATGTCGCCCTCGATCAGCGGCGCGTACGCGACCGACCACGCGCGGTCGGTGGGACTCGTTCGGGACGCCCTGACCCTCGCCCACGCCGCCTTACGAAAGGGGGGGACGTTCGTCGCGAAGGTGTTCGACGGGGACCTCCTCGACCCGCTCCAGGCCGAGGTCGAACGCTCGTTCGACCGGGTGCGCCGGACCAAACCGCCGGCGTCGCGCGAAGGTTCGTCCGAGACGTATATCATCGCCCGCGGATTCCACGGAATGGCCCCGGACGACACCCGGTCCGTCTCAAAGGCGCGCCCGAGCCCCGCTATATAGTTTCACTCTTTACGCCCCTTCCGCGCCGTCGCCGCCTGTTTCGAGGTCTGTTTACTCTTGATTCGGTTCGGACCCGCGGGGATCCCGCTCTCTTGCAAGGGGCGGACGCTCCGCGATGGAATTGCGGACGTGCACCATCTCGGCCTCACGGCCATGGAAGTCCAGTTCATCAAGGTAAACCCGCTGACCCGCACGGTCTTCGACGAGGAGGTGGGGAAGATCCCGAACGACCTCCTCCAACAGCTCGTCGTGAACTTGGGCACCGCCGACCCGATCACGACCCCTCCCCTCGCCTCCGCGTTCACGACCCCGCTGAAGCGCAAGGACACGCTCACCACTCTGACCTGGAGCCTCGCCAAGGACCACACCGACTTGGACCTGACCAAGCAGCTCGCGCGGGCGCTCGACGTCGACCTGACCCTGCATGCGCCGTACTACGTCGATTTCTTCGGCTCGGCGGACGCACGGGAGCAGTCGACCCGCCAGATCCAGTGGTCGGGCGTGCTCGCGCACGGTCTCGGGGCGCGACTCGCGGTGACCCACCTCGGATTCTACGGTGGAGGACCCCGGGCGGATTCGGTCCAGGAACTGACCGAGATCGTGACCGACCTCGCGGCGTGGCTGCGCGCCTTGTCGAAGGGTCAGGTCCGTCTCGGGATCGAGCCGAGCGGTCACCCCGACGTCTTCGGTTCCCGCGAGGAGGTACTCGAGCTCGTTCGAAAGGTGAAGGGGACGGTCCCGGTCTTCAACGTCCCGCACCTCGCCGCCCGGGAACGGACGATCTTTGACAACGCGGAGACGATCGCTCCGGTGATCAAAGAGTTCGTCGCCGCCACCGACGGGCCCCTCTACGCGCACTTTTCCGGCGTGGAACTCTACGGCCCCGGCGAATTCCGGCTCACCCCGATCAAACGCGGCCAGGTCCGGTTCGACCCGCTCGCCGAACTCCTGTCCGAACGCGACTACGATGTGAGCGTCATCTCGAGCTCCCCGCTCCTCGAGCACGACGCGATGTACATGAAGCTCCTCTACGAGCGTGCGCTCACCAAGCGGTGGACGAAGCTCCACGCACCCCCGCCCGCCAAGGCGCCTCCCCCGAAGCCCCGGGTCGTCCCGTTGATCGCGCCCGCCCGCTCGTCCCACGGCAAGGCGCCTCCGGCCCGCAAGCCCCTGCCGATTCCCGCGGCGCGGCACCTCGCGTCCCGGCCGTCCAAGAACCGGAGCCGTCCGAAACCGCCGGAGGTGCGCAAGCATGCCCGCCCCTCGCACCGGTAACCCACCGGTCTACCTACGAGCCCAGCGCTACATCGCCGACCGCGTGGTCGCGGCCCTCGAACGGCTCGACCCGAGCCTCGTGCGCCAGGCGGTGGATGTGCTCCGCCACGCGCCCCAGATCTTCGTCTACGGGGCCGGCCGGAGCGGGATCATCGGACGCGCGTTTGCGATGCGGCTCGTCCAGACCGGTCTCACGGCCTATGTGATCGGGGAGAGCGTCACGCCCATCGTCAAGAAGGGGGACGTCGTCTTCATCATCTCGGGACAGGGCGAAAGCTACTCCAGCATCCAGGTCGCCAACATCGTGCGCCGGGAAGGGGCCGAGCTCGTCGTCCTCACCGCCCGCTCCTCGTCGAAGCTCGCTCACACCGCGACGGTCCTCCTGGCCATCGAGCTCCCCGACGACTCCGAGCGGGCTCGCTACGCCCCGCTCGGGACGATCTTCGAGGGGGCGAGCCTGCTCTTGACCGACAGCCTCATCTCCGAGCTTATGGCCGCCCACGGGGAGAGCGAGGCCTCGATGCGCCGCCGTCACGCCATCATCGTGTAGCCGCCCTCGGCCCAAACTTTAAGGAGCGCCCGGCCTCAGCCGGACCGTGCCCGCCCGAGGAGCTGTCACCGAGGGGACCTTGGTCCCGATCCCGACCCGATTCTTCGTCACCAGCGGAAAGGGGATCAACAAAACGAGCGAATTGAACGCGTTCGACCTCGCGCTCCTCCAGGCGGGGATCGGTGACCAGAATCTGGTCAGCGTCTCGTCCGTCCTGCCGATCGGGATCCGCCAGGTCGACCGGACGAAGATGCCCCGGGGCGCGATCACCCACGCCGTGCTCGCCCGCTTCGGAGGCGGCGAAGGGGAGGTCGTGAGCGCCGGGATCGCGTACGGGTTCCGGACGGACGGACAGGGCGGCTACGTCGCCGAAGGGCATGTCCACGGGACGCAGCGCTCGCTGAAGGAGTTCCTCAAGTGGCGCATGGAAGAGATCGCGCACTTCCGCGGGGTCGAGCTCCGCCGCATCCACTATCGGACCGAGGAGCTGTCGATCCCGATGGACCACTACGGGGTCTGCATCGCCGCGTGCGTCTTCCTGCCCTGAACGGCTCGGGCCCGCGATCGCTTACCGGCGCCGGACCGGGGGGGATGCGGCAATCGGCGATTCGACCGCGGCCACGGTCGCCCGAAGGAGGGGGAGTTGCTGATGGATCCGCGCGACCAGGTCCTCGACGGAACCCCGAGTGATCCTTCCCCCGAGGTCCAGCGAGACCGCGTGGACCCGTTCCCGATGGACGCGGCGGACCACAATGTCCAACCGCACTCGGTCCGGCCCGGAGAGGCGGGCCGCAAACCGCCGGGCCTGGCCCACCGACGCCCACGCCGGGTCGGAGAGCGCTCGGACGAGGTGGGCGACCGGTTCCGCGAGCCGGGTGTGGGCGGCCTCGGGCAGAGGTAGCCAACCGCCGGGCCGCGCCTCCCAATGATCCACCTGGCGGAAGCCGACGGCGGCGACCGCGCGGAACACTTGGGCGGTCATCGTGAGCAGGTCCTCCGCATCCTCGACCTCCCGCTCGTGGAGGAGGGACGTGAGGGGAGCGAGCAGCGCGACCGGCTCCGGCCGGTACCGTTCGTGCTCCACGTCCAGTTCGAGCCCGACCCGTCGGTAGCGGTCCGTCTTTCGGCCGCGAGTGAACCCTGGCACTTCGCCGGGCCATTCCACCACCGGCGGCGGCGCGGGACGCGAGGCAGACGAGCGCGAGGGTCGATGACGGGGCATCGAACTCGGTTCCGCGCGGCCCCTGAAGAGAGTTTCCTTGGAACGGGCGGGGGGGGTCCGACGGGAGCGTTGGGCGGGTCGAGATCCGGAACGCTCCGAGCGAAACTACGATTAAGGCCAGCGCTTCCCGCGCGGGAGATGGAACCTACGGAGTCCATGCCGGGTTCGCTGGCGTCCCGCTTGGAGCGCTGGCTTGCCTATCCCCGCTCCTGGAATCCACGGATCCGCGCGGATGGCAAGACGCTCTTCGTCCTATCGAATCAGGACGGGGTCCCGAAGGTGTGGACCGTCGACGCTGCCGGAGGCAACCTCCACCCGTTCTGGTCGACGGACGAGCGCGTCGAGGCCGTCCTTCCCTCCCACCACGACCCGCGCGTCGTCGTCGCCACCGACCGCGGCGGCAACGAGCTCTGGGAGCTCTCCCTGGTCGGGGAGGACGGCGAGCGGATCCGCCGGCTCACCGACCGACCGGACCGGATCCACCAGCCGGGAGCGTGGCGGGATGCCCGAAGGTTCCTGTTTTCCTCGAACGAGCGAGACGTTCGATTCTTCGACGTCTATGAGTGCGACGTCGAGGCGGCGGCCCCGGGGCGCCTCGTTCGTCAGGAGGATGCCCTCGTCTCGGTCCTCGCCGCGCGGGAGGAGGTCGCCCTCCTCGAACGCTCCAACACGAACCTCGACACGGACCTGTTCGTACTCGATCACGGGGTCGAGCGTCACCTGAACCCCCATGCGGGCGAGGTCGAAGTGTTCAGTGCCGACCTCCTCGGGTCGGACGTCTACGCGGCCACGAACCCGGACCGGGAGTTCACCGCACTGGTCCGGTACCCCCTGTCGGGAGGAACGGCGGAGGTGATCCGCGAATTCCCCGGGGACGTCGAGCGACTTCGGGCGTCGCCCGATGGGCGACGTCTCGCCGGAGTGACGAACGAACGCGGATGGAGCGCGCTCTGGGTGTACGACCTCGCGTCCGCAGAGTTCGCGAACCTTCCCCTTCCCGAGCCCGGCGTCGTCGATTCGGTGACCTGGAGCCCGGACGGCACGCACCTGTTCTACGACCTGAGCTCGGCCGAGGTCGGTACTGAGGTCTTCGCGCTGGACCCGACTACCGGGGAGAGCCGGCCGATCACCGCGAGCCCACTTCCCCGACCCGGTGCAGCCTTCTCTCCCGAACTGGGCTCCTTTGGCGCCGAGGATGGGGTATCGATCGACTACTGGGAGTATGTACCGACCCAGCCGCCCCGGGGTACACTCGTCGTGGTACACGGAGGCCCCGAGAGCCAAGCCCGCCCCACGTTCGCTCCGTTGATCCACTTCTTCGTCGGGGAAGGGTTTCGCGTCCTCGTGCCGAACGTCCGGGGAAGCCTCGGCTACGGGAGGACCTTCGTGCATCTCGACGACGTCCGCCTCCGCATGAACTCCGTCCGGGACCTGCGGGATCTCGTACGAGCGGCCGTCCCGACCTCGGAGGACGAGAAGTCCGGAGGGCGGGTGGGTGTGGTCGGCGGAAGCTACGGCGGGTTCATGGTCCTCTCGGCCCTCGCGACCTACCCCGAGATCTGGAGCGCCGGCGTTGACATCGTCGGCATTGCGAATTTTGTGACGTTCCTGGAGCGGACGGGTCCGTGGCGCCGCAAGGTCCGTGAGGACGAGTATGGAAGCTTGGAGCGCGACCGGGAGTTCCTCGAGTCGATTTCGCCCCTCCACCACGTCGATCAGATCCGGACCCCGCTCCTGGTCGTGCACGGGGCGAATGACCCCCGGGTGCCGATCTACGAAGCCGAGCAGATCGTCGCGGCCCTCACCGAACGGAAGGTCCCCGTCGAATTCCTTCGGTTCGAGAACGAGGGGCACGGACTTGTGCGCCGGGAAAATCAGGTGACGGCCTACGGCCGCGCAGCCGAGTTCTTCGTCCAACACCTGTCACCGACGGTCGCAGACCCGGACCGCCGGTCCGAGCGCCCGCGGGACTCTTAGAGGAGTTTCCGGAAGAGGAGCTTGTCCTCGAGACTTCCTTCGATCGCGAGGCGTCGGGTGACGAGGGCCTTCATCGGTCCGATCTCCTTGGCGACGAGCCCTTGGAAGGTCGCGACATCTGTGATGATCTTGACATCGGATTTCGGAGGCGAGCCCGAACGTAGGTCGGCCAAACGACCCTTCCGAAGGTCCACGGCATACGTCCCGCCGTCCTTGAGGCGCACTTCGATCGTTCGCTCAATCCCCTGCAACTCCTCTTCCATCGCCGGAGTCCGCTCCGCGTGACGGTTGAATCGCTCGACCAAGGCGGCGAGCGTCTCTTCGACGGTCATGGGTAGAATCGATCCAGCGTGACAGTCGGACGGATTTGCTTAACCCTTGTCATCGTAGACCACGAGGCGCGCAACCACGTGGGGGCGGCGGCCTCCCGGGCCAGGTGGCCCCGGACGAATTCGATCGTCCGAGCGTCCGAGGGATATCCACTCCCGAGTTCGTCCCCGAGCAAGTTCCGCAGGCGGGCGAGAGCGCGGTCGCGCCGGACCTTCGCCACGATCGAGGCGGCGCCGACCACCGGATCGTCCCGGTCCGCGTGGTGGCACGAGACCACTCGGATCGCCCCACCGGCCCGAAGCGCGACCCGGCGGCCAAAGCGCGCCTCGTTCGTGTCGCACGCGTCTACCCGGGCTTCGTCTCCCCCCAACTTTCGGATCACGTCCCCGAACGTGTCGGCTTCGAGATCGTTCAGCCCTCCCACCTCGACCGCCCGGTCCACCGCGCGCGGGCTGAGGGCGATCGACGCGAGGGCCCCCAAGGGCCGGAGACGGGCGTATACCTCTTCCCGCGCCGCCGACGAGAGGCACTTCGAATCGCGCGCTCCGCACGCCCGGATCGCTTCGATCGCGGTGTCCTCGACCGCGAACGCACCCACCACCAGCGGACCAACGAAGCTCCCGCGGCCGGCCTCGTCCACTCCGATGACCCTCATGCACCGGCCGGGGCTCCGGGGCCGGAAGAGGTCGGCGGGGCTTAAGGCCGGCCGGACCACCTCCCGCTCCGGTATGTAGGATTGGGGGCGTGATTCCTTTAACGCGGAAACGCTCCCCCATGTCACCCCGAGGGAGGGCGCGGTCCGTGGATCCCTACTTCGACCATCGCGGCACGCGACAATTGCCGCCCGCCTACCGGGCGATGTTCGAGAACGACCCCCATCCTCCCGGCTCTGTCGACCGGGAGATCTGGAACGAGATGGTCCGCGTGGGGCCCATCACCGCGGTCGACCTCTACCGGAATTTTACCCCGACCGAGGTGACCTACGCGGCCGGGATGCGACCGACGCTCGAACGCATCGTTCGCGGACTTTCCCCGGCCAGCGGGACGGTCGAAGGACGCGTCGCGGAAGTCGTTCGGTTTGCTTCCGAGTTGGCGCCGGCCGACTCGGTCGCACTCGAGCAGATGAAATTCGGGGGATCGGAGGAGGAGATCATCGCGCGCGGCTCCGACTGGTGCACCGACGTGGCGCGGGTCACCGCGGCACTGCTCCAGGTCGCCCGCATCCCGGCCCGGCTCGTGATCCTTGAGGATGTCGACCGGGCCTACGGGGGCCACTCGGTGGTCGAAGCGTGGCGTGGGGGAGTCTGGGGCACGGTCGACCCGTGCGCGAACGTGGTCTTCCGGCAGGAAGATGGTCTGCCGGCATCGACCTGGGAACTCATGAATCGGCCGGAACTCCTGGACGCTCACCCGCGCCCGGGTGGAAGCGCCGCCGAAATGCGGGACCAGTACCGGTGGGCCGCGATCGCGAACTACGTCCTCGGACCGAGGGATGCGGTCGACTACAGCGTCGGTCCGATCAATCAGTATTACCGGACGATCCTCACCCAGTCCGACGAGGGATGGCCAGGGGGCCGGCGGTGGCTCTTCGGAGAGGACCACTCGCACGAACGGCGCCCGTGACCCCGTCGAGAAACGTCATATACGCTACCCCGGTCGGCCCGACCTCCGCAGGGTCGTATGGGTATCTGGCAGGGCCGCTCTCGTCGCAAACGCACCGGTGGGCGTCTTCGTCCCATCCGGAAGAAGCGACGGTTCGAGATCGGTCGGGAGCTGCAGTCGGCCACGCTCGGCGGTAACATCGTCAAGCGGTACCGCGTCCGCGGGGCGAACATCAAGATGCGCATCCTCACGGTCGAGACGATCAACGTCTTCGACCCGGCGACCAAGAAGACCCAGAACACCAAGATCGTGACCGTTCGGGGAAACCCGGCGAACCCGAACTACGTCCAGCGGAATATCATCACGAAGGGTGCGATCCTCGAGACGGAGCTCGGACTGGTCCGCGTACGTTCCCGCCCCGGTCAGGACGGGGTCCTGAACGGCGTCCGGCTCCCTGCGGCTGCGTCCGGCTCGGCGTAAGCGTGCCGACGGGCCCACGATGCCCGATCACTTCTACGTGTATCCGGCCTATCTCGGTCGGGAGCACTCCCGCAAGGATGGTCGCCGCATCCCGGCCGACCTCGCGCTGGTCGATCTGACGGGTGAGGAGATCGTGGCCGCGGCCGTCCACCTCGGTTTCAAGGCGGAGTTCGAGTCCGGAAAACAGTACCCGCGGACCGCCGGAGCTTTTGACGGGCGGGTCAAGGTCGTGAAGAAGGGTTCGACCACGAAGGCCACCTTCCTTCGGTCCCTCGCCGGGGAACTCGCCCGTCGACGAGCTTCCGGGGGGAAGAAGTAGGTGGAGGAACCGGGCACGGTCTACTTCACCGGAACGGCCGGCGCCGGGAAGACCACATTCGTTCGCGCATTCGCCGAGTGGCTCCGCAACGCCGGGTACGACTCCACGGTCGTCAACCTCGACCCGGGGCTCGAGGGGACGGATTTCGAACCGGATGTCGACATCCGGGAGTGGGTGCGGCTCGCCGACATCCAGGATGAGTACGGCCTCGGACCCAACGGCGCCCAGGTCGCGGCGGCCGACATGATCGCGCTCAAGATCTTCGACGTGAAGCAGGCCGTGCAGGAGCTCAAGTCGGACTACGTGCTCATCGACACGCCCGGCCAGATCGAGCTGTTCGCCTTCCGCGAGGCCTCGAAGGCGATCGTCGACGCACTGAGCGGCGACCGGTCCGCGATCGCGTTCCTGTTCGACCCGGCGCTCGCCCGCACTCCGGGTGGGTTCGTCTCGCTGATGATGTTGTGCGCGACGGTGGAGTTCCGATTCCGACTGCCGATGGTCAACGTCCTCACGAAAGCGGACGCGCTGACCCCCGAGCAACTCGAACGCATGACGCGCTGGTCCGAGGAGCCGGGGTCGCTCTACGAGGCGGTCACGGCCGAGAGCGCGACGCCCGACACGCAACTGTCCACGGAGCTCTTCCGTGCGCTCGAGTCGATGGGCTCGCTGACCGGGCTCATCACGACCTCCTCCAAGGACGGCACCGGCCTCGAAGCGTTCTACCAGGGATGCCAGCGGGTCTTCGGCGGCGGGGAAGACCTCGAGCCGTCGCACGCGCCGTCCAACGAGTAGGCGTCTACTCTTCGGTGAAGAAGAGTCCCATGCCGGCCGACGCCGCGTCCTCGTCGTCCCGGAACCGCTGGTGCACGATCGCTCCCTCGGCCGGCGGGAGGGACGTTCCGACCTTCCCGAGCAACTCGTTCGCGCGCGCGACCCCTTCGGTCGACCCATCGATGAGGATGTAGGTCTGGTCCGAGGGCCCGCCCATCGCGGCGGCGTCCCGGAGGGTGTGGCTCTGGCGGGAAACGAGGTCGTCCTTGAGGGCGACATCCAGCTCGGCCCGCTTGGAGGACGGCACGCTGAAGATCGTCCACGCCATCGCCCGGTCCGACCTCCCTCCCCTATTTGGGGGTTGCCGACTCCGTTCGCGGGAAAGGCAGATAGCGACCGGTGGGCTCCGTCGTACGATGTACGCCCGGACGACCGAGTCCCCTATACTGCTCCTCGGGGCGGCGCACGTCATCGACCTCTCCGTCCCCTTGCGCGTCATCCTGGGCGATCGCGTGCTCGACGGTGTCGCGGTGGAGCTCGACCCCGAGCGGGCGGGGTCGCTCTTCGCCCCCGCGTCCCACCCACGCGACCGGAGCGGGCTGCCGCTCCTGCCGCGCCTCTGGGCCCTGGTCCAACGTCGCCTCGGCTCCGAGCTCGGAGGAGGGGAGGCGGGTGCCGAGATGAAGGTCGCCGCCCTGGTGGCTCGCGAACGACAGTTGCCGCTGTTCCTGATCGACGACCCCCTCCGGCTCACCGTCATGCGCCTCGTCCGTTCGATGCCGTTCAAGGAGCGGGTCCAGTTGCTGGTCGGGGCGGCGGTCGCGCTCTTCCTGCCGACCCGCCTCGTCACCCGCGAGATGGACCGGTACGCGGCGTCTCCGGAGGTCTATGCGGAACAGTTGCGCCTCGCCAGCCCCACGCTCGCCCGCGTGCTCCTGGACGAGCGGAACGAACACATGGCCGAGCGCCTCGTGGTCCTCCGCCTTCAGGGGTATGGCCGCATCGCGGCGGTCGTGGGGGACGCCCACCTGCCCGGCCTCGCGGCCGCGTTGGGCCGGAAGGGCATCGCGGTGGAGTCGATCCCTTTCGCGAAACTTCGCGAAGTCAGAGGACCGTCGTCGACCCCTTCGTAGCCTCGTCGATCGAGCGGACGAAGGCATCAGCGAGGGACGTGACCTCGGGGCCGGTGTGCTCGTCGAGCCGACCCGCATCTCCGAGCCCGCTGATGGAGGGGACGACGGGGATCTGGCCGAGGACGGGGATCCCGTACTCTTCGGCGATTTGCGCGACCTGGCTGGCCCCGAAGAGGTCGATCCGCTTTCCACAGTCCGGGCAGCGAAGGAAGGACATGTTCTCGACGAGCCCGAGGAGGGGCACGTGCAGCTCCCGCGCCATGTTCATCGCCTTCTTGACGATGAGCGCGGCGAGGTCCTGCGGGGTGACGACGAAGACCATCCCGTCGATCGGGATGGTCTGGAAGACCGTGAGCGGGACGTCACTCGTACCGGGCGGCATGTCGATGAGGAGGTAATCGAGGGCCCCCCAGTGGACCCCTCCGAAGAACTGGGTGATGAGGCGCGTCACGAGCGGTCCCCGCCAGATGACGGGCGTCTTCTCGTCCTCGACCATGTACTGCGAGGAGACGGTCGGAATTCCCGTGCGCGAAGTCGCGGGCTCGATCCCCTCCCCCCGGTCGGTGAGCGGTCCGGTGAGGCCTAGCAACTTGGGGATGGAAGGACCAGTAATGTCGGCGTCGAGGATCCCCACCGCGAGGCCGCGGCGGCGGAGTTCGGTCGCGAGCAGCGCCGTGGCGGTGGACTTTCCCACACCACCCTTTCCGCTCCCGACCGCGACGACGTGCTTGATCTGTCCCTTCTCCATCCGCTGGAGGACGCTGCCCGGCGGGCCACGACGCATCGGTCCGGCCGGGGCGGAGGTCGGTCGGCCGGCGGGTGTGGGTTCCGCGGGGGGCATGGGGCGCTCCACGCCGAGGGGTCTATATTATGGAGGCTCCGGCGCTCCACCGCCGGGGAAACGGTAGCATGAGCTCGATCCGCTCCGGAGGGCTGGGGGAACTGTTCACTCCCCGGTCCATCGCCGTCGTCGGTGCCTCGAACCGGCCGGGCACGGTCGGAATGAGCCTGTTCCGCAACATCCTCCAGGCCGGATTCCGGGGAGTCGTCTACCCCGTGAACCCCTCCTCGTCCAGTGTCTCCGGCGTCCACTGTTACCCCGACGTCGGCCATCTGCCCGAAGCCCCGGATTTGGGGATCGTGATCGTGCCGGCGCGGGTCGTGTCGGACGTGGTCCGTCAACTCGGCCGCGCCGGCACGCGCGGGGTCATCGTGATCTCGTCCGGGTTCCGGGAGGTCGGAGGCGACGGCGTGGCCCTCGAGGAGGAACTGGTCCGCGTGGCCCAACAGTACCGGATGGCGCTGGTCGGCCCGAACTGCTTTGGGCTCCTCAACACCGACCCGGCGGTCAGCCTCAACGCGACGTTCAGTGAGAGCCTCCCGCCCCGCGGGAACATCGCGTTCGTCTCCCAGAGCGGCGCGCTGTGCGCGGGCATCCTCCAGTACGGGATCGCCGAGCGGATCGGATTCTCCCAGTTCGTCTCGGTCGGGAACCGGGCCGGGGTCGACGAGAACGACCTCCTCCGGTCGCTCGGCCGCGACCCCGCCACGCGGGTCATCCTGCTCTACGTCGAGAGCCTGGCCAACGGGCGGAAGTTCCTCGAGGCGGCCCGCGAGGTCACCGAGGTGAAACCGGTCCTCGTCATCAAGAGCGGTCGAACTCCGGCGGGGGAGCGGGCTGCGCGCAGCCACACCGGTTCGCTCGCCCAGTCCGGGCGCGACCAGCTCTTCGACGCGCTCTTCGAGCAATCGGGAGTCCAACGGGTTGACTCGATCGGCGAGCTGTTCCGGACCGCGAAGGTCTTCGCGGCCGGGTTGCACCTGGACGGTCCGAGGCTCGCCATCCTGACGAATTCGGGGGGCCCCGGCATCGTGGCGGCCGACGCAGCCGTTCGCCACGGACTCGAACTGCCGATGCCCACGGAATCCCAGCGGGCGAAGCTCGCCCGCATCCTTTCCCCTTCGGCGGCCCTCGCGAACCCTCTCGACATGACGGCCGACGCGAAACCGGCTCAGATCAGCACGGCCCTCCGGATCCTGCTCGACGCGCCGGGAACGGACGGCGTGCTGGCGATCGCGACCCCGACCGGCACCCTGACCGGGGAGGCGGTCGCCCGGGCGATCCTCGAGGCCCATGCGCGCAGCCCGAAAGCGGTCGCCGCGTGCCTGTTCGGCCTCACCGACCTCGCCGACGCCGTCGGGCAGCTCGAGTCCGGCGGAGTTCCATCCTTCACGTTCCCCGAGGAGGCGATCCAAGGACTGGGAAGCCTCGCGCGCTATCGGAGCTGGCTGAACCGGCCCCGGACCGAGGTCCGAAAGTTTCCCGTCGACCTTCGAGCGGCCCGCTCCGTGATCGCCCGCGCCCACCGGGCCGGCGCGACGGTCCTTCCCGAGTATGCGGCCCGCGAGCTCCTCGAGGCGTTCGGGATCCGGTTCGCCGCGTCCCGGCGGGCGCGGAATGCGACGGAGGCGGTCGCGGCCGCCGAAGAGGTCGGGTATCCGGTCGTTCTCAAGGTTACCTCACCGGACATCTCGCACAAGACCGAGGTCGGTGGAGTGGTGCTGCACCTCGAGGATGCGGACGCCGTGCGGGGCGCGGTCCGCACCATGACCGAGACCGTGCATAGCCGCGCTCCGAAGGCCCGGCTCGAGGGGTTCGAGGTCGAGGCGGAGATCCGCGGCGGGAAGGAGGTGCTCATCGGGCTCCAGCGCGATCCGGGGTTCGGGCCCGTGGTGGTCTTCGGCCTCGGTGGGATCTATGTCGAGGTGCTCCGGGACGTGACGTTCCGGCTCGCGCCGGTCCGGCCCCTTTCGGCCCGCCACATGATCGAGTCAGTGAAGGCGTTCCCGCTCTTGCAAGGGGTCCGCGGAGAACCGCCCAGCGACCTCGACGCGCTGGCGGAGGCGATCGAGCGGGTCTCCCAGCTCGCCGTGACCTTACCGGAGGTCGCCGAGCTTGACCTCAACCCGTTGATCGTGCGCGGCGTCGGGGCCGGGGTCGTGGCGGTGGACGCCCGGGTCGTGCTCGCGCCTCTTTCCAGACCGGCACCGTCCGCTTCAGCTGCTCGATCAGGTACCGCGCCGCCTCGAACGCCGGCTCGCGGTGGCCGCACGCCGCCCCGACGATGACCGCGATCTCCCCGACCCGAACGCGACCGACGCGGTGCCATACGACCGCCCGTCCC
Organism: Thermoplasmata archaeon; assembly: GCA_022750335.1. Lineage (GTDB taxonomy): Archaea > Thermoplasmatota > Thermoplasmata > Lutacidiplasmatales > UBA184 > Lutacidiplasma. The sequence continues at coordinate 53,378 of JAKIVX010000003.1, read as the reverse complement.
GCACCGAAGCGCCGCTTCACTTCGTTCTCGAGCTCCTCCATGACCCGAAGCGCCGGTCCCCGGTGCGTCTCGTAGATCAACGCGCGCACGGTACCCGCCTCGGTCGGGTCCGCGCGGACCCTCCCAGCAAAGAGAACCACACCCCCCAGCGTCGGGTCCTCCAGGTCCCGGTACGCCGCAGACGGGACGAGGGGACGAGAGCTCAGCCGGACGGACACGGCTACCCTCCTCCGTACGGCGGATGGACCGCCAGTTCGTCGCCCGCGCGGACCCGCTCGTCCAGGCGGAACACGGGAACTCCGTCGTGGAAGATGCGGCTGTGGGCCAGGATCGCGTTGAGGGCGGGGTGCGCGCGGGTAAGTTCGTCCAAAAGCTCGCGGACCGGAGTCCCTTGGGCCGGCACTGGCCAGTCGAGAGCCCCCTTTCCGACCGCGGTTCGCGCCGTGGAGAACAGCAGCAACCGGGCGTGCCCGGCCGCGGCCGTCGCGCGTCGCGTCGCGCTTCCGGGCTCGGTCATCGAGGGCGCACCGCACAACCGATTAATACCGATGGCTCCTCGAACGGCCGATGTATGAACTTTCAGTCCGGTCGGGAGGTCAGGCCGGTGATGGGATCGCCTCGGTCGGTGAGACGATCGCCCGTTGTTTCTCCCGCATGGGTCTCCATGTGTTCGGCCTCAACGCCTACCAGTCGGTCATCCGCGGCGGGCATGTCTGGTACCAGGCACGCACCGGCGACGGGCGCCCCCACTCCCAGGGTGACGGTCTCGACATTCTCTACGCGCTCGACCGGCAGACCGTCGATGTACACGCGGCCGGTCTCCGCCGCGGTGGCACGGTGGTCTTCGACCCAGAAAAGTTCGCCGTCTCTGCCAGCGAACTTCCGGCCGGGGTCACGGCCCTCCCGGTGCCGACGCTCGAGTTCGCCCGGAAGCACACGAGCCAGTCGATCCTCCAGAACGCCGGAGGGATCGGCGCCACCGCGTTCCTATCCGGCATCCCGCTCGACATCCTGCACCAGGTCCTGACCGACTCGTTCGGGCGCAAGGCCGGTGACGTCGTCACTTGGAACCTCGGTGCGTCGGCCGACGGCTACCACTTCGCCGAGACCCACGCGAGCGCGAACGACCACGCCGTCCGGAAGGCGGGGGCCGCGAAGCTCCTCATGACGGGCAATCAAGCGATCGCGCTGGGTGCCGCCGCCGCGGGACTCAAGTTCCTCGCCCAGTACCCGATGACCCCGGCGTCCGGGGTGCTGCATTACTTGGCCGCCCATGCCCAGGACTTCGGGATCGTCGTCAAACAGGCCGAGGACGAGATCGCTGCCATCAACATGGCGATCGGCGCGTCGTTCGGCGGCGTCCGGGCGATGACCGCGACGAGCGGGGGCGGCTTCTCCCTCATGGTCGAGGCGCTCGGGATGGCGGGGATGACGGAGACCCCGCTCGTCGTCGTCGAGTCGCAGCGCTCGGGTCCCTCGACCGGACTCCCGACCAAGACCGAGCAAGGCGACCTCAACCTCATGCTCGGGGCGGGGCAGGGAGAGTTCCCCCGCGCGATCCTCGCGCCGACGCACGCGAAGGACGCCTACCACGCCACCATCCGCGCGTTCGAGCTGGCCGAGGCGTGGCAGACCCCGATCTTGCTGGCGAGCGACCTGCATCTCTCGGAGAGCCACTTCACCGTCGACCGGGACGAGATCCCGCTCGACCTCGAGCCATCCAGCCTGTTCGCGGTCCAACCGAACGGCCACGAGTACCTGCGCTATCGGTACACGGACTCCGGGGTCTCCCCGCGGGCCCTCCCCGGCCAGGCCGGCCTCCAGTTCATCGCGGGCTCGGACGAGCACGACGAGAAGGGGCATTTGGTGTCCGATACAAAGTCCGGTATCCCCCGCTGGGTCGCCGAACGAACCCGGATGATGGACAAGCGGATGGGCAAGTTGAAGGGGTTGCTTGCGAACTCCGAGCCGCTCGTGTGGGAGGGACCGGCCGACGCGCCCCTGACGTTCGTCGCGTGGGGGTCCACGGTCGGCCCGATCCGGGACGCCATGGCCCAGCTCGCGGCCCAAGGTCATCCGACCAACCTCCTCTACTTCCCGACCGTCTATCCCCTCGACCCCTCCGCGGTCACCCTCGCCTTCGGACGCGCGCACCGCACGCTCCTCGTGGAGGCGAACTATTCTGGCCAGTTCGGCCGACTCCTGCGCGCCGAATCGGGGGTGCACCTCACGAGTCGCCTGCTCAAGTACGACGGCGAACCCTTCTATCCCCACGAGATCGTCGCTCGGGGGCTCGAGGAGATGAACCATGGCGGATAGTAGCGCACGGGTGATGCCGACCCCGACGGGGAGCGCGCTGCCCCTCATCGGAAAATCGGACACCAAGCCCACTTGGTGTCCCGGGTGTGGGGACTTCGGCGTGGTCGCCGCGGTCGAGATGGCCGTGAAGCGCCTCCAGATCCCCGTCCACAATGTCGTCATCGTGTCGGGGATCGGTTGTTCGTCCAACCTACCGCACTTTCTCTCGTCCTACGGCTTCCATGCCATCCACGGACGCTCGCTGCCTGTCGCCGAGGGGATCCGGTGGGCGAACCACGGACTGACGGTCATCGGAACTGGTGGGGACGGCGACGGGTTCGGCATCGGGGTCGGTCACTTTGTCCACACGATGCGGCGCAACGTCGACATGACGTACGTCACGATGGACAACCAGATCTACGGCCTGACGACCGGTCAGGCGAGCCCGACCTCGACGATGGGCCAGAAGACGAAGTCGACCCCGACCGGGGTGATCGAGCACCCGATCGACCCCATCGCCCTCGCTCTCGCGAGCGGGGCCACCTACGTCGCACGGGGCTTCTCGGGCGATGTGAAGCAACTGGCCGACCTGGTCGCCGGCGGCATCCAGCACAAGGGGTTCGCCTTCGTGGACGTCTTCAGCCCCTGCGTCACGTACAACAAGATCAACACCTTCGATTTCTTCCGCCAGCGGGTCTACAAGCTCGAGAGCGCGGGACACGACCCCGCGAACATCGTCGCGGCGTTCGAGCGGTCCCTCGAGTGGGGCGACAAGATCCCGATCGGCCTGTTCTACAAGACGGAACGGCCGACGTACGAGGACCTCGAGGAGGTGCTGGCGGCCGGACCGCTCGCGCTCCAGCCCTCGGGCATCAAAGGCCGGACCGCGATCCTGGACGAGTTCGTCTAGTAGACCGGACCGGGCGGACCCGACGGAGCGGGCTGGGGGATCTCCCAGAGGGAGCTCCCTTCGTTCACGTAGATGAGGATGCCGAAGGCGCTCGGAAGCGGGGCCGGAGAAAACGCCGGCCAGAGCACGGTGCTGGCGGGGGTCACGATGACGTACTGGACGTTCAGTATCCGAAGGGCGGCGTGCCCCCCCGGTTCGAGCGTAGCGTTCGTCAGTTCGCTCACGACGAGCGCGTACGACGCGTTGAACTCGTTCCATCCCGGAAGCATCGGGTAGAGCAGAACCGCCGACGGGTCGTAGGCGGGCAAGAACTCCCCCGCGCTCCCCGGCGCCACCAGGACCCGGGCGCCGGTCGGCAGGTGGCTCCCCGCGTACTCGAGCAGGGCGAATTCGGCCGGGGTGACGTTTCCGAAGTCGTGGTAGAGCGTCGAGAGGACGGGAGGCAGTTGCGTCGGGGTCAGGGCCGCCCCCGGGAGGATGATCAGGAGCGCGAGCACCACGGGCAGCACGGCCAGGGCAGTCTCCCGCAGACGTACCGCCCGGTGGAGCGGGGTGCGGGCCGGTTCGGGAGGCACCACCTCGGGGCGTCGATTGGCGCGGACCGCCCACTCGAGGACGAGGACGAGGGGGAGGGCCGCGAGTAGAGTGTAGAAAGTGAACAGCCAGATCGAGGCTTCGGACGAGCTCACTAGGCTGACGAGGATCGCCCAGTTCCCGCCCGTAGACCCGACCCAGCTGAGCACGAGCAATCCCCACGTCGCGAGGAGGCCCGCCGCCAGGAACGCCCGGACCGCCCCGAAACGAGGGCCGAGGGTCGCCCGGCCCACGAACAACAGGAGGGCGAGTCCTATGGTGAGGAGGATCGCGAGTTCGGCCCGGAGGAATGGGACCGGGGAGAGCCATACGTCCGAAGGACGGAACAGGTAGGGGTCCACCCACCCTACGAACCGGGAGAATTCCGTGCCCTCGGAAACCCCGGGGCGCGCGCCCGCCCCCGAAACGAATCCGGGAGAAGCGAGACCTCGCGCCACGACGTACCAGGTCGGAACGAGGGGAACGAGGGCGGCCAGCACGGCCATTCCCCAACGGGCGAGCCATCGGCGCGCCGACCCCGCGAACCGGGGACCGACGAAGAGGGCCGCAAGCACGAGGGCTGGTACGAGCCACTCCGCCCCCATCGGGTTGAGAGCCGCGGAGTAGCCGAGCACCAACCCGAAACCCAGGGCGTCGGCCTGCGTCGGGATGGTCCGCATCCACCCGATCGATTGTCCGGCGAGCCAAAGCACGAGGGGGAAGGCGAACACGAAGTCGTTGCTGCCCCCCACGAGCACGCGACTCCAGCTCGCGGTCAGCGTGAGCAGCAGGGCTACGGCGAGACCGCCGAGGTCGCCCGAGAAAAGACGCCGTCCGAGGACGAACCCCCCGATCGGAGCGAGACCGAAGAAGAGCGGGGTCAGGAGGAGGCTCGTCCGGGCCCCGGGAAGACCGAGGAGGAGCTGGGCCGTTCCCAGGTAGGCGGTGGTCGCCTGGGGGTACAGGATCCCGAGGGAGGCGGACGGAAGGAAGGTGAAGGAGAGTTGGTGGCCCGCGAGAAGGCGGGCGGTGTAGAATGTGAGAAGGCTCGAGTCGTAGGTGTTCCCGGTCCCCACGGGCACGGCGACCACCACCTCGAAGACGAGTAGGGCGAGGCCACTGAGGAGCGAGAGGAGCACCGCGGGCTGGAGCAGGCGTGCGATCGTGGGGCGGAGGACCCGGCGGTGGGAGCCGACCGCCCGAAGGAGCGCATACCCCACTCCGGCCCCGCCCGCGAGGAAGACCGCGACGACGGTCGGAAGGGAGAACCCTCCGATCGGGAGGGCCGCGAGGAGGTACAGGGCGGCCCCGCCCAGGAAGAAGTCGAGCAGTCCCCGCTCGACCAGCTCGAGGTCTCTCCAGGAGCCGACCCACCGAACCGCGAGGAGCCGGACCCCCTCCCCCAGGACGGTCGAGGCCGCCGCGAGCCCGAGCAAACCCAGAACCAGTACAGTCCCCGAGGGACCCGGGACGCTCACGGAGCTCCGAGCCCCCTCCTGCTACAAGAACCGTGCCGCTCGGTCGGTGCCTTTTTACCGTTCCGCGGGGCCCCGGAGGCTAGGGGAGGAACGTGGATTCTCCCTCGAGCGATCGGACGCGGGAGGGGTTGTCGACCGTCACCCGCGGGACCCTCTTCCTGTTGGTGGCGACGCTCCTGTTCGTCGCGATCACCTTCGGGGCCCGGGTCCTCGTCGTCCGGAGCATTTCGCCGGACGAATGGAGCGCCTTCTCCTGGTCGCTCACCCTCGCGGGGTTTCTCTCTGCGTTCGGGACCCTCGGCCTGCCGAACGCGATCGCCCGGAGCCTGCCGTTCGCCTCCTCCGATTCGGAACGTCGCACGATGGTGCGCGGTACCCTTCTTCTGGGGGAGGGGGCGGGGGCGGTCCTCGCCGTCACGCTCTTCCTCGTCGGGCCAAGCATCGGGTCCCGACTGGGGCAGGTGGACATCGGGATCGCCCTCCAATTCCTCTCCATCGCGGTCGCGTCGGCGATCGGAGCGAACCTCATCGCCTCGATCTTCCAGGGATACGAGGATGTCACCCCGAACGCCCTCCTCATCCAGATCCTCACGCCCGCGATCTTCCTTGGGCTCCTCCTGGTCGGACTCGCGCAGCCGGGCGGGATCACGTTCCGATACACGCTCATCGCCTACGCGACGGCGAGCGTGGTCGTCCTCCTGATCACGGTCGCCTACCTCGCGTTCCGACTCCCCCGACGGCTCCCTCCCGGGCCGCATGCGCCCGGAGCCATGCCGCGCCTCCTCCTCTTCGCCGCCCCTCTGTTCCTCGCGTCGATCCTCTCGAGCCTCACGGGCAACGGCGACACGATCGTGTTGGGGCTGTACTTTCCGACCTCGGTCGGGGCTTACTCCGCCTCCGTGACGCTCGCGCGACTGCTCCAGGTCGGTATCGGCGCGGTCGGGTACATCTTCCTACCGGTCACGACCCGGTTTTTCCGAGACGGCGACCGCGACTCGATCCAGCTGACCTACGCGACTGTCACGAAATGGATGGTCCTGTTCTCCCTCCCGCTGTTCACGCTTTTCTTCTTCCTCCCGAGCCAGTCGCTCCTCTTCGTCTACGGGTCGCACTACACCTCGGTCATCGCACCCCTACAGATCACCGTCGTCGGCGCGTTCGCGACGACCCTCTTCGGACCGGGGAGCGCCACCCAGGTCGCCTTGGGTCAGAACCGGCTCGTGGCGTACAACTCCGTGGTCGCCGCGTTCGTGGATGTGGGCCTTGCGTTCTGGCTGGTCCCCCACTACGGGAGCGTAGGCTCGGCCGTCGCGTGGTCGAGTGCCGCCTTCACGGCTGCCGGGCTTCCGCTCCTCGAGCTCGCCGTGATCTCGGGGATCCACCCGTTCCGGAGGCACTCGCTCCTCCCGCTCGCCCTGACGGGGATCCCCGCCGGAGCCTTCCTCGCGGTGGTGGCCTGGCTGCACCCGGTCCTACCGTGGTACCTATTGCCGATCCTCGCTTTGGCCGTCGCCGGCCTGTTCCTTCTGGTCGTCATGGCCACCCGGAGCGTCGACCAGGGCGACCGGTTGCTGCTCGAGGTGATCGAGCGGCTCCTGGGTAGGGAGATCCCGCTGTTGCGACGGGTCGGTCGAGTGCTCTTCCGGGTGCGCGGACCCCTGAGGTAGCGGGGTCGCGGGCCGATTTCGCCGGCCCCGGAGCTGTTCGAGGAGCAGGAGGACCACACCCGCTCCCAAGAGGAGGAAGACGTATTCCGCGAGGACGTCGGCGGAGGCGGAGGCGCCCAACTCCTCCGTCACGGCGGTCGCGACCAGGAGGAGGAGGCCGGCCGCGATCGGGTATCTCGGGTCGATCCGCTCCCAGAAGGAGTAGGCCATGTACCCCACGAGGAGGACGCCAAACACCCCCAGGTAGGGGACCGCCATCGCTCGCGCAACCGATTCGTAGCCTCAAAACAACTGGGTCGGGTTCCCGATGGCGGGAGGGGCGATTGGATGGGGCAAGCCCTCGCCTGCGCAGGTTTACATAGGGCGGTTGACATCGTAGCTCCGTCCGCAGGCACTTTAGAATGGTACAGACTCAGTGGGGCCGGCGCCTCGTGCCCATCGCTTTGGGCGCAGGAATGCTCGGCACGGTCGTCGCCGCCGGATTGGCTCCTACCATTGGAGCCGTAGCGGCCCAGTCCAATTGCCAATACGGCGCGTGCCCGGCCGGCTCCTCCACCCCGTTCCCCTGGTGGATCGTCGGAGTCGTCCTGGTCGTCGTGATCCTAGCCTCAATCCTCGGTGTTCTCTTGTTCCGGCGCCGGCCGCCGACCTCGCCGCCGGCCGAAGACGGGGAGCCTCCCTCGGGAGCCTCGGGCAGTGGGCCAGCGCCCCCGTCACCCCCCTCCGCCGCCCCCTTCGTCGCCGGGGCCGTAGCCGGCGGTGTGGCCGCCCCCGTGGCCAACTACGTGGAGACGCCCGATGACGTCGGCGCGACCCCCCCAGCGGTCGCCGGTGGCGCCGCCGTGGCAGGGGCCGCCGCGCAGGAGCCGGACATCGACTCCCTCATGGCGGAACTCGACAAGATCAGCGGTGAAATACTGAAGAAGGCCCCCAAGCCCGGGTCTGGTGGCTCGGCGGCCTCGGAAGCGGCCGAAGATACCACCCGCTAGGCGTTACTTCTCGCCCGGCTGGGCTTAAGAGTCCCTGAAGCGCTTTTCGGATGGATGACGTCCGAACCCGCCCTCTCTCGGGACGATGAGCGGCTCCTGGCGGAACTGCGCGTCGCTGTCGAAGGAGCCCCTTCAAAGCCCACCCAGATCGAGGTCGGGATCGCGCTCTCGATCACGTTGGGGCGCCTGCGGCCGGCGGTGGCGTGCGGTGGCTGCTCCACGCCGCTCGAGTTTGAGGGCATTCCGGCCCAAACCAACTCCCGGCTCCCGGTCCCGTTCCGCCTCCGTTACGATCCGGTGGTTCCCGAGGCAGCGACCCCGGGCACCTGACGGGAGCCCGCGCGCGTGACCTTTTCGCTCGTCGGGACCCTGGTGGGTCTCGTCATCACGGTTCTGACGACGGTCGGCCTGACTGGGCTGTTCCTGCTGATGACCGTCGAGAGCTTTGGTATCCCGCCGCTCCCGAGCGAGGTCATCCTCCCGTTTGCCGGGTTCCTGATCGCCACCGGCACCTTCCTGTTCCTTCCGACGCTGCTGGTCGCCCTCGCCGGGGCCCTGACCGGGTCGTTCATCGCCTACGCGGTCGGTCGCTGGGGGCGGCACTGGGTGACCCGGATCCACCTCGGTCCGGTCCGACTCCAACAACGCCACCTGGACCGGATGGACCGCTGGTTTTCCCGGCACGGGGAGGCGACGGTGGCGCTCGCCCGATGCGTACCGGTGATCCGGGCGTACATCAGTTATCCCGCGGGGACCGCGCGGATGCCCCCGGCCCGGTTCGGCGGCTACACTCTGCTCGGGAGCGTGCCGTTCACGCTCACCCTGCTCTACGCCGGGATCGTTCTCGGGTCGCACTGGAGGGTGGTCGAGCGATACTTCGCGCCGCTTGACTGGATCATGTACGGGGTGATCATCGCCGGGGCGATCTATCTCGGGCTCCTCTATCTGCAGGCCCGCCGCACCGCCGAAGCGACCGCCTCGGGGGTCTCGAGCCCATCGGAGCCCACGACCTCGCGCGGCCCCGGCGACTCCCCGCCGTAGGGCCTGCCCTGTCCCGCACCTCTCAACGTGGCTGCGGGGCGAATTCGGGTCGGACCACGGTGCCGTTCGAGCGTCCCACGAACTCCCCGTCCGACACGATCCTCTCTCCGTGGAAGTAGTGCTCCCGGGGGAAGATCGCCTCCGATCCCTCGAAAGCTGTCCACCCGCACGGGGCGTGCAAGCGGCGGGCCCCGAGCCGGGTGCGGACCCGGAAATCCACCACGAGAAGATGCGCCCGATGACCGACCGCGATGCGCCCGTGGGGTTGGCCGAACCATCGGGCCGGCCGGTCGCAGGCCGCGGCCACCAGTCGGGGGAGCTCGAGCTCCCCCGTTCGAACCCGGGCGAGGAAGAGCGGTAACATCGTCTCGGTTCCCGGCATCCCGCTCGGGGCGAGCGGGAACGGCCGGTCCTTCGAGGTCGTGGAGTGAGGCGCGTGGTCGCTCGCAAGACAGGGGACCTCCCCGCGGACGAAGCTCTCCCAGAGGGCTCGCCGGTCGGCTTCGCTCCGGAGCGGTGGGTTGACCTTGGTGCGAGGGCTCGTACCCGAGCGTTGGGAAAGGAGGAGGTGCTGGGGCGTCGCCTCGAACGAGACCCCCGCTTCGCGGAGGCGTACGACCGACGCCACCTCGGTCACGTGGGCGATATGGAGGCGGAGAGCGGGAGGGGCTAGTTCGAGCAACCGCTCGACCGCGGCCCGCTCGGACGAGGGGGGGCGGGCCCGGTTCCAATCGGTGGGATCCTTCGGGTCGGAATCCCGCGCGAAGCGGGTCGGATCCTCCGCGTGCACGGCCACTGGGAGACCGAGAGAAGCGAGACGAACGAGGAGCGGCCCGAGTTGGGCCGGGTCGGGCGGGGTGGCGATGCCGGTCGTCGGACTGAGGTACAGTTTGAACGCCCCGGCACGAACGGCCAGCCTCCCCAGCGCACGGGGGTCCGACGGCGCGGCGTACAGGAGCACGTCGACCGCAGCCCGGGTCCGCACCCGGGCTTCCTTCTCCGCGAGTGCATCAACGTCCGCCACGGGGGGGTCGGTGTTCGGCATCTCTCCGACGAGCGCGACCCCTCCGAGGGCCGCCTGGACGGTCCCCGTCGCGATCGTTTCCACATCCGCGGGCCCTCCGGGTTCTCGGAAGTGCACGTGCAGGTCGGTCGCGGAGGGAAGGATCACTCCCTCTCCAACGTCGTGACGGGGTGCGCCCGAGAGTACTTTCCCGATCGCGAGGATTCGTCCGTCCTCCGAGATCGCGATCTCGACCGGTTGGAGCCGGTCCCGTACGAACGCCCGTCCGGCCAGGATCCAGGCCGCCGCTTCGTCGGCGGGGGCCCGATTCCCCGACCGGCCCCGGCGTACGGAGGGTGCCATCCTCCCCTCCGAGGGGTCCGGCCCTTTAGAGGTCGCGCCCCAGCCGGGAGGAGGGTATTTCTGCCCACGTCCCTCCCGGCGGTCGGAGGCCCTCGTACGGCGCGTCGCCCAGCATGGACCTACGCCCGAAGCGGGGTGGACCGCTCGTCCGTCGCCGTCGCCCTCGCCGAGCTCCTCCGCGGTGCCCGGTATCGACCGCCGACGACGCACGGTCGTCCGGTCGACCTGCCCGGCCACTTTGCCGGTCTCGTCCGCATCGGGCGCGAGACCCTCGCCCTCACCACCGACACCGTCGGGACGAAGGTCCTGCTGGCCGAGCAGCTCGGCCGGTGGGAAGAGGTCGGTGAGGACATCGTGGGCGTGAATGTCAACGACTTGGCCGCGGTGGGGGCGCGACCGGCCGCGCTGGTGGATACGATCCTGTGCGACCGTCCTCGACCGGAGGTCTTCCGCGCGATCGGACGTGGTCTCGGCCGCGGGCTGCGTGCGGCGGAGTGCGCGCTGCTCGGCGGGGAGACCGCGGTGGTTCCCGACATGGTCCGTGGGATCGACCTCGGTGCGACGGCGCTCGGGTTCTTTCCCGGAGGGCGGAAGCCCGTGAGCGGAGCGGGGATACGTCCGGGCGATCAGATCCTCGGGATTCCTTCGAGCGGACCGCACGCGAACGGGTTTACGCTCATCCGACGACTGCTCCGGTCGGGCCAGGTCGACCTGTCGGCGGCCCGACCCGGGGGTCGGGTCCCGGTCGGCCGCGAATTGCTCGCTCCGACGCGGATCTACTCGCGCGCGGCCGACGCCGTCGCGGACGATCCGGGGGTCCGGGGACTCGCCCACCTTTCCGGAGGCGGCGTGCGCAACCTCGTGCGACTCCGTCCGGATGTCTCGTTCGTGCTCGACCGATGGCCCCCCGTCCCGGGCGTGTTCCGTTGGCTCCAGGAGCTCGGTCCGGTATCCGAGGAGGAGATGTTCCAGACCTTCAACATGGGTCTCGGCTTCGCCATCGTGGTGCGCGCCGATCGACGCACCCAGGTCGAACGCCGCCTCGAGCGAGGCGGCGTGCGCGACGCCCGATTGATCGGGCGTGTGGAGCGCGGCGCCGGGGTGGAGGTTCCGAAATTCGGTCTCCGCTACGCCGGCTACTCCTAGGCCTGTCCTCGCGGAATCCATCCGCCCCAAACGATAATCCCGCCGATGCAATCGGTCGACGTGTCCTCCGACTCCGGCGTGCGGAACCGCGCGACCGCGTTCACGCTACTGGCGGCCTTTCTGTGGGCGACGTACTATCCGTTCGTCCTCGCAGTACAGCACCACGCGACCCCATCGGCCACTATCGTCTATCCCTTCCTGCTGGGGGGAGCGTTGTACTCGGCGTATGCGATCCGCCAAGGACAGGGCGGAGCCTGGGCCCACCTCTGGCTGACCCCAGGGGCCTGGGTGCGCGTGGGATTCCTCGTCGGCATGCAACTCTCGGTCCTCGCCGCGACGTACCTCATCGGGCCGGTCGATGCCTCCCTCCTCTCCCTCATCGGCGATGTGGTGCTTACACCGGTCCTCGTCGCCTTCGTGTGGGCCCACCACCGCGGTCATCTCGGGACGTGGACCTTCCGGACGGGGCTCGTGCTCTCGCTCCTCGGAGGGGGTCTCACTATCGCGGGCGGGCACACTCTCAGCGCGGTGGTCGGGGCCGGTTGGCTGGTCGTCCCCGCGATCCCGATCACCGTCGCGGTCTACTTTCTGCTCTGTGCCAAGGAGAATGAGCGCACCCCTCCGCTCGCGGTGGTCAGCCAATCGATGTTGGCGGCCGGAGTGGTCGGGATTCCGCTCTCGCTCCTCCTTCCCGGCGGGGTCGTCGGCCTCGCGACGATCCCCCCCGTTTCCCTCGCCCTCCTCGCCGTCGTGGGCGTGACCAGCTTCGCCCTCGCGCCGCTCCTCTACTTCCGCGCGATCCAGGATGTGGGGATGGTGATCCCGCCGATGCTCATGACCGGGATCCCCGTCTTCACGCTGCTGCTGAGCGCGACCGTGCTCCATCTCGGACTACCGCTCGTGGCGGCCCTCGGCGTACCGATCGCGATCGGCGGGGCCGTGCTCACCCTCCGGGGCGAAGCCGGCGTCGAGGCCCCTCCCCGTCCGGCCTCGACGAACTGAGACCGGATCGACCTATTCGAAATCGGCGAGACTCTTCTTTGTCGTCCGCCGTCGGGCCGGGGTCGCGAGGTCGGCGAGCGGGGTGTCCATCGCCGCTGCAGGCCCGCGCGGGGCGTTCGGCTCGGTCGCGCTCCCGCCGAGGCGCTGCTGATGGCTGCCGCGGAGGAGCGAGGCCGCGTCCCAGTCGAAGACCTCCGTCACGCGCGCGAGCGTCTGGGCGACCCGGTCGGCGTAGTACTCCCAATCCGGCTCGGCGGTGAACGACCGGCCCTCGACCCACGGCTCGATCTCTTGGGGGCTCTTGCGGGAATCGGTGACGACCCAGGCGACCTTCATCCCCGGGATCACGTCGTAACCCTCCTCGCGCAACTTCCGGAACACGCGCAAGAACGGAAGCGAGTCGCGGGTCGACTCGTTGTACTCCGCCTCGGCCCGGACGGAGCGGGCGATGACGAGCCGTTCCGGCGGCACGCGGCGTTCGCGCACCGCCTGGACGAGTTCCCGCGACCGTCGGATCGCCCCGTCGGTGTCCCCGCTCAGGACGAGCTCGAACACCTCCATGAGCGACTGGGACTGGTAGTCGAACGCGTCGGTCCGTCGCGTTTCATACCCCCGGACGATCAGTTCCTCCTTCGGCCAGGCGGTACGACCGACGTACCGTTTCTTCGCCCCGTGGGAAAAGAACGATTCGTAGACCGACTGGAATTCGAACGTCACCCCTTCGTGGGTGAACCGCCGGGCAATCGATTCGCCGAACTCTCGCGCGCCTTCGAGCGTCGCGATCGGCGAGCGCACGAAGACGCTGTCGGTGTCCGAGTACACCACCTCGTCGCCGTCGGCCTCGAGGTCGTGGATGATCGACGTGATCGCTTCTCGAGCGAAGGCCGTGATGGAGGCCCCGATGTCCTTGTTCGTGAACCGGTAGAAGCTGGAGGCGAGGACTCCGTAGAACGAGTTCATCAGGATCTTGACCGCGTTCTGGAGACCGTCGTAGTACGTCACCAGGTCCGGTTCCGTGGCCGCCCGGCCGGCCTTTCGGAAGCGGTCGCGGTCCGCGAGCAGGTCCGTCAGGATCTGGGGGATGAGGCCCCGACGCACCTCGGGCGCGAGGAATTTCGCCCCCGAGGGCGCGACGATCGTCCCGTCCGGTGAGAGGGTCGTGAAGCAGAGGTTCCGGTCGATGATGATGGACGGGTACATCGATTTGAAGTCGAGCACGACCACCCATCGGTAGATCCCCGGACGGATCGCGTGGACGTACCCGCCCTCGATCGGGTTGTCGCGGCCCGCATAGTGGTTCGTGGGAACGCCGACCTTCTCGGCATCCGCCCGGGGGATCAGCAAGGAATCGATGAAGAGGGAGGTTCGGCCGTTGAGCCCTTCCTCCAGCGGCAGGTGCGCGATTGTCGCGAGGTCGGCCGCTTTTTCGAGAGTACGTATCTTCTGGATGATCCGCAAGGCGAGATCCGCGTCGTGCTCGCAGTACTCTCGTACGCGTTCGGGGTCCTTCAGCCACTCGGCGGAGATGTTGCGTCGGTCGACGTCGAGCTTCGAGTCGTTGAGGAGCGTCCGCGCGACGTACTGGAGCGTCTCCTGCTTCGGGTGAAGTTCCCGCCGCGCCGACCACCAGGCATCGGCGACGACCCGGCCGTGGACCTTCCACAATCGCGTCCCGAACTCGTCGGGAGCGGTCCGGTCCCGCCCCAGCACTAGCGGGCCCATGCGAGTGGCCTGGGCACGTTCGACCAGGAGCGGAAAATCGTAGCCGCCGATGTTGTACCCCGTGATCACGTCCGGGTCGTCCTCTGCGATGATGCGGCAAAATTCCTCGAGTATCCGACGTTCGTTCTCGTTCCAGATCCGGAACGTCGTCCGCGCCCGACCGCCGCCCTCCGAGACCCCGCAGATGGTGAAGATCGTCCGTTCCCGGATCGCATTCTCGATGTCGAACGACAGCACCCGCAGGTCGGGGCGGAAGGCGGGAGCCGGTCGAACGTCCCGCTCCCCGTCGTGCACGATCCGCACCACGTCCGGTACGGTGTAGTGCGCGCGCACTGCGTCCGTCTCTTCCTCGGCCTCGAAGGCGATGGTGAGGCCGAGATGTTTGTCGTACAGGAAGCGGTGGATGAACGGAATGTCGCAAGAAAGGACGCTGCCCTCCTCTCCCGATTTTCGATACTGATCACGGTACGTCGGAACGAGGAAGGGCCGGTGGAGTGTGACCTTGACCGCGGTGCGCTCCTTTCCGCCCAGCCAGACCGACGTGTCACTGAGGTCGAGGATCTCGGGGTCAGCCTTCAGCCGGATTCGGGTCTCGTCCGTGGGCTCGGTGAGGAGGAAATACGGCCGGAAGCCGTAGTAGCGGGCGACCATCGGCTGCCCTTCGCGGGTGCGACCGAACAGTTCCACGACGACCCCGTCGTCGACGCTCTGGTAGGAACCATCGAGGAGGAACAGCTCGACGGTCCGCATGTCCGACAGACCCGGGGATGGATTAAATCGGTTCCCGCGCCGGGGCGCTCCCGGCGGGCGCGAGCCAACGGCCAAGCGCCGAGAAGTCCGTTCGCCAGCGAGCGGTGAGGGCGCGGGAACGCAGCGCGGCGGCGGGGTGGATCAGCGGGAACAGGACCCGCTCGCCCGAAGTGCGGGGGTGGCCGGCCGCGAGGAGCACCCGGGGCGCTTCCGGGTCGAGGAGTCGGAGCGCGTGGGCTCCCAACGAGACCAGGACCGGAGGGTCGAGCAGGGCGAGCTGACGGTCGAGATACGGTCGGCACGTGGCCGCCGCCGTCCGGTCAAAGACGTTGCTCGGAGGCCGGCACTTGATCACATTGAGGATTCCGACATCGTCCGGTGGGATCTCCGCCTCCGCGAGGGCGGCATCGAGGCGCTGCCCGGATCGGCCCACGAAAGGAACGCCGAGGCGGTCCTCCGTCGCTCCCGGTGCTTCTCCGACGAACACGACGCGCGGGGCCCGACTCCCGCGATAGATCACCGCATTCATCCGAGTGGCGTGGAGCGGGCACTTGGTACAACTCCGGATCTCCTGCTCGAGCCCGGCCCACGCCGTGCCCCACGTGCCGGCCGAAGACCCCGCAGTCGCCGCAGTTCCAGGGCCCGATTCGGTCCCCCGGAACCCCTTGGAATGCATGCGCGAGTCGAGCACGGCACGGACCTTAAATAGCGGGACCCAGTGGCTCGGCCCCTTCGGCTAAGATGTCACCGCCCTCTGGTATCAACACAGCAGGTCGCCTCGCGGCCCTCCGCCAGCGCCGACGCTGGTCGGACCGGTACTACAAGCGGCGCACCTTGCACCTGAAGGAGCGATCGGACCCCCTCGAAGGGGCGCCCCAGGCTCGGGGGATCGTCATCGAAAAGGTCGGAGTCGAGGCCAAGCAGCCTAACTCCGCCATCCGCAAGTGCGTGAAGGTTCAACTGATCAAGAATGGCCGTCAGGTCACGGCGTTCGCCGTGGGGGACGGTGCCATCAACTTCATCGATGAGCACGACGAGGTCCTCGTCGAGGGGATTGGGGGCCGCATGGGGCGGTCGTACGGCGACATTCCCGGCGTGCGGTACAAGGTGATCCAGGTCAACAGCGTCTCGCTCGACGAGCTCGTCCGCGGACGCAAGGAGAAGCCGGCCCGATGAGCGGATCGCGCGACTCTGGTTTCAGCGCCGAACCTCCGGTCGAAGACGCGGGCCCCGTCATCGTCCGCCCCGAGGCCCCTCCGCCCCCGCCGTTCCCGCTCCCGCCGCTCTTCGGGAAGTACTCGTTCGAGGGGATCACGGTCCACGACCCCGGCCTCATGCCCTACCTCTACCTACACCCAGTGTACGCGCCGCACACGGAGGGGCGCCTCGCCGGCCGTCCGTTCATGAAGAGCCGCATGCACCTCGTCGAGCGGCTCGCGAACATGCTGATGAAAGGCGGCAAGTTCACCGGCAAGAAATCGAAAGCCCTGTCCACGATTCGAAAAGCCTTCGACGAGGTATACGCCAAGGAAGGGCAGAACCCCCTCCAGCTCCTTGTGGACGCGGTCGAGAATGCCGCTCCCCGGGAAGAGGTCACTCGTCTTCAGTTCGGCGGCATCTCGGTCCCGCGCGCGGTGGACGCCTCCCCCGCCCGCCGGCTCAACGTCGCGATCCGGAACATCGCGGTCGGCGCCATCCAGGCTTCGCACAAGTCCACCAAGCACATTTCCACCTGTCTCGCCGACGAGATCCGTCTCGCCGCCAAGGGCGACCAATCGTCGTTCGCGGTCGGGCGCAAGGAAGAGGTTGAGCGGGTCGCCCAGTCGGCACGCTAGGGACCGGTAGGAGAGCCAAGACATGACGCACATTCGGGCCGAGTTGGCGAAGGCCATCCCCGAGATGATGCGGAATACCGACCGTATCCGGAACATCGGGATTGTCGCCCACATTCACCACGGCAAGACCACGCTCAGCGACAACCTCCTGGCCGCCGCCGGGATGATCTCGAACGAGCTCGCGGGCAAGCAGCTCTACCTCAATTTTGACGAACAGGAACAGGCGCGCCTCCTCACGATCAACAACGCGGACGTCACGATCGTCCACGAATTCAACAACGAGAATTACCTCATCAACCTCATCGACACGCCGGGCCACGTCGACTTTGGCGGTGACGTCACCCGGGCCATGCGCGCGGTCGACGGGGCGGTCGTCGTCGTCTGCGCGGTCGAGGGGGTCATGGCCCAGACCGAGACCGTGCTCCGCCAGGCGCTCCGGGAGAAGGTCAAGCCAATCCTGTTCATCAACAAGGTCGACCGTGCCATCAAGGAACTCCAGCTGACGAGCGACGCCCTCCAGAAGCGGTTCGGCGCGATCATCACGGAGGTCAACGAGCTCATCCGTAAGATGGCGCCCGACGAGTTCGTGGACGAATGGAGCGTCGACCCGAGGGATGGGTCGGTCGCCTTCGGCTCCGGCTACGACAACTGGGCGATCAGCGTGCCTTACATGCAAAAGACTGGCGTGAAGTTTCCGGACATCATCGAGTACGTGACGACCGGCCGAACCAAGGAGATAGCGCAAAAGGCGAAGATCAACGACGTGATCTTCGACATGGTCATCCGCCATCTCCCCAACCCCCGCCAAGCGCAAAAGTACCGCATCCCGAACATCTGGAAGGGCGACACCACGAGCGCGGTCGGCATCGCGATGGCGGCTACCGATGCGACGGGCCCCACCTCGTTCATGGTCACGGACATCACGATGGACCCGAGCGCGGGGGAGATCGCGACAGGCCGCGTCTTCTCCGGCAAGATCGCGAAGGGGATGGAACTCTCGATCGTCGGAACCAAGATCAAGAACCGCGTCCAGCACGTGTCGCTGTTCATGGGTCCCGAACGCCTCATGGTCGACGAGGTCCAGGCCGGCAACATCGCCGCGGTCATCGGCCTCACGGACGCGTTCGCCGGAACGACCATGTCGACCATCCAGGACATGGCCCCTTTCGAGGAGATCCGGCACGTCTCCGAGCCGGTGGTGACGGTCGCGATCGAGCCGAAGCGGATGGCCGACCTGCCGAAGCTCATCGAGACGATGCGTAAGATCGCGAAGGAGGACGCGAGCCTTCGGGTCGAGATCAACCAGGAGACGGGCGAGCACCTGCTCTCGGGCATGGGCGAGCTCCACCTCGAGATCACGCAGTACCGCATCATCAACGACTACAAGGTCGAGATCGAGGCGTCGAAGCCGATCGTCGTCTACCGGGAGTTGGTCCGCCACCCCGGGGGCCCCTTCGAGGGCAAGTCCCCCAACAAGCACAACAAGTTCTACTTCGAGGTCGAGGCCCTCCCGCAGGGAGTCGTCGAGGCCCTCCGGGAAGGCGAGATCCCCCAGGGCAAGTCGTTCAAGGACACGAAGTTGCTCGTCACGAAGCTGGAAAGCCTGGGAGTCTCGCGCGACGAGGGCCGTGGAATCGTGGCGGTTGACGGCACGAACATCCTGTTCGATGTGACGAAGGGGATCCAGAACCTCAACGAGACGATGGACCTGGTGGTGGATGCCTTCAAAGAGGCGGTCAACCGCGGACCGCTCGCGAACGAGAAGGTCTACGGCCTCAAGATCCGGCTCGTCGATGCGAAGCTGCACGAGGATTCGATCCACCGCGGACCCGCCCAAACGATCCCCGCGGCGCGAAGCGGCATCTACGGCGCGATGGTCCTGGGAGACCGCATGCTGCTCGAGCCGTTCCAAAAGGTCACCGTCAACGTCCCCCAGGAGGTCCTGGCCCCTTCGACCCGCGAACTCCAGCGCCGTCGTGGCGAGATCCTCGACATGACGAGCGTCGGGGACTTGCAGACGATCATCGCCAAGGTGCCCGTCGCCGAGATGTTCGGGTTCGCGTCCGACATTCGCAGCGCCACCGCCGGCAAGGTCCTCTGGTCGACGGAGTCGATGGGGTTCGAGCCGGTGCCGACCGAGCTCCAGAAGAACGTCGTGGCGGAGATCCGCCAACGCCGCGGGCTCAAACCGGAACCGTACGACGCGGCCTACTACTCCGGGTAAGCCCGATTCGCCGGACCACCCTCCAAGGATTCGTGTCCCCTGTTACTTCGGACCGGGGTAGCACGAGTCATAACCTACTACGACCGTAGTAGGATTGCCGAGGTAAGGTACTACGGCTGTAGTAAGTTCAAACGTTTCAGTTACTACCGGCTGTAGTAGCTATGGGGGCGCGCCGACCGCCGGCCCGTGACCCGTCCAACGTCCGCTGGTCCCGATGGCTCGGTCCCTCGGCCGAGCGGGACCGGAGCGGCCAGGAGCCCTCATGATCGAGGAGCCATCGCTTGCGCCACAGGCCCAGTCCGAAGCCGGTGATCGCGCCGCCCTGGCCGACGACCCGGTGGCACGGGATGATGATCGGGATCGGGTTGCGTGCCATCGCGCCACCGACCGCACGGGCCGAACCGGGGAACCCGGCCCGTCGGGCGAGCTCTCCGTAGGTGACGGTGTGGCCGGCATTGACCTCGCGGAGGAGTTTCCAGATCCCCCGGTCGAAGGCAGAGGCGGTGTCGGGGTCTACGTCGAGCGCGAATTCCGTCCGCGACCCGCGGAAGTACTCAGCCAGTTGACGCGGAGGAGAGCCCGCCGGGAACGGAGGCTTCTTTCGAACCGCTCCGGGCGGAACGCCCGTCTGGCGCACCCCGTTTTCGAGCAGGTCGAGGACCCGGACGTGGTGACCTTGATAGACAATCCGGAACACGCCGATCGGTGTGGAGACGTCGGCGACCTCGATGGGGTCGGCCATGGGCTCGCCAACAGTCGATGCCTTATCTCCGTTGCACCGAAAATCCGGAGTGATTATCCCTCGGGACTTGGTTCGGGCTCGGGGACCTGGAATGGCGCGCAGCGGAACAGTACGGCAAGCGGTCGGGATGGGGTTGATTGTCATTGTCGCCGGCCTCGTGATGGTCTCCCTGTTTCCTACCGGAGCGAGCGGGTCGGCAGTCGGAACCCGGGCCACCTCCGCGCCGGCACCGGCCTCGAACACTCCCAGTGGTTCGCCGCCGCTCGGGAACAACTCGACTTGGACCAGCCTAAACGTTTCCAACCCACCGTCGCCGCGCTGGCTGGCGGGCATCACCTACGACCCCTCCTCGCGGTCCGTGCTCCTTTCTGGCGGGACCAACGGTCCGGCCATCCCCGCGCAGACGTGGTCCCTCGCCAATTCCACCTGGACGAACATCACCACCACTTCCGGTCCGAATCCGCCGTTCGTGGCCGGGATGGTCTACGATCCCGCCCTGGGAGTGGTGGTCGCCTACGGGGACGTCTCCGGCTTTTCGGTGACCTACGAGTTTTCGAATGGAACGTGGACCAATGTGACCCACGCCGGTGGGCCTCCGGGTCGGGCCCGCACCATGATGACGTATGACGTCGCCGATTCCTCCGTCCTTCTGTTCGGGGGGGACAACGGGGCCGGGACCGTGTCGTTGAACGACACTTGGCTTTTCACCGCCGCTGGTTGGACCCAGGTGACCACCCCTCAGGCCCCCGCGCCCCGCGCTCGTGCGATGCTGACCTGGGACCCAAGGTTGGATGCGGCGGTCCTGTTCGGCGGCTTCCCGAACTACGGAGACCCCGATTTCAACGACACCTGGGAGTTCTCCCACGGCGCTTGGTCAGAACTTACCCTCCCGTCGGCCCCCTCTCCGAGGGACGGGTCGATGTTCGTGTATGATCCGAACGTAGGATCGATCGTTCTGTTCGGCGGCTTCTACACATCCGCCGACCTGTCGCAGGGGGTGGACGCGGATACCTGGTATTTCAACGGAACTTGGATCGAGGTCCAACCGACGCTTTCCCCGGGGGCGCGCGCCATGCCCGCCGCGGTGTTCGACCCGGACCTGAACGCGATCTACTTCTTCGGAGGGTACGGATTCCCAACCCCGCTCGGGGACAGCTGGGCCTGGTACGAGAATCTTTCCATCTCACCCATCGCCTCGAGCGTCGCGCCCGGTGAGGTCGGCACACCGGTCCAATTCAACACGTCGATCTTCGGAGGCCTCGCTCCCTACACGGTGAACTGGTCGTTCGGAGATGGGACGTACGGGTCCGACCTGGTCGTCGCGCATGCCTTTGCGACGCTGGGGACCTTCGAGGTGATCGTCGGGGTCACGGACTCCACGAACTTCACGGCCGGCTGGGAGATTTCCTACTCGGTGCAAGCCAGCCCGCTACTGATCAGTCCCGTGACCGCGTCCGTCCGCGAGGCTTGGCCCGGACTCTCGGTCGGGTTTGCGGTCAACGTAACGGACGGCGAGACTCCCTACAATCTGACCTGGACGTTTGGCGATGGCGGGGTCGCCTTCGGAACCACGCCGACCCACACATTCGAGAATGCGGGGACCGCGGCCGTGAACGTGACGGTACGCGACGCGGCAGGAGCCACCTTGCAAGGGACGCTCTCCCTCCCCGTCGCCCCGGCCGCCCTCTCCGCGGGTACTCCCACCGTTACCGGCACGGTCTACGCGGGGGGCAAGGCCGACTTCAACGTGACCGTCACGGGCGGAACGACACCATACAACCTGACATGGACCTTCGGGGACGGGGCCCAAGGATACGGTGCGGCGCCCGCTCACCTCTACGCAACGGCCGACACCTACGTCGTCCATGTCACGGTTCGCGACCTCTACGGCCTCGAAGCGAACGCCTCCGTGACCGTCACGGTCGCTTCTCACTCCATCACTCCACCCGTCACGAACACGACCACCACCTCCTCGGGAGTGCCCCCGTGGGGCTGGCTCCTAGTCGGGATCGTGCTCGTAGCCGCCATCAGCGGCGTCGTGATGGTCTATCGGCGTCGCCAGTCCCCGCCGACGGCCGCGGAGCCGCCAGGGCCGGAAAGCTGAATCAGGCCGAGGACCCGCCGTCGAGGCCCTGGTCCGTGATCCGGAAGTCGGCCGACCCCTCCGGCCGGTCGCGATGCTTCTTGAGGATCGCCCGGCGTCGCGGTCCGGGAAGTCGCTCGAAGAACAGGATCGTCTTCGCGGCGTGGTTGAGGAACGAGCCCCCGACGGGCTCGAGGGTCCCGTCCCGGATGCTGCGCCAGACCTGGTTCGTGACGAGCACGGCCACGTGGGCCCGCATCGCCGTCACGACCAGGTCGGAGATCTCGAGCGAGAGCGCCTGGCGCGCGTCGTCCTCGTCGGGGCCCGAGAGCGAGAGTCGATAGTAGGCGGTCGCCGAGTCGACCACGAGCAGGCCGACCGGCCGGCGACCCTCGCGGGCGAGGGCGCACGCGGTCCGGACGGCGTCGGTCTGCTCCTCCAGGTCTTTCGGCGTCGAGAGGAGGAACCGTTTGAGCAGCTTTTCCAGGTTCGCGCCCGCGATCGACCGCAGCCGGTCGACGCTCACGCCCTCGGTGTCGATGTAGAACACCCATCGTCCCTCCTGGGCGACCCGGTGCGCGACGTCGAGACAGAAGAGGGTCTTGCCGCTCCCTCCCTCCCCGTAGACCTCCGTGACCGAATCGGTCTCGAGTCCTCCGCCCAGGAGCCGGTCGACCGAGGCGATCCCGGTCGGAAGGCGGTCCGCACCCATCGGACGCCGAGAGTCGGTGAGCACGTTAATCTAGCGGCCGCGCCGGGGGCCCGGACGGTGGGCGAGAGGATAGGTCGAACCGAGTTCGGGGAGACGGACCGACGGACCCGCGGCTTCGAGGGCCTCCGGATGGATCGTGTGGATCGGGTAGACCGTCGCGGCGCCGGTCGCGCGGATGATCTCGAGGAGCTCGGGGCCGGAGGCGTGGCCGCTCGCGTGCATCTGGTGGAACGTGAGGCCGAAGTGCTTCAGCCAGTTGTGCATGACGTGCGCATCGACGTCGTCCTCGCTGAACGGCTCGCTCATCGAGTGGATGAACGGACTGCCCTTGGGGGGGCGCAGGTCGATGAGTTCCGCGAAATGGCTCAACTCGAGCGAGAGCAGGAAGCGCGCACCGTCCGCACGGACGTCGGTCGCCGACAGGGCTCCGTCGAGGTACGGCCGTTCCCAGAGCTGGGTGGTCAACTTCTTTCGGGCGTAGACCCGGACGCCGGGGCTCGTTCCCGGAATGGGCAGCGTCCCCCTCGGGAACCGGGGCGCGATCTGGGTGAGGAGGTGGGCGGTCCGGACCGAGACGACCAGCTCGCGGTCGGCGGCGACGGCCCCCGCGTAGAGGGTCGCGAGGCGGTCGAGGTCCCGGGGGTAGGTGCAGGCGAAGGCGAGCCCCCGTTCGTCGGCGAGCACCCGGTCGACCCCCCGACGGACGCCTTCCTCCGACAAGTTCCGCCTCGGGTCCGGCCCGGCGCGCGTCCCCTCGATGAGGAGCGCGTCCACGCCTTCGTGCGCGACCGCGTCGAAGAACGCGTGCGTGTCGGCGGCCCGCGGCCCGTGGTGACGGAAGTCGCCGGAGTAGGCGAGGGTCCCGCCTCCCGTGCGGACCAGGAAACCGTAGGCGAACGGGATGGAATGGTCGACCGGGAACGGGACCACCTCGATGCCCCCGACCCGGATCGGCGCGCGGTCCGCGAAGACCTTCCACGGATGGGTCCCGTACTTCATCCGGGTCGAGGTCTCGATCGCGCCGAGGAGCGCTCGGGTTCCCTCGCCCACGTGGATGGGGATGCTCGGGTCGACCAGCTCGAGGTAGCCCGCGTGATCGGCGTGGGCATGGCTGACGAAGAGGGCGTGGACCTGCGGCTCGGTGTACTCGAGGTCGGAATCCGAGAGCGCCTCTTTCGAGTAGAGTCCCGGGACCCTCGGCAGCAGGTCGAATTCGAGCAGGTCCTTCGCCTTCGAGGTCGAGCGGGGCTGGAGGTAGTCCCGGTAGAACTCCTCGACCCGCGGGGAGAACGAGGGCCCGAAGTCGAACAGGACGCGGTCGGGCCCGTCCTCGATGAGGATCTTGTTCCCCCCGATCTCGCGGACGCCACCCAGGAACCGAACGGTGGGTCCGCTCACGGCTCCGCGGACGGGCGCGCGGGATTAGAGGACTTCCGGTCGGCGCGCTAGCGGGCCTTGAGGACCTTCTTCACGTTGGGGTGTTCCTTCGTGAAGATCTTGCCTCCGCAGTTGTCGCAGCGGACGCCGAACAGGTTCGCGTCGGAAGGCAGCGCTTCCTGGCACCGGATGCAGCGGAACATGGTCAAAACACCGGGTGGGGCGGCTTAAGGCTTGCCCGCCGGCTCGTCCTTGGTCGTCCGTTGGATCGGGGGGGGCGCCTCGAAGACGTAGGCGTTGGACGCGTAGCGAACCCCGCAACGCCGGCATTCGAAGACCCCGCTCGCGACCCGGTGGATGGTCGTCGTCGAACAGCGCGGGCAGGCGGCGTCGGGCCCTCGGGCCCGGTCGAGCTCGAGGACGCGGCGGCGGATCCGGATCCCGTAGCGGGGTCCCATCCAGCCGGTCGAGCCTACCTTCTTCGTTCGTTTGCTCACGGCTTTCCTCCCCGGGCCGCGATCCGCAGTCGGTCCCCGTGGATCAGGGCCCGGCGCACGACCTCGCGCACGTCGTCGGGGGAGAACGCGCCTACAAGACCCTTCTGCATCGCGACGACCCGGCCGGTCTCGTCCGTCGCGATCGTCAGCCGGCCCTGGGCCGCGAGTTCCTCGTCGAAGGTCGGGTCGATGACCAGCGTGTCCCCCAAGCGCACGAAAGTGCACTCGACGGGGACGTGCTGCAGGTCGAGCGGGTAGTCGCTCTCCGCGATCCCGAACCGCTTCGCGGGGACGATCGCGTGGGCGAGGGCCGACACGCCGGCGAGCATCGCCGCGTCGATGAGGTTTCCGGAATGGTCGAGGACGTGCAGGTCGACGTAGCAGACCCACGTCTTCTCGCCCGGGGTTACGCAGAGCCGGGTGAGGTCGATCGCCTCAGCGGCCCGGATGGCCCGGTCGACGACCCGGGACACCTCGATGGCCCCGGGCTGGGGAGGTCCCGGTTCGAAGACCGGCGACGAGAGCGGGATGAGTTCCGCGTTCGTGGTCAGGACGCCGGCGTTGGGGGTGTCGGGGAACGGCTTGCCCGGTTCGAGCTTGACACCGGCGAGCACCGCCGTGTCGCCGATCCGCACGAGGGCCGAGCCGTCGGCGGTCGTCACGAACCCGGGAACGACCTCCACGTGACGGTACTCGTCGGCTCCGCGACCGTCGAGGCGCTTTCCCTCGGCCGCGAGGTCGAGGATGTGGGACGTCCGGATCTCGGCGGTGACCTCGGGCGTCATGCGGCCCCCGCTGCGATCGGGTCGACCGAGTACCGGTCGCGGAGTGCCTGCTTCATCTTTTCGTAGATCGTCTTGCAACCGACGACCCCGAGGTCGAGGGCTCGCGACAGCTCGTCCGGGGTCATGTGGCCCTCCATCTGGAGGAGCACGAGTCGACCGGACTGCGGCACGAGCGCCATCGGGAGGTCGGCCTCGCCGAAGTTGTCCTCTTCCTTCTTGAGGTCGAGCGCGATCTGCCCCGAGATCTTCCCGACCGCGACGGCCGGAACCAGGTCGACCATCGGGATGCCGGCGTCGGCGAGCGCGACCGAGGCGGCGACGAGGCCCGCGCAGCGGGTCCCGGCGTTGGCCTGGAGCACCTCGATGTAGACGTCGATGCTCGTGCGGGGGAACTCCTCCGCGAAGACGACCGACTCGAACGCTTCAGCGATGACCTTTGAGATCTCCTGCGAGCGGCGGTCGAGGCCGGGCCGCTTGCGTTCGTCCACCGAGAAGGCGGCCATGTTGTATTTGCACTGGATGACGGCCTTGTGGTTCTGCTGCAGGTGGCGGGGGTGGACCTCTCGCGGGCCGTAGACCGCCGCCATCACCTTGTTCGCGCCCCACTCCACGAACGCCGAACCGTCCGCCTGATGCAGCGGGCCGGCCTGGATCCGCAGCGGTCTCAATTCGTCCAACCGTCGCCCGTCGATCCGAAGCCCTTCCGGGGTCAGGAGGACCGGGACGTCCTTCGCTCCAACGCTTCCCATGTTCTTGTTGCTCCTTGGAATCTCAGTACTCGTCCGTCGCGGGACCCACGGTGTCGGGGTCGATGCGCTCGTCGGCGGGTCCGACGGGCGGCACGGAGTGCGCGGGAGCGTCGCGATGGGCGCTCTCGTGCGGCGCCACCCCCGGACCCTGGTCGTTGGACGAGGAAGTGGAAATCAGGTAGCTCTCGACCCGCTCGGTCAGACCACGACGCTGCCCTTGCTCTTCGATGAGCCGGAGGGCCTCGCTCGCCCGGAGCATGGCGTCGGGCGTCCCGTTGATCCAGACGCGACCGTTCTGCCCGACCGCGACCTGGGCTCCGGTGTGCCGCGTGATCGTCTCGATCATCGAACCCCCTCGGCCAACTACGCGGGGGATCCGGGCCGGGGAGACGTTCACGATCGTTCCGCCTTCGAGTTTGCCGAGCCCGTCGCCCAGCATCGTCACGCCGATCCGGCCGGTGGGGTCCAAGTTCTCGACCCGGACGATCACCGAATCGCGCACGCGCAGGAACTTCTCGGTCTCACCGATCTCGACGTCCCAGGGCGTGCCCGTCATGTGCAGCGGTGCCCAGCGGGGAGCTCCGATATCGAGGAGCCAGAACGTTCCCTGTGCGTCGGTCACGGTCCCGATGACGACGTCCTCCGGCTTCGGGATGTAGCGGCCCGAGAGCGGGATCACCTGGAGAAAAGGGGGTTTGGGAGCCAAGAGGCCCAAGATGCTGGCGTAGACCTTCCCTCCGACGCGGTAGGTTCCCGGCCCGGGCTTCAAGCCCTGGCTTGGGATTTCCTGACCGGGGAGAACTAATACTCGATCCCCGGAGGGATGCGAGGACGAATCCTCGCGGCCACGCCGAGGGTGGCCCGTTCGCTGACCATGGGACATAGGTTGTGCTGCACCGGGGCGCGCCGACGGGGGGGCGCTATTTAACTAACGCGGTCTCGGCGGCGCCCTTCGTGCGCGCGTTCAGCATTTCGTACAATTCCGTCTGCACGCCGGCGGGGAGTTCGATCATTCCGGACCAGCCTCCGTCCGCGAGCCATTGCTCTTCGAGGATCTTCCCCAGCCCCTTCATTTCGCCGATGACCCGGGGGTAGAACTGTCCGGGCAGCCGCACCCGGACCTTCACGACGTCGAGCCGGATGGGCAGCAGCGGCCGCAACTTCTCGAGTACTTCCTGGACCTGGACATCGACCGATCGGAACGGGTCCACGTGGTACTTCGCTTCCTTCATCGCGGCTTCGATCCGAGCGGCCGGATGGGGAGCCCCGGTCTGGGGGTTCATCGCGTTGCGCGCGATCGTCTGGATGATCTGCCGTTCCTTCAGCGCCTGGAGCTGGTGACGTTGTTCCGTGGTGACCTGCACCTCGCCCCGCAGGACGATCTGCTTCGCGATCGTGCCGAGGTCCCGCGTGTGGAACGTCTTCTCGAGGTGTTCGTCCGAGACCTGGTCGCCTTTCTTCGCGTCCTTGAACACCTGGTCGAGCGCGAGCTTGTCCGTGAGGTCGACGTCCTTGCCGTCCTTGATCGCTTGGGCGGCTTGCGGGTCCACGAGGACTTCGAAGCGGGACCCGTCCAACTCCAACCGTGCGATGACCGCGGTGTCGACCGTCACCGCACCGGTGGAAGCGCCGTGAGCCTTCGCGGACTTCGGAGGGCGATGGTGGGTCCTCGGGATGCCGCCGCTCACGGCCGGGACGCCCGACTCGTCCCGGACGCTGCGGGCAGTCGGGCCACGAGCTTTTGGACTTCGTCGGCGGGAAGGCGGGTCAGGCCCTCGCCCTGATCCAAGGTGACGACCTCGACTTGGGCGAGGCTCCCGCCCTCGTCGAGACCGGCCCGAAGGCCCTCGAGTGCGAGGAGGATGGCCGCCTCGCGGTCCATGCCGGGTTTGTACTTCTGCTCGAAGAGCTCCATCACGGGGCCCTTGTTGCCGCCGGTGCTGGACGCCTTGAAGCTTGTGAGGGAGCCGGACGGTTCGGTCTCGAAAAGTCGGATGCCCGACTCGTCATACCCGCCGACGAGCAACGCCGTCCCGAAGGGGCGGACGCCGCCGAACTGGGTGTATTGCTGCTTGTAATCGCAAATCTTTCGGACGAGGAGCTCGACCGACATCGGCTCCGAGTAGGTGATGCGGTTGATCTGGGCGGAGAGTCGGGCATAGTCGACCAGTACCCGCGCGTCCGCGACCAGACCCGCGGTCGCGCATGCGATGTTCTCGTCGATCTGGTGGATCTTCTCGAGGCTCGAGGCTTCCGCGAGCTTCGGATTCGGGATCCGCCGGTCCGCGATGAGGACGACACCGTCCGAATAGACGACCCCCGCCGTCGTCGCGCCGCGTCGCACGGCTTCGCGGGCGTACTCGACCTGGAAGAGCCGGCCGTCGGGCGAAAAGACGGTGATCGCCCGGTCGTAGGCCATCTGGCCGGGTTGCATCTCCATGGAACGACTCCGGGGCGGCCACCCGAGACCCCTTTATAAAAGGCACCGGGGCGGTTACGCCTCCGTCAGTGGATTACAGCCGGTCGCATCGCCTTCGAGCGCCCGGGCGCATCGGCCGCCAACGGTATCTGCATCGTGGAACCGGCGGATGTCATGGCCGAGCCGCGTGAACCCGGCCGAGCGAGTCGACTGGCGGAACGCAGCTCGACGTACCTCCGCAGCGCCGCCGAACAGCCGATCGACTGGCATCCGTGGGGCCCCGAACCGTTCGAGCTCGCCCAACGGACCGGCCGCCCGATCCTGCTCGACATCGGAGCCTCCTGGTGCCACTGGTGCCACGTCATGGACGAGGGGACGTACGTCGACCCGGAGGTCGCGCGCCTGCTCGCCCAGGATTTCATCGCGGTCAAGGTCGACCGGGACGAGAACCCCGAAGTGGATCGTCGCTACCAGCGACAGGTGGGGGCGCTCACCGGGGAAGGCGGCTGGCCGCTCACGGCGTTCCTGACGCCCGCCGGTGAAGTGTTCCTGGGGGGCACGTACTTCCCCCCTACGGACGGTCACGGCCGACCCGGATTTCGTCGCGTCCTGAAGGAGGTCGCGCGGCTCTGGCGCGAAGAGCCGGAAAAGATCGCCGAGAACTCGAAGGCGATCCAAGGAGCGCTCGAGCGGATGCGCAGCGCCCGGACCCACGAAGTCCAGGGGCTCGACGCGTTCGAAGGTCAGGTCCTTTCCGAGATCCATTCGAGCTACGACCCCGTCAACGGGGGATTTGGCATGGCCCCGAAATTCCCCCACCCCACCGCGGTCGCGCTCTTCCTGTGGGACGGACGCGCGAACCATCGAGCCCTCAGCGACGAACGGGCGGCGGAGACGCTCCGACGAATGGCCGACGGGGGGATGTACGATCAGGTCGGCGGTGGGTTCCACCGATACTCAGTGGACGAAGGATGGCACATCCCCCACTTCGAGAAAATGGGGGTCGACAATGCCGCTTTGTTGACCGCCTACGTCGACGGGTTCCGTCGATTCGGCGAACCCCGATTCGAGGAGGTCGTGCGTGGCACCGTCGGTTGGATCCGCGAAGTCCTTGAGGACCCCGTTGGAGGGTTCGGGTCGAGCCAGGACGCGGACAACGCGCCCGGCGATGACGGCGGTTACTTCACTTGGAGCCGGAGCGAGCTCAAGTCCACTCTCGAAGGGGACGAGCTCCGGTTCGCCTCCCGATTCTTCGGGGTCGGGACGGACGGTCGCATGCCGCACGACCCCGAGCAGAACGTACTGTTCCGGATGGTCTCACTCGAAGAGGCGGCCGAGGGGCTCACCCTACCGGGCGGCCCCGGACGTGCCCTCGAGCACGTCCTCGCGAAGCTGCGTGCCGCCCGCGCCCTACGCCCGACTCCCGCCATCGACCGCTCCCTCTATGCCGACATCAACGGGCGGTTCATCGCGGCGGTGGCGCAGGCGGGCGCGACCCTGGGGGAACGGGTCTGGCTCGCCGACGCTCGGCGGGCGGCCGATCGATTCCTCGCTCACGCTTACGCTCCCGACCATGGGGTCGCGCACCGACTCGACGGAGATGGCGGTCACGGCTGGGGCCTTCTCGAGGACCAGGTCGCTTTCGCGGGCGGGTTGATCGAGCTCGGAGGGGTCCTCGCGGAGCCCCGCTACGTGGAGGCCGCCACGACCCTCCTGGGGCTGGTCGACCGGGAATTCCGCGGGGAGGACGGGTTGCTCCGCGACCTTTCTCCCCGCCTGTACGATGGCCCGTCCCTCGGGGCTCTCAAGGAGCCGAGCTACCCGTTGGAGGACAGTCCGCACTTGTCGGCCAATTCGGCGGCGGCGATCGCCTTCCTACGACTCTCGAGCCTGACCCACGATGACCGCTGGCGGGCCAAGGCGATCGCGCTCCTTCCCTCGATCGCGCAGCGCGTCGGTCACTCGGGCCTTTTCGCGGCCGGTGGGGCGCTGGCCGCGGGGCTCGCCGGCGGAGAGCCGGCGACGGTGGTCGTCGAGGGGAGCGGCGCCGAGGCCGAAGCGCTCCTGCGGACGGCGCGACGAACCTGGCATCCGAATGCCTGGGTCTTCGCGGGCCACCCGCCGCCCCCGTTCTCGCTCCCGGACGAGGTCGCGGCGAACGCGGGGCGAGGACCGACGCGGGCGTTGGTCTGCTTCGGACGGTCGTGTGCCCCGCCGGTCACCGACTCCGCAGCGCTTCGGAAGTTGCTCGACGGCGGGCCGTCGGCCGCGGCAGCGTAAGCTCCCCGAGGTCGGTCCCGTCGAAGAGGTAGGCCCGCGCGGTACCGCGGGAGAGAAACCGCTGATAGAGGAACGACCGGCCTCGAGCCGGGAGTTGCCGGTTGAGGGCCTCGGTCCCGGCGATCGGGTTGAACGCGGGAAGGACGACCAGTTCCCGGGCGCGCACGACCGCGTGCCGACGGCGTCGACGCGTGGGCGGGGGGGCCGGAGGGAGTTCGAGGCGCACCCAGCACCGCCGCTTCCCCTGGGGGTCATCCGGGCTCGGCGCGAGACGGAAACCCGGGTGGAGGTGACCCACGACCAATCGGGGAGCCCGCAGGACCCGGTTCGAAGGCCAGCAGTGCCCGTGGAAGATCCCGACTCCGTCGACGACCACTCCGGCGGCCGGGTGGACCACGACCTCGCGCGGTAAGTGGGGGGTCAGTCCCACATCGTGATTCCCGAGCACCACCTCGACCGCGATCCCTTCGCGGAGCAGCGTGGAGAAAAAGTCGAAGAGGACCCCCCGCAGGGCGGGCGGGGTGCCGACGATCGGATGCTTCACGTCCCCGGCGATCACGACGCGGCAGGCCCCCTCCGCCGTCGCGAGCTCGACGAGGCCTCGGGCCATGGTCGGCGCCGAGGCTTCGGGCGGCCCCGCCGGTCGGTCCGCGCTCGCGCCTAGACCCAAGTGCAGATCGGCGAGCACGAGGGTCGGGGGCCCGTCCGAGTCCGGGCGGAGCAGAAGGACGGGCCGGCCGGGGATCGGAGCGAGGGCCCGTGCCATGCCGCTCCGAGCTCCTTCGGGACCAAGACGATTCCGGACCGGGGGCTTCGTCCGAACCCTTCGAGAGCACCGACCATATCTACTTATGTAGAAGTTGTAATCGTAATTCGGAGAGTCGACGATGGCGAACACGCGTGAACGTTGGATCGAACAGATCCGGGAGCTCCTCGGACGCTCCGGATTCTACGTCGCCGACACGCACGGAGTCCGCCCGTCCAGCTTCGACCTCGCGGCCCGCCGGGATGCGACGCTCCTCCTCATCAAGGTCCTCAAGAACATCGACGCGCTCGGGTCCGAAGAAGCGAGCCGACTGCTCGAACTCGGCCGTCTGTTTCCCGCCACGGTCCTCATCATCGGGCAGGCCTCCGGGGCGGCCGAGCTGGCGCCCGGCGTCGTCTACACCCGCTACGGCGTCCCCATCGTGAACGAGGAGAGCCTGCGGGAATACCTGGAAGAAGGGATCCCGCCCTTCCTCTACGCGAGCCCGGGCGGGACGTTCGCCCGCATCTCGGGAGTCCGGCTGCGCGAGCTCCGGCAGGGCCGGGGCTTGTCCCTCGGAACCCTGGCCTCCGTCGCCGGGGTTTCCCGACGGGCGATCCAACTGTACGAGGAGGGGGCCGGAGCCGAGGTTGACGTCATCGAGCGGATCGAGAATTTCCTCGGGGAGCCCATCGTCTCCCCGATCCCGGTCTTCGGTGACACGAACGTGCCCACGCCGCCGCCCCACTCCCCGGCACCCTCCACGACCCCCCCACCTTCCAAGGTTTCGGGGGGCGACCCTTCCGCGGAGCGGCCCCGCCCCCGGACCGGCGATGCATTGCGGGACGGAGTGCTCGACCAGTTGGACGGTCTCGGCTTCGAGGTCACGGTGACCGTGCGCGCCCCCTTCGACGCCTTCTCGCGCTCCCCGCAGATCCTGCTCACGGGCGTCGGTACGCTGCGCACCGCGCTGCACCGGGCGGAGATCCTCTATGAGCTCTCCCGCGTCGCCGAAGGACATGCCATGTTCGTGGTCTCGGAGAGCGTCCACCGACCCTCGATCGACGGGCTCCCCATCCTGAACGTGCGCGAGTTGCGCCGGCACCGGGACCGGGACGACCTGTTCGACGACCTGTCGGAGCGCGAAGGTCCGTGATCACCGCGCGCATTCCGGGCGGGGGGAACCTCCTCCTGCTCGCGCCGGTCCGGGGGCTGGTCAGCGAGGCCCCAGCCGTGGTCGCGGCGCTCGAGCGTCACGCGGCCGATGCGGTGGGTCTCGGGATCTCGCCGGAAGAGCTCCGCGGCTTCGTCGAGTATTTCGTCCACTCCCGCGCCGACCCGGTCGTGCCGCTGACCTCCGCGGAACGGAGCGAGGTGCGCGGGCTGGTCCGGTTCGGGGAGGTCGCCGTTCCCAACCCCTCGTTTCTCGCGATCTTGCGCTGGGCCGGGGCCCGAGCCGTCCCGACGGAGGGTCTCGACCCGAGCGAGGACGAGACCGCCACGCTATTCGCCGACAACATCGGCTATCTCGAGCTGGTGCGCCGTACGGTCCGGGAACGCAACGTCGCCCGCAACCCGCCCGCGCCGAACACGCCCGACGAGTTCGCCCTGAGCTGGGACCACCACGTGGCGCGGGGCCGGGGCTCCCGGCGGTTCGCCGAAGCGCGCGACCTCTACCTCGTCCGATCTGCCCGACGGCTGGCCGGACTCCATGCCCGTGTCGCCGTGGTCGTCGACCGGGAACGATTTGACAATGTGCAGGCGCTCTTCGCCGCGCCGCCCGAATCGGGCCATTCGGCGACCTAATCGTCCTCTTTCGCGAGGACCTTCTCGAGCATCGCGCGGGCCTCCTTGCGGAACGTCTCGATCGACCCCTCGTTGATGAGCATCCCGTCGGCGAGGGCGAAGGCATTGCCGATCCCCCACTTCATCTCCCGCCGGTCCCGGTCGAAGAAATCCTGCAGACTCCCCCCGTCGTCGTTCCGGCTGCGCGTGGTCATGCGGTCGTAGCGCGTCTCGGGCGAGGCGAAGATCCCGAGCACGAACAGGTCGCCGAAGTTGTGCCGGAACACCGTGACCTCCGTGTCCGAGCGGCAACCGTCCACGAGCATCCGGGTCTCGGTCAACTTCGGCAGGGCGCGCTGGGCCCAGACGCCTCCGCCGTGCTTGTCGCGCTCCTCGGAGGCGATCCGTCCAACGTTCGCGTTGGTGAGCTGGAGGCCACGACGGCGCGTCTCGTCCCGGACGAGGTCGCCCATCTTGAGGGTCGCAAGGCCGATCGACCGGGCGATCTCGAGCAACTCGTCCTTGCCCGAGCCAGGCATCCCCACGGTGACGATGAGCTTCATGGAAGACGCGGGGGCTCTTCGGACGGGTTGGTCGGCACGGACGCGGTGGAGGTCAGGTGGGAGGCCACGTCGTTCTCGCTCACGGCCTGGAGCCGGTCGGCCCGCTGCCGGTACGCGTTGGCCTCCTGCTCCTCCAGGCGGGCAGCCTCGGTGTACCGGTCCACTTTGACCTTCAACTCCGCCGTCTTCTGCGTTTTTTGGGCCGCCCGCAGCTCGAGATGGCGCGACTTCTGCTGCTTGTCGACGACCTTCTGCTGGAGCTTGCGGACCCGATAGTGGAGGCTCGTTACATCGCTCGTCAACGCAACCGGTCGCGCCTGGCCGGGGGGGGTCCCGGGCGGGTTGTGGAGGTTGGTGGAGGCGTTGATGTCGCGGTCGTGCTGTTTGATCTGCTGCTCGAGCTCGGGGATCTCCGCCAGGACCCGCTGACCCTTTTCCCGGAGGAGGGTCGCCTGGTGGCGCAGCTTCTCGATCCGGGTGTTGAGGCGGGCGGCGCGTTGCTGGGCGCGCGCTGAGGCGCGGTCGTGGCGCGCGGCGTGCTCCCTCAGCTTCGTGATGTCGGCGTACTGTTGGCCGATCCAGCGGGAACGGCGGGCCGCGAGGGGAGTGCCAGGGCCCGGCGCGTCGGGTGGTGTTCCGCCGGATGCCATCGAGAACTACACACCGAGCCGCGCGATATATCCGTTGTCCCGCCGCGGAAACGGGGGCCTGCCCCTACGTGCGGGCCGGGCGGGGGGGCCGAAGGGCCGGCAGGATACGGGCGGCGAGGTCGGTCCGGGCGACGCGCTCCTGCGTGCGGGTGTCGCGGAATCGCAACGTGACCGTGTCCTTCGTCGGCCCCTCGGCGAGGGTCTCCCCATCCACGGTGAGGCAGAACGGAGTACCCGCCTCGTCCATCCGGGCGTACCGCTTGCCGATCGAGCTCCCCGCATCGTACTGGGCGGGGATCCCGAGCGCCGCGAGCTCGTCCGCGAGCGCCAGCGCGTAGGGAGCGTGCTCCTTCGCGATGAGGGGAAAGACCCCGACCGCGACGGGGGCGAGGTAGCTCGGCAACTTCCAGAGCGTCCGCTCCCCCTCCGTGCCGAGATGGAGGTCCGAAAGCCCCCAGATGTTCCGATCGACGCCGAACGTCAACTCGAGGACGTGGGGGAGCAGCGGTTCCCGCCCCGTGGGGTGGACCGAGAGGTCCTTGCCGGAACCCTGGCTGTGGCGGGAGAGGTCGTAATCGCCCCGATAGTGAACGGCGCCGAGCTCCTTGTATCCGGACAGGCTCTCGAGGCGGACCTCGACGTCGAACTGGATCCGATTGTAGAACGCGCGTTCCTTGTCCGACTTTTCGAAGAGTCGGATCCGATCGGCCGGATAGCCGAGCACGTCGCGGAAGAACCGCACCGTATGGACGAGGTGATAGACGTAGAACTCCGGCAGTCCTCCCGACGCGACGAGGTCACCCGCGCGGACCAATTCGGGGGCCTCCTCGCCTCGCTCGCGTCGGTCGACCCGGAGCACGGGCAGCAACTCGTCCCGTACGCGGTCGAACGGCACGGAAAACCCGGCCGGGTCAAAGAAGATCTGCAGTTCGGCCTGCGTGAAGGCGCGCATCCGGAACAGGACCTGGCGGGGGGCGATCTCGTTCCGGTAGGCTTTGCCGATCACCGCGATCCCGAGGGGAAGCGCGCGACGACCGACGTCCCACATGCGGGAAAAGGAGAGGTAGCTGCCCTGCGCGGTCTCCGGACGCAGGTAGGCGCGCTCCTTGCCCGTGACACCCCAGTCGAGGCCGAACATGAGATTGAACGGGCGTGGGACGCTGAGCGCGAGTGAGGCACACGTGGGGCACTTCACGTGGTTCGAGGAGAGGATCTCACCGATCTGGGCGGGGGTGAGTCCGTCCACCCCCTCGGGCCGGACCTTCTCGAGAACCGTCTCCGCCCGGAAGACCGAGTGGCAGGACTCGCAGGTAACCTCCGGGTCGGTGAAGTTCTCGAGGTGGCCCGAGGCGCGGACCACGGCTTCGGGGAGGATCTCGGCCGGCTCGATGAGGTGGTAGTCGTGGGACAGTCCCACGAACCAGGCGGCCCAAGCCTCTTCGACGCGTCGCTTCAGCGCAAAGCCGAGCGGGCCG
The DNA here is from genome assembly GCA_022750335.1 of Thermoplasmata archaeon. Taxonomy (GTDB): domain Archaea; phylum Thermoplasmatota; class Thermoplasmata; order Lutacidiplasmatales; family UBA184; genus Lutacidiplasma. Next base: position 17,515 of record JAKIVX010000003.1, on the reverse strand, counting down.
TAGTCGTAGAGTCCCTGTGTACCGCCGTAGATCTCGGCCGACGGCCACAGCACTCCCCGCCGACGGAGGAGCGCGTACAGCTCTTCGTTCTTCATCCGGGGGACTCGCTCACCCGACCCGGTCGGGCCGAATCATAAGGTGTTCGGTGGTCCGCGTCACGACCTGGTAGGCGGGGTCGTCCGCCGGAAGGCGGAGCACGAGGGGGATCGCCGGCGAGCCTGCGGCGATCGAGGCGGCGTCCGGGGTGCCGAGCCATTCGTAGGGTTCGACCAGGGCGCTACGGGCCAGGTACTCCGCGGAGACGGGGCGGCCTCGCAACCGGGTGGCGACGTAGGCGAACTCGAGTTCCCTCCAGATCGAGGGGGCATGGAACATCGCGTTGTCCGTCCCGAGCATCATCCGGAGGCCCACCTGCTCCATCCCCTGCAGATCCGGCTGGCGCTGGAACAGCGCGTTGGAGCGGGGGCAGACGGCCACTGCAACCTTCGCTTCGGCGACCGTTCGCAGGTCGTCGCGGGTCGCCACGGCGAGATGGACGAGGAGGTCAGGGCGGGGTCGGAGGAAGGAATCGGGGGCCTCCCGAACGGCCTCGCTAGCATGGAGCGCGAATTTCTTCCGAGTGCGCCGGCACGCCCGCGCGACGAGCTCGCGCGTCTCCACCGACTCGTCCCGCGCGCTCGAGAGCCCGATCCCATCGCCCAGCTCGAGGACATTCAGGAGTTCCGCGGGATCGACCGGTCGGGCGAGCGGCCGGCCGAGGATCAAGGTCCGCACCCGCGACCCCCGGGCCGCCCTCCGAAGGAGGCGGACCCCCGAGGCGCCCTCCTCTCGGAAATCGACCAACGTCACGACCCCTTCGCGCCGGGCACGACGGAGGGCCGAGCGCATGGCGCGGATCTTCTCCGAGGACGACCGCTCACGGAGCAGCCGGAATTTGAACCCGTCCGGGGAGGCCACGAGACTCTCCACCGGGCCCGTGGGGGGCTCGACCGTCGAGACCGCGTCCCCGAGGTGAGTGTGCGCGTTAACGGGCGAGGGCACGACAATTCCACGGACGCGACGCTCATCCGCTCGCTTCCGTAACGTACCGGGTAACCCGACCTCGACCACGAGGCCCGACCGAAGGCGGACGGCGGCCCGACGGCTTCCGTCTCGGTCCAGGATCGCCCCTTCGACGAGCATCGACCGGTCGCGGAGCGCTCGGTCCGCTTAACGGCGAGCCCGTGGGGCCCCGAAGGGCTAAGCGTCTCCGTGCCTCGTCCCGAACTCCCCGATGGACGACCCCCTGCGGAACCGACCCCGGGACCTCCTGGTCGCGGGTCACGTGAACGTCGACGAATTCCTCCAGGTTGCCAAGTTTCCGCCGGCTGACCGGACCGTCCCCGTGATTCATCGGCGAACGGATCTCGGTGGCCCGGCGGCGAACATCGCGCGGAGCGCCTCCCACTACGGAGTCGCTTGCGGTCTCGTGGCCCGGCTGGGCGCGGGATTCCCAACAGCCCTTCGGGCGCAGCTCGTCCGGAGCGGGATCGACCTCCGAGGAGTCGAGTCGCACGGCCATCGCACCACGCCGACTTGTTACATCGTCGAGGACGAACGGGGCGGTCAGCGGACGTTCATCGACCAGGGCGCGATGTCCGACGACGCGCCAACCCGCTTTCGGACCGGTCCCTGGATCTCCGAGTACTCGTGGCTGCACGTGACGACCGGTCCCCCCACGGCGCTCCTGGCCCTGCAGGCGGCCGCCCGGAGCTCGGGACTCCACGTCGCAGCGGACCCGGCCCAAGAGAGCCACTATCGGTGGGAGGCGGCCCCGCTACGTCGCCTCGTGGGTGGCTCGGAGATTCTATGGGGAAATCGATCCGAGATCGAACGGATGAGCTCGTTGTTGCGGCGCTCCGGTCCGGAGGCACTCCTCGACTTGGTTCCCCTCATCATCCGGACCGAGGGCTCGGAGGGGTCGACGGGCTTTTCGAGGGCGGGGGTCATCCACGTCCGGGCCAAGAAGCCTCGGAAAATGCGTTCGGTGGTCGGGGCGGGCGACGCATTCCGCGGAGGCTTCTACGCCGCCTGGTTCGCCGGTCAACTCCTTCGGGAATGCCTCACGGCCGGACAGAACTCGGCCACTCGGTGGATGGAGGGGGCTCGCTAGCCCGTACCGGATCATGGAGATGCATGCCTTCGGACGCCTGATCTCGCTGGAAGTAGCTCGCCAACGACTCCTCGCGAGCGTCGGGCCCCTCGCACGGGTGGATCGCGTGCCGGTCGAAACCGCTTTCGGGCGGGTGGTCGCCCAAACGGTGCGGTCTCCGCACCCGGTCCCGTCGTTCGTGCGGGCCACCTGGGATGGCTACGCGCTTCGGAGCGCCGACACGGCCACCGCCGACCCGGCTCACCCGGTCGCGCTTCCCGTCGTCGGAGAGGTCTTCGCCGAACAGGCGTTCCCCCGCGCGCTCCGGCCCGGCGAGGCCGTCGCTATCGCCACGGGAGGTGCCCTCCCTCGCGGGTCGGACACGGTCATCATTTTCGAGCAGGTACGGCGGAAAGGCTCGCGCGTCCTCATCTCGCACCCCGCCGGTCCCGGGGAGCGCCTCGCCGCCCCGGGGAGCGACTTCCCGAAAGGGGCGATCCTCGTCCGCCGAGGTGAGGAACTGACCCCGGTCGGGCTCGCGATGGTGGCCGCGTGCGGCGTCGCCCGGCTCCCAGTCCGAGCGAAACCCGTAGTGGCGATCGTCCCCAACGGCAACGAGCTCCTCTCTCCCGGCGCACCGGGACGCGCGGGTCGGATCTACGAAAGCAACAACTCGAGCCTCGCGGCGATGGTGGAGGCGGCGGGCGGGATCCCCCACACCTACCGGCCCGTCGAGGACGACCCGCGCCGGATCGAGTCCGTCCTTCGTCGTGCCCTCCGCAGCGCTGACCTCGTGCTTGCCACCGGTGGTAGTTCGGTCGGGGAGCGGGACCATCTGCCCCGGGTGTTCCCGCGGATGGGTCGGGTGCTGTTCCACGGAGTCGCGGTGCGGCCGGGCAAGCCCACGCTGGCCGTCCGGGTTGGTGACAAGGTCGTGGTGGGAATGCCCGGCCATCCCTCCTCGTGCCTGACGAACGCGTTCTGGCTGCTGCTGCCGCTGCTCCGACGCCTGGGCGGACGCGAGGGACCCGGATGGACCGATGGTTGGGCTCGACTTGAGAGCGGACAACTCGCCGCGACCCCGGGTCTCACGACCGTGGTCCCGCTCGCGGTGCGAAACGGAGGAGTCTACTCACGATACCATGGATCCTCGTCGATCTCGAGCCTCTCGGAGGCGGTCGGGTTCACCGTCCTACCTCCCGGTGCCGACGTCGTGCCGGAGGGCGCGTCGGTCCTCGTCCACTGGTTGCACCCACCGCTCGGCCCCGGCGCGGGACCGCCCTCGGCCCCGAACGGTTAAACCCGCCGTTCCGGTGCCCGGACGTGGGTCGTCGCAACCTGCGCGTCGCGCTACTGGCGATCGAGGGAACGAACTGCGACGATGAGCTCCGGGTGGCCCTCACCCGGCTGGGGGCCCGCGCCGAGGTGGTCCAGTTGAAGCAATTCGAGGGGCGCGACGTCGTGGCGGAGAAGCGCCGCCGCCTCTCGGAGTATGCCGCCCTCTTCGTGCCGGGTGGGTTCTCGGGCGGGGATTACGTCCGCGCGGGGGCGATCTTTGCGGCGCGGATCCGGGCCTCCATCGGCCCCGACCTCGAGGAGTTCCTCGAGTCGGGTCGCTTTCTCGCCGGCATCTGCAACGGATTCCAGGTACTGACCGAGCTGGGTCTCTTGCCGGGTCGGCGGGGCGGACGGCTCGGTCGCCCCGACGCCGTCCTGATGGCGAACGATCGCGGGTACACCTGCCGTCCTACCTTCGTCTCCTGGCAGGGCGGAGTGTTCCCTCCGCTCCAGGGCACGCCGCCCGGGACGCGGTACCTTTTTCCATCGGCCCACGGAGAAGGGAAGCTCGTGCTCGGCGGCGACACCGCCGAACGGTTGAAGGAGCTCGACCGATCCGGACAGATCCTGTTCCGCTGGGTCGCCCCGGACGGGGGCCCTCCGATCTTCCCGTGGAACCCCAACGGTTCGGAAGGGGACGTGGCCGGTCTCACGAACCCTGAAGGCAACGTCTTCGGCCTGATGCCCCACCCCGAACGCTCGTTCTTCCGGGCGCAGAGCCCGGATTTCACCCGGACCGGCGGACCGACCGGCTACGGGGACGGGCACCGGTTCCTTCAGGCGGTGCTCGCGTACGCCGGTCGGGTGACGTGACGGGCGGCCGTCGAGGCACGCGGAACCGGTAGACGTCGATCCGTTCGCCTTCCCAGCTCCGCCGGGCCACTCGTCGGACCGTCCCGCCGCTACGTCGCCACGAGCCCCAGATCGCCCGTCGACGGGTCTCGGATTGGAGCGAGGAGGTGAGCACGAACGCGCTCCCGTTCGGGAGGAGATGGTTCCGGAGCGAGGCCACGATGCGCCCCCCGGTGGCCCAACCGTCCGGTCCGCCGTCCAGGGCGAGATTGTGCCATCGGTCCGGGTCCCGTTCTTCCGGGCGCGTGGGCAGATAGGGCGGGTTCGCGACGACCCGGTCGAATCGGCCGAGCCCGCGCGCGAGGTCGGTGCGCACCGCGAGCAGATCGAGATGTTCCTCCCGAGCCCGCGCGGTCAACTGGCGCAGCGCGTGCGGGTTGCGGTCGGTCGCGACCACCCGCGCCCCGTGTCGCGCGGCCGCCAGCGCGAGGACACCCGAACCGGTACCGATCTCGAGGAATGAGGTACCGGCCGCGACCTCGGTGAACGGAAGCAGCAGGAAGGTGTCCTCGCGTGCGGGGTAGATCACGGCCGCCCTCGTACTCCTCCCGACGGGGCCGCCGCTCCGAGCGACCGTCGGACTGTCAGCCCGCGACGCGGTCGGGATGAACTCATATTCGCCTGCCGCCTAGACGCAGGGTCCTTAGGAGTTCTCCCCAATGCCACGTCGCCTCTCGGCTCCGGTGAAGATCGGAATCACCGGCCTTCCCGGCTCGGGGAAGACGCAGACCCTGCTCCGCATCATCCAGCTGCTCGAGGAGGAGGGAGTCAAGGTCGGCGGGATGGTGACCGAGCCGATCATCTCGAAGCAACGCCGGGTCGGGTTCCAGATCACGAACTGGATCACGAAGGAGCACGAGGTGTTCGCCCACGAGGGCCTCAAGTCCCGGGTCCGCTCGGGGCGTTACGGCGTGAACCTCCTCGCGCTCGAGGGGATCGGGACCGCCGCACTCGCCCAAGGACGCGCGGAGGCCGACGTCATCGTCATCGACGAGGTCGGCAAGATGGAGGTCGAGAGCGAGGTGTTCACGAAGAGCGTCATGGACACCCTCGACGCGAAGAAATCGATCATCATGACGCTCCACAAGAAATCCCGCAACCCGCTGCTGCAGGACATCCGACGGAGGGACGAACTACGACTCCTCGAAGTGACCCCGGTGAACAAGAACCTCCTCGCGTTCAAGATCGTGCACCTGATCACCGGCCGGTCGCACTAGCCCGCTCGCGCGAAGGGAGCGTCGAGCTCCTGCTTCCGCCGACGCGGCCCGGCCCGGGACCTCGTCCGCGTGCGTCGGTGTTCTACAACCCGAACATGGTCCTCGACCGGGACCTCGGGGTCGCGTTCGCGCTCGCGTATTTCGGTCCGGGCGCTCGCCGCGGATGGGACATGCTCGCGGCGACCGGGGCCCGGGGCCTGCGACTGCTCGCGGAGTCCGGCGCCTTCTCCTCGTTCCTCTTCACCGAAGCCCACCCGGACGCGGTCGAAGTGGTGCGGGCGAACGCTCGAACCTTCCCCGGCGCAATCGTCCGGGCCGCGGACGCGCGGGACGTACCGCCCGAGGCCCCGTTCGACTACGTGGACCTCGACCCGTACGGCTCGCCGATCGAGTTCGTATCGACCGGGATCCGGGCCCTGCGGCCCGGCGGCGTCCTCGCCGTGACGGCGACCGACCTGATGGTCCTCGCCGGGGTCCAACCGGGGGCCTGCGAGCGCCGGTACGGGAGCCACCCCGTGCGGGGTCGTCTCGGTCCGGAGGGGGGTCTTCGGATCCTCCTAGCCTATCTCGCCCGCGTCGGGCGGGAGGAGGGCCGTACGGTACACCCCTTGCTCGCTTACGTGCGGGGGCACCATGTGCGTTCGTACCTCGAGGTGGTCCCACTCTCCGCGACCTCCCCTCCCGATCCGGTGGGGATGGTGGACCCGGGCGCCTGGGCCGGTCCATTTCTCGGAGATCGGGGCCCGTACGGCCCGATGTGGCTTGGCCCGCTCTTCGATGCGGCGCTCGCTCCCCGACTCGCGACTCCGCCCCACGCGGCGGACCCCCGCGCGACGGAGGAGTTCCTCGCGCGCATCCGTGCAGAGTCGGACGTCGACCGCCCTTTCTATCACGAGGCCAACGAGTTGGCCGCCGCGCTCGGGGTTCCGTTCCCCCCCTCGCGAGAGGCGCTCTCGCTCGCGCTCGTCACTCGGGGGTTCCGCTTCGCGCGCACCCACATGCGGCCGGAAGGGTTCCGAACGGACGCCCCCCGCACCGTCGTCGAGGAGATCGTGCGGTCGCTCCGTGAAACGGCCGGATCTCGCCCCTCCCGGTCGGACCGCTAGTCCCAGAAGGCCCGGGTCCGTGCATAGGCCCGCTCGGCCCGCAGGATCTCCGTGAAGAACGCGTCGTCGCTCTGGTAAAGGCGGGCGAGCAAACGGCGGGCGGTGTCGGGGCCGATTCCCCGGGCCGCGAGCGCATACAAGGCGCGATCCCCGTAGTGGGCCACGAGTTCGGCGGACGTGTAGCCGGTCCGAACAAGGGCCTCGGTTTCCGGGGACGGCGCGCGCCCCGCGCGGGTGGTCCGCTTCGGGCCTCTGGTGCTCTTCTTCCGGTCGGGTTTCCACTTCTTCTGGGCATAGACCCGGAGGCGTTCGACGTCGGCCTCCCGTCGGGGGGAGAGCACCGCGGAGAGGGATCCCCCGCAGAGAAGGCAGCGGCTCCCTCCCTCTTTCTGGTACCGTCCCGGCGTCGTTTCCCGGACGAATCCGCACCGGAGGCAGACGAGAGCGAGCGGCTCGTTCGAGAGGCGTTCCCGGACGGCTTTGAGGAGCGTCGGGGGCGGGATCTCCGGTACGACCCGCCAGCGGAGCCGTTCGAGGGGACTATCCGTCAGCGTCGAGGGCGGGGTCGCTACCACCTCGAGCGCACCGCTGCGCGCCCGCTCGAGCACTTCGCGCGCGTGCGCCACATCGTACCGGTCGTGCAGGGTCTTCTCGAGGGCCTCCTCGCCAAGCGGCGTGGTCCGGGATTCCGCCAGCAGCGGCTCGAGCGTGCGGAGGTCGCGCGGGTCCGCGGAGGAAGGGATGACCCCCAGTTTCCGGGCGATCGAAAGGAAGACCCACCGGTAGTCGAGCCCGCTCGGCACTAGGCGCTCCACGAGCGGTAGGAGGGTCTCGGGGTCGATCTGGAACGCGTCCACGAGCGTTGCCGAGTCGACCGCGATCGGGAGTTCGAGGACGAACCAGGTCGGCTCGACCGCGGCGACGTCCGTCCGGGACCCGAGGCGGGCGGTGAGCAGCCCCGCGACGGCGAGCGCGAGCGTCTCGTTGGTACGCGTTCCGAAGCACGAACCGTACACGACGACCCGGCCCCGGGCGGTGATCGTCACCCTCTGGTCGGTGGGGAGAGTACCCGTCCGGTCCCCCTCCGCCCTCCGGAGCTCGAGCCGCCGGCGGTCCGTGTCGTCCATCGGGTAGGGACCGAAGTCGCCTTCCCGGCGGGTGCGGCCGATCTCCTGGGCGACGTCGAACGGCACCGGCAGATCCTCCCCGGCCCACCGGGGTTCGGCGCCGATCTCGTGTACGGGTTCGACCAAGAGCTCGCCTTCCCGGAATTCGACGACCTTCCAGGTCTGACCGTGCAGCAAGAAGATCTGGTCCGGCTGGGCCAGGATCTGGGTGAGGACGAACCGTTCATCGAGCGTGCCGATGAGCCGTCGCGTCGCGATGTCCCGCAAGCGGTAGGTGCGTTCGTCCGGGATGAGGGAGAGCGACGCATAGAATCGGGCCAGCGTTCCGCGACCGGGCGCGAGCCGCCCGTCATCCAGCCGGCGAGCGAGCCGGAGCGCGACGAGGTAGTCGAACAATCCGGTCCACTCCGCCTCGCTCAAGTCCGCGACCGCGGCCGCGTGGCCGAGGGTGGCCACGAGCGCGCCCGGTGCGACGGCGCCGTCGGCCCGCAGGGACGCGACCACTTGCTGGGCGGCCGCCAGACGGTTGCGGGTGCGCCACGACGCCGGCTCGACCAGTCCCTCGTCCGCCCGACGGGCCAGGACCGCGGCCTCCTCGAGGTCGTCATCGTCGAGCGCGAGGACCGTTCCATGGATCGTACGGTCGAGACGGTGGCCGGACCGGCCGACCCGCTGGACTAGCCGACCCACTTGGTGGGGCGAGCCGAACTGGATCACGTGGTCGACGCTGCCGATATCGATCCCGAGCTCGAGGGAGGACGTCGCGACGAGCGCCTTCAACTTCCCCTCGCGGAAGGCGTGCTCGGCCTCCTCCCGGACCTCCCGGGAGAGCGACCCGTGGTGCACCGCGATGGCGAGGTCCGGGGCAAGGCGGCTCAGCCTGGCGGCGAGCCCTTCGGCAGTCGGACGCGTGTTGACGAAGATGAGGGTGGTCGTGTGGGCGCGAACCTCTTCCTCAACCGCCCGCAGACCGCGGAGGAGCGGTTCGTCCGCTTTCAGCTCGGCCTGAAGGCGCGGGTCGAGGGCCGTGTAGGAGTCCGCCGGGCTGCGTGCCGCGAGTTCGAGGACTCGGCGCTGCTGGGCTGATTGGACCTCCACGACCCGCGGAGCCGGGGCGAGGAACCGCGCCACTTCCGCGGGATTCCCGACGGTCGCGGAAAGGCCGATCCGTCGGACCTTCCGGCCGGTGAGCGCGTCCAACCGTTCGAGCGTGAGTCCCAGCTGGGCCCCGCGGTCCGAACCGACCAGCTCGTGGATCTCGTCCACGACGACCGTTCGAACGTTCCGGAGACCCTCCCGAAGCCGCACTCCGACCAACAGGATCTGGAGCGTCTCCGGGGTGGTTAGTAACAGGTCGGGCGGTTTCCGCGATTGGGCCACGCGCGCGGAAGCGGTCGTGTCCCCGTGGCGCACCGCCGCCGTGAGACCGACCTCCTCGACCAGCGCGACCAGGCGATGTTCCAGGTCCCGGTTGAGCGCCCGGAGTGGAGTGACGTAGAGGATCGAGATGGGCGGGCTGGGGTCGGAGAGTCGGCGGCTGAGCAGCGGAAGCAGCGCGGCCTCGGTCTTCCCGGTGCCGGTGGGGGAGAGCAGCAGGGCATCGGACTCGCCGCGGAGGAGCGGGAACGCGAGCCGTTGGATCTCGGAAAGCTCGCGGATCCCCCGGCGTCCCACTGCGGCGGCGAGGCGGGGATCGATCCCCTCGAATGCGGTCGGTAGGTCGCTCGCCATCCGGAACCGGTGGAGGACGACGGCGGGGCGGAAAGGAGTGTCGGATGCACTACGGCTCCGCGCCGGGTTCGAGGTCGAGCATCCGAAGCCCGTACGTCTCTCCGAGCGGCCGGCCGAACGTGCGGCCGGGGAAGGTTTCGACGACGACCTCCTGGAGGATACTGACCGTGGCCCGCAACAGGTGGCCACCGACCAATCGATGGTCGGGGCCGGCGACGGCCCCGTGGAGATGGATGGACGGGTTTCCGTCCACCGTCGCGATCGTCCCGTGCAGCGCGACCACCTCGTGCGGGACGGTCAGTTCGTGCGGTTGGTACTGGCGTCCGTCCCAGTATCCGAACGTGGCTGCCCGGAACATACCGATACCGAACAAGACGGCCCCGGCCCGGACTCCCTCTTCGCGGGCAAAGGTGCTCAACGCCTCGAAAAGGTCCTGCCCGTCGTCCAAGCGAAGGACCCACTTTGTCCCATCGTGCACGCGCTGCATCGTACGCCTCTCGAGGTCCCCAAGGTCCCTCGGCGGCAGATACGGTTTTCCGCCCGGTAGGATTGACGGTCAGCCTTCGATGTCCGAGTCCGTGCACCTTCGTTCTCCGCGGGTCGACGCCCCCGGTCTCGCCCAGCGCATCGCCGAGGGAGGCCGTACCGTCATCGCCCTTTCCGGCGGTGTCGACTCCGCCGTCGTGGCGGCCCTCGCCTTCGAAGGCCTGGGCCTCGACGCGGTGGCGGTGACCCTACGGGGTCCGTCCGTGGCGAAGGCCGAGGTCGACCGGGCGGTCCGAGTGGCCCGCGAGATCGGAATCGACCACCGCGTGCTCGAGGTCGACCCGCTCGAGCGCGCCGAATACCGGGCCAATCCGACCAACCGCTGCTACTTCTGCCGCTCCGTCGAAGCCGGCCGGCTCCTCGCATTCGGGCGTGAGTGGGGGGCGCTCCAGTACCTCGACGGCATCCACACGGACGACCTGAGCGACGATCGCCCCGGCGTGCAGGCCATGAACGAGGCCGGATTCCGGCACCCGCTCGCTGAGAGCGGGTGGACGAAGGCCGACGTTCGACAGGCGGCCCGGTCGCGAGGACTCTCCAACTCGGACCAGCCCTCGGACGCCTGCCTCGCCTCCCGCGTGGCGCACGGGTACGTGATCGACGCCCCCCTGCTGGCCCGCATCGAAGCGGCTGAAAAGATCCTACTTGACCTCGGGTTTCGACGGGTGCGGGTCCGAGTCCGAGGCGACGGGGCGCGGATCGAGGTCGACCCGGTCGAGGTGGCCCGCCTCTCCGCGCCTCCCCTGGGCACCGAGATCATCGCCTCGGTCGCGGCGCTCGGATTCGGTACGGTCGTGATCGACCCGCTCGGATACGGTCGTCGCCCGGCACTGGCGGGGTCGATCCGATGACGGTTACGAAGGTTACACCCGCGGCCGTCCCGCGGCTCCCGGGGCGGTTCCAGCTCGAGACCGATATGGTTCCCCAAGGAGACCAGCCCCAGGCGATCGACGGGATCGTTCGTCGGGTGGCGGACGGTGAGAAGTACGTCACCCTGCTCGGCGTCACGGGCAGCGGTAAGACCTTCACGATGGCCCACGCGGTTCAGCGCTTGCAGCGACCGACGCTGGTCGTGAGCCCGAACAAGACCCTCGCGGCCCAGCTCGTGAGCGAATTCCGGGCGTTGTTCCCCGCGGCAGCAGTCGAGTATTTCGTCAGCTACTTCGACTACTACCAGCCCGAAGCCTACGTCCCGCAGATCGACCTGTACATCGAGAAGGACTCTTCGGTCAACGAGGAGATCGACCGATTGCGCCATCGCGCCACGCAGGCGCTGCTCACGCGCCGGGACGTGCTCGTCGTCGCCTCCGTGAGCTGTATCTACGGGTTGGGCTCGCCCGAGGACTACCGCGAGTCGGTCGTGGACCTCCGGGTCGGGCAGACCGTGACCCGGCAGGAGCTGCTCGAACAGCTCGTGCACATGAAATACCAACGGAACGACGTCGAGTTGAAACGAGGGCGCTTCACCGTCCGCGGCGGCACGGTCGACGTGATGGGCGCGGGCGAGACCGTCCACCGGATCGTCCTCGATGGGAAGACCGTCTCCGCGATCGCGGAGCTCGACCCGGTGACCCGAGAGGAGCGTCGGGACCTGGAGCAGCTCTCGGTGTTCCCGGCCACCCATTTCCTGACCGTCGACGACCGCATGCGCGAGATCCTTCCCCAGATCGAGAAGGAACGCGACGCCCGCGTGAAGGAGCTCCTCAAGGCCGACAAGATCGTGGAGGCCCAGCGGCTGAAGGGCCGGGTGGACTACGACCTCGAAATGCTCCGCGAGACCGGGTATTGCACCGGGGTCGAGAATTATGCGCGCTACTTCTCCGGACGCAAAGCCGGGGAGCCGCCCTACACCTTGATCGACTTCTTCCCGGACGATATGTTGGTGTTCCTGGACGAGTCGCACGTGACCGTCCCCCAGCTGATGGGGATGCACAAGGGGGATCGGAGCCGAAAGGACAACCTCGTCGAGTTTGGCTGGAGGCTGCCGTCGTGCCGGGACAACCGGCCCCTCACCTTCCCCGAGTTCCTCGCCCGGGTGCCGCAAGCGGTCTTCGTCTCGGCGACGCCGGGGCCGTTCGAGCGCAAGGTCTCGAAGGGAGTGGTCGAGCAGATCATTCGACCGACTGGCCTCGTCGACCCGCCGATCGAGGTCCGGCCCCTCAAGGGCCACATCGAGGACCTGGTGAAGGAACTCCGCGCCTGCGTCGAGGCCGGTGACCGGGCGCTCGTCACCACGCTCACCAAGAGGACGAGCGAGGAGCTTTCCAATTACCTCACCCGGCTCGGGCTCCGCGTCCGCTACCTTCACTCCGAGGTGGAGACTCTCAAACGGGTCGAGGTCCTCCGCGATCTGAGAATCGGAGAGTTCGACATCCTCGTCGGGATCAACCTGCTCCGGGAGGGGCTCGACCTGCCCGAGGTGAGCTTCGTCGCGATCCTCGACGCGGACAAGGAAGGCTACCTCCGCAGCGAGACTTCCATCGTCCAGACCGCCGGGAGGGCGAGCCGGAACGAGCGGGGGCGCGTCGTGCTGTATGCAGACCGGGTCACGGGGTCGATGGCGCGGGCGATGGGAGAGATGAGCCGCCGGCGGAGCGTCCAGGTCGACTACAACCGGGAACACGGGATCGTGCCCGAATCGGTCCAGAAGGAGGTCCGCTCACTGCTCGCGCCGGCCGAGGACGCCGGCTCTGGCTCACTCTCGACGTCCGGGCTCGGACGGAAGTGGAAGGAACGCCTTCCGCTCCTGCTGGCCAATCTGGAAGAGGAGATGCGGCTGTCGGCCGAGCGGCTCGATTTCGAGGAGGCGGCCCGCATCCGCGACCGCATCCGTGAAGTGAAGCGGGAGGCCGCCGCGAACCCGGACCGGCGGCCGGCGTCCGCCGCCAAGACCTGACCAGGCCGCTGCGGGTCCTCGCCGTATTGTACCCGCGCCGGTCTACGGGAATCGTGCCCCCCCGGCGTCCTTCCAAATCCCTCCTCCGGGGAGGGCTCTCGACTCTCCGTCGCTCGGGGGCGGTCAGTGACCTCCTCTTCCTGTACGAGTGCGAGACCCGGGACGTGGGGCAGCTTCGGACGGTCGCCGACCGCCTGGGCCTCTCGGTCCAGGCGGCCTCCCACACGTTCCGCAGCCTTTCCCGGCGAGGCCTGGTCGAACTCCGCGACGGACGGTACTGGCCGACGGTCCGGGGCGTCGATTGGCTCCACTCCGCGCTCGGAAGTGTGCGGGACGACCTGGCCGAGCGCCTGGACCGGCTCCACATCGTCCGGATCACACGGGCGGTCGCGATCGGACCGATCGAAAAAGGGGAGACGGTGGCCCTCGAGATCCGCGACGGCACGTTGACGGCCCGAGCGGGCCGGGGACGTGGTTCCCGGGGTCGGGCGCACGCCCGGGCCGACCCCGGGGACCTGGTCGAGGTGGGCGAGCTCGAGGGGATCGTGGCCCTTCCCCACGGGCGGCTCACGGTGCTCACCGTGCCGGCCGATCGACTCCACGACGCCGGACTGGTGGGAGGGACCCGAAAGGCCGTCGCCCTCCGTTCGGAAGGACTCCTCCTGGCCTTCGGTCTCGAAGCCGGCCACGTGCTGGCCAAAGCGGTTCCCGATCGTCCGGTGGTCCGCTTCGGGGTGGCGGCGGCGATCGTGGAGGCCACGCGACTCGGTGTCGACTGCACCCTCGTGGTGGTGGACCGCGACCTGCCGCGGCTCTTTGAGCAGCTCGAGGGGCCCGAAGTGCCCGCGGTCGATTTCCTAGCCCTGGGCGGGGAGCGTCGTCGACTCCCGAAGGGTTCCCGCTAGCACGCGTGCGACCTCCCGAACCGCTGCCGGGACGTCGGCCACGAAGGTGGCGCCGGCCGAACGCAAGTCGTCGCGCGCGCGCGTCGCGGCGCCTTCGGAGAAGTCGAGGCGGGTCCCCGGTGAAGGTTCTAGGACGATCACCGGGGTCGCTCGCGCGAAGGGGAGGAGATCTTCGAGGTTCGCGAGGTTGGAGGGCCCGACCGCGAACGGCGCGACGATGATCGCGCGCGCTTCCCCCAACAAGACCCGGTGGCGTGCACGCGTGTCGGGGCTGAGGGGAGCGAACGGTGCTTCGACCGCCGCGACGACTCCGAGCGAGTCGGCGGTCTCGGCGTCGGTGTCGAGGAGGTGCAGCGCTCCTGCGGTCACGCGGTACCCCTCTTCGGTGAGGGCGCGCAAGATTGGGGCTCCGGCGCCTCCGCCACCCACCACATGCACGGGTCCTGGGGCCAAGGCCGAGGGGGCCGGTCGGGTCTCCGTGATCAGGCTGCGGGGGAGGAGGTACGGAAGGCCGCTCCGCGCATCGATCGCGAGCTCCGCTGCCACGCCCCAGACGCGGGCGAGGAGGTCCTCGCTGAGGACGTCCCGGGGGGTGCCGTCGGCGACACGCCGCCCGCGGGACAGGACGACGATCCGGTCAGCGTAGCGGGCCGCGAGATTGAGGTCGTGGAGTGCCGCCACGACCGTCACGCCCCGGAGTCGGGAAAGCATCCGGACCCGGGTCAACAGGTCGAGCTGGTGGGCGATGTCGAGGTGGGAGGTCGGCTCGTCGAGTAGGAGCAGCGGCGTCTCCTGGGCCAAGGCCCGGGCCAGGATCGCCCGTTGCCGCTCGCCGCCGCTGATTGAGAGGATGCCGTCGTCCGCGCGGTCGGCCAGACCCACTTCCTGCAGGATGCGGGAGGCAAGTGCGTGGTCGGCCTCGGTCTCGCGATCCAACGGGTGGTGGTGCGGATACCGGCCGTAGAGGACATACTGCCGGAGGGGAACGTCATCGCGCAGAACCTCCTCCTGCGGGACCCAGGCCACTTGGCGCGCGCGTTCGCGGATCGAGAGCCGGCCGACCGGAGTGCCGAACAGCTCGACTGTCCCCGCGTCGGGGGTGAGGAACCCGAGCAGGGATCGGATGAGCGTGGTCTTTCCCGAGCCGTTCGGGCCCGTGAGGGCCACGAACTGACCGCGCGGCACTTCGAAATCCACCGCGTGGAGCGCGACTCGGGTTCCGTAGCGGACGCCGAGGTCGGTCACTCGCACGGCGGGGGAGGGTGTGGTCACGGGCCCCCCATCGGTGCGGAGCGACGTTGGCGGTAGAGCAGGTACAGGAAGAACGGAACTCCCGCGAAGGCCGTGAAGATCCCGAGCGGCAGCAGCGATCCCGGGAACGCGAGGTAGGAAATGTCCCTCGCACTGAGAAGAAAGAGCGCACCGATCGCCGCGGACCCGGGGATGACGATCCGGTAATCGGTACCCGCGATCCGTCGGACGATGTGGGGCGAGACCAAGCCCACGAATCCGATGATCCCGGTGAATGCGACCGCGACCGCGGTGATGAGGGAGGCCAGCAGGATGACCCGGAGCCGAACGGCCGCCGCGTCCACACCCGCGCTCTGCGCGACGTCCGAGCCGAGCTGAAGGAGGTTCAACTCACGCCCGTAGAGGCACAGGAGGGTCCCGAGGGCTAGAACGGTGCCGAACGCGATCCCGTCCACCTGCCAATCCGCGAGCCCGAGCCCGCCGAGCAGCCAGAAGGTGACCTGCTCGCTGCCGGTCGGGTTGTAGAGGAGGACGAGGGAGAGGATCGCCGAGAGGAGGTTCGCGAGGGCGACGCCGGTAAGCAGGAGCGTCTCGACCGAACTGTACCGGCCGCGGGCGACCGCAAGGATGAGCAGGCCGGTCGATACCGCGCCGACGAACGCGAAGACCGGAAGGTAGAGGTCGGCGTTCGCGACCCCGACCCGGTACACGTAGAAGATCGCCGCGCCGAGGGTCCCGCCGCTCGAGATCCCGAGCAGGAACGGGTCGGCGAGCGGGTTACGGAAGACCCCTTGGAGCGACCCTCCGGCGAGTCCGAGGGCCGCCCCCACGATGAGTGCGAGGAGGACTTCCGGGAGGTAGAGGTTCCAGACAATGAACGTGTAGACCGGGCATCGGGCTGCCGAGGTGCCCGTGCCGGCACAACTCTGTGGGAATAGCCGTCCGCCCGATATCTCGTTCAGAAGGATCTGGAGCCCGAGGCGGACCGGGATGTCGACGGCGCCGAGTAGGGCGGAAAAGACGATGAGCAGTCCCCCTCCGACAACGAGGAGGATTCCAAGGACCCACCGTCCCCAGGGGGGCGCCATCCGCGACGCCGGCACGCGTGTCCCTTTGGCGCTAGGTCGCGACGGGATGGAGAAGCTCGAGGAGCGCCGGAATGCCCAACAAGATCATCGTGGGGTCGGGTTCGGTGAGCCAGTTGGAGTTGATGCCGGTCACATTCCCGGATTGTACCGCTCCCAAGGAGGACCAATCGGGCCCGCCGGCATAGGTGCTCTCGTTGAGTCCGAACCCGAGCCCGTAGATGATGATCTGAGGGTCGTCGAGGAGGACCTGAGCGCTCGAGAGTTCCGGATACGGAGTCGGGGCGTTGGCACTGATGCTGGCGCCTCCGGCGATCTCGATGAGGGACTCCCCGAAAGTTCCCGGGCCGAACGTCCAGTAGCCGTTCGAATCGACGGAGTACGTGACGAGCACGGTCGGGTCGATGTAGGCGGAACCGCTCACCGTGGTGGCGTTGAACAATTCGGACGAGAGCTGGGCGTTGAGGGCATTCGCCGCCGGTTGGACCTCGAAGATCTCGGCCACCAGGTTGTCGTCGTAGAGGACACCGCTCAGGGTCGGGGGTTGGAGCATGACGACCGGTATGCCGAGTTGGTTGGTGATCTGCTCGACGGCCGCGACCGACACGATGGTGGAAGCCAGCACCAGTTGCGGAGTCAAGTTGACCAACATCTCTGGAACGAACTCCGGCCCGACCTGCACGCACATGGAGGAGGTCAAATTCCAGAGGGCGACCTGGTCGGGCGAGTAGTCGTCGGAAAGCCCTCCATCGGCTGCGGCGTAGCAGTCGACCCCGACCACGTGGCTTCGGAGTCCCAGGCGATAGACGATGTCCATGATACTGGGGCTCAAGACCGCGACGCGGGCCGGGTTCAGTGGTACAGTGACCGTCCGACCCAAGTCGTCGGTGAGTTGAATGGAATGTGATGGGGCGGAGGACCGGGGGCTGAACGCAACGGCCGTCACCGCGACCGCCCCTCCTCCTACCACGAGAAGAAGCACGACAACCCACGAGAGCGAGACCGTGCGGGCCGATGGGGCTCCAGAAGGGGTGTTCAATGCCATTAGTTTTTAGGCAAATGCTGTTGAAGATAAGGGTTTCGCGGGCCCCGCCTCCGGAAGGTGCATTTCCCGGACCGGGGGGGTCGACGACAAAGGATATCTCTCCCGGGACTCCCGGTGTCGTCGGAGGGAGCATAGGCTAATTTGGTAGACCAGCGGGCTCCAGTCAGGGTGACCTTCGGGTCCCCTGGGAATTGGGTCTGCGGAGGGGCGTGCGTCGCCCCAATGACGAATGACTGGAGCGCGCGGAGAGACCCGCATATGGGGGTTCAAATCCCCCTGCTCCCA
>JAKIVX010000014.1 GCA_022750335.1 Thermoplasmata archaeon | reverse complement strand
TCCGTTCGATGATCACGCGGTCCTTCGGTGCCTTTGCGAGCTTGGCGAACTCGCCTCGGACCTCGTCCCGGCGGGGAGTGGCGGCGGTCGCGTGGCTGACCTCGAAGGAGAACTCGCGCCGGTGGAGCAGCGGGTTCGGCTTCTCCTCCAGGATCTTAATCTCCACGGCCCAGCCTCCTCGGTTCCATCTGCGCGATCAGTTGGCGGACATGTTCCTTCGCAATCGCATCGACGCGGACGAAGGAGGCCCCCTCACCCGGGATACCGTATATAACAGTGGCCCCGGCGGGGAGCGATTCCACCAGGGCGAGCGACCCCAGATCCTCCTCTCCGTCCACTTCGATGAGCCCGCCGCCCGAGGTGACGAGGTCCCGCACTGCCTGACGGAGCGACTCCGTCAGCAGACCCGCCGGGTTGCGGACTTTCAACCGCCGCACGGCGGCCAGGTCCCGGAACGCCTCCGGGTCGATAGGCTCGTTGCGCTGGGTCTTGAAATCGACGATCCCGATGAAGGGAGGATGTCCGAGCTGGAGCGCTCGCTCGGTGACGCGGTCCCCGCACGCGCTGAAGTTCTTCAGGGCCCGGATGTGTCGGTCGGCTTCGGCGCCGGCGTAGATCGGACCGTACCGCTCGGCGAGTTTCGGGCGAAGGGAGAGGGGGACGGCCCAAGCCGCCGTGTCACTTGACGCGGAGCGCGTACCGGCCCGCGGCATGAATCCCCATCTTCCGGGCGATATCGGAGCGCTCGGGGTCGATGACGACCAGATACCCCTGCCATTCCCGAGAGACCTCGCCGCCGCATTTCGGGCACTTCGGCTGGTCGGTGATCGTCCGGCAGTTCTTGCACGCCTTGAGGTTCATCATGCCGCACCTCCGGCCGGCTTCGCGGCAGCCGCGGCGGGCTTGGCCACGGGCTTCTTCGCGGCCGGGGCGGTCGCCGGGCGCTTGCCCGACTTCTCGTCGGCCTTCTTGTGCGCATCCTGGATCCACTCGAGGCGGCCCAGGGCCGGCTGGCGCATCGTGAGACCGATCCGGCTGTCGCGCGGGGAGATCTCGGAGAGCGAGAGGGACACGACGCGGGCCCGGACCTTGTAGCCGACCTTCAGGTCCCGCTTGGTCTCAACCCCGACCAGCCGCTGGTTGTGCTCGTCGATGTTCACGCGGTCGTCCATTACTTGGGAAACGTGGAGCAGCCCGTCCAGCGGGCCGAACCGGACGAACGCACCGAACTTCCGGATCTCGACCACGGCGCCTTCCACGACCTCCTGGATCTCGGGCCGGAACAAGAGTGCCTCGTACTCGACCTCCTGGTAGACCCCGCCGTCGCCGTGGATGATGTGGCCCTCGCCGATCGACTTGACGTCACGGATGGTGACGGCGAGGTTCTGGCCGTCCACTAGCTTCCCTTCGAACTGCTGCTGGGCGAGCTCGGTCAGGACGGTGTCGACCTCCGCACCGAGTCGCTCCGGAGGGATTCGAACGACGTCGCGTCGGTGATCAAGGTAATACATGCTTTCCGCGCGAGCGAGGTGCGGTATAAGATTCTTGGGGTGGGGCCGGCTTTGCCCGAGAACTAGTCTCCGTGCGGCCCCCGAGGTTTCGGCCCTTCGGGGTCCCAACTTGATGCTCCGTGAGCTGCATCTGGACGATTGGAGGGTCCGCCGGGGTCTCGCCAGCGAACGCTCATTCACGAAACCCCCTCGTAGACCTAGGCGGCGGCCATACGAGGCGCGGTCGGCGTCGGTCGGGCCTCCAATGGGACTTTCCATCGCGCCCCCGTGAGCTGTTCGGACGTATCCCAAAGCTTGGCCCGCGCCGGGAGGTCCAGGGCCGGGGCGTAGGGTGGGCAGAGCACCGGGTCGCCCTTCATCCCTCGATCGGGCCCATAGAAGCTCCCCGATGTCGCCGCCGGATCGGTCGCCGCTCGCAGGATGGACTTTGCACCGTCCTCCGCGTCTTGGGCAATGAAGTGCAGGATCAACCGGAATCCGGCATTCGGAGGACCGCCGCGACCGCTCGACTGGAGGTTCGTGCGGGCTACCCCAGGATGACAAGCGGTGCTGATCAACGGGAGCCCCGCCGCAGCGGAGCGCCGGGCGAGTTCGAGCGCGAACATGAGGTCCGCGAGCTTCGACTGGCAGTACGCGGCATAGTGCGCGTACGAGTGATCCCACTGGAGGTCCTCGAAAGCTATCCGCTTCTTCCCCCCCTTGGCCGCGCTGCTCGTGACGGTTGTGACCCTCGGAGCCGAGGACCGAAGGAGGGTCGGGAGCAACCCCAGGGTCAGGGCGAACGGGCCGAGATAATTGGTTCCGAACTGGCGCTCGAACCCGTCCTCGGTCAACTGTCGCCGCGGGACGAACATCACCCCCGCATTGTTCACGAGGAGATCGACACGCGCCAGCCGATCCATACGTTCCGTGAAAGACCGAATCGACGTGAGGCTGGCCAGGTCGAGAGACTCGAACCGTACGGAAGCCCCCGGAACGATCGAACGAATCCGGTCCATCGATTCCCCCGCCTTCCTTTCCGAGCGGGTCGCTACGACCACCTCCGCTCCTGCGCGCGCCAGTCCGAGGGTGGTAAACCAACCGAGTCCGCTGTTCCCGCCGGTCACGATCGCCAATCGCCCTTCCTGAGACGGGATGTCCGCCTCGCTCCACGTCGCCATGGCATCGGCCACAACTCGCGAGTATTTGAGTGTTTACTCACTCATTACAGGATTTCCCTAAATCCGGGTAGCGATCCCGGACCAGAGGACTTCGAAGCCGAGCGTCCGGTGCCGTTCCGCGTGGACCGGGTCGGCGATCATGAGTGAGATCGTCATTTCTTCCAGCGCGTTGACGACCGCGCCGATGTACTCGTCCGACAGCCCCTTCCGGACCAGATGCTGCTCGTGGAAGGAACGAGCGAGGGCTCCCAGTTCCGCGATGCTGGCGGAGTCGCTCGTTCGGGATTCAACGGTAAGTCCCCCCCACAACTCGATCTCCTTGAGCACTCGATGGGCTTCGGGATGGCCGGCCCCCCAGTCCACGTAGCGGTCCCACACGTGGCGGAGGCGCTCGCGTACACTTTTCTTCCGTGGATACGAGGAGAACACCGCGCCCGCGAGCTCGGCCTTGATGTCCCGATAGACTCCGTTGACCAAGTCCGTCTTCGTCGGGAAATAGGTGAAGAGCGTTCCCTCCGCGACGCCGGCGGCCTTCGAAATGTCGGAGGTGGGGGCGGCGAGGCCCTTCTCTGCGAAGGCTCGAATCGCTGCGGCCAGGATCGCGTTCCGCTTGCCCTCATTCTTGGGTCGCGCCATAGGATTCTTTGGATTAGTTGAGAGTTCACTCACTTAATAGTTCGACTCCGCACCCAGAGCGCATCGCACCAGCTCCCGCCACCACTCTCCTTAGACCGCTCGAGGGCCATTTCGACCTAAGACGAGCCGACCGACCTCGATGGGTCTCTGACCCATGTCGGATGGGTGCCGCTCGGGCAAGACCCCGAGACCCGAAGATACGGGGAAGTGGTTTTTGTGTGGCCCGACCGGTTTCTGAGTGTGGAGGCGCTCGTGGTCGAAGCCGGTGCGGCCAGTTTAGCGCGAGGACGGTAAGACGACCGATGGAGTACGATCCGCGAACCGCCAGGTCGGGAAAGCCCGACGGAGGACCGGTACCCAGGACGCCCAGGCCCAATCCCCGGTCCACCGCGGGGGGATCGGGGTGGGCTCCCCGCCGTCGGATTCGATGCGGAATCCCCAGCGAAGACCGGCCAACGGCTCGATGGGGGAGTCGGCTCCCCCGTCGATCGCGGAAATCGAGGGAACCGTGCATAGGAACAGGTCGGCCTCCCACAGGACGGCGCGCCGCGCGGGGCGAGTCGGTGCGTCGAAGAACGTCGGGGCGTAGCCGACGGCGCCGTACGGCACCTCCTTGCCCCGAAGGAACCAAATCGGGTCGTGCTCCGAGCTCACCGACCCCCCCGTCGGATCCCGCTCGTTCACGAGCTGGATCCACCCGAGCCAATTGTGGTAGCCGCGTCCCTCCGGTTCCACTCGGGCCAGCAAGGCGGGGAAGCCGGCTTGGGCGGAGATCGTCTCGGCCGCCGCGTTGCACCATGTGGTTCCATACACCGCGTCCCAACCCCCGTCGACCGCCCGGGGGACAGGAGCGAGGGAAACGGTAACGCGTCCCCGTCGTGAACCGCCCTCCAAGCGGGTCTCGAGCGCGGGCGGCCCGTCGAACAGCGGCCCGGGGGCGACGAGCGGGGTCGGCGAGTTCGGGCCGGAGGACGCTGGCGTAGGTCGGATGCTGGCTTGCATGGAAGGCCTCGAACGACTGAGGGGCTCCCACCCCTTGGACCGGACGCACGGCGCGAGTTAACTGGTGGAACTCACCGGGAGTTCGTGTGGGACTCTCCCGCGGGAAGGAGAACTACGGAGGGGGGATCCCGAGAGTTCGGTCGGTGATCGCGATCGAATGCGCGGCGTCGGGAGCGAGGTCGAACATGGCTCGGATCGCGTCGATGCTCTCGGGAACAACAATCGATTCCTGGTGGATGGCCTGGAAGAAGTACGCGTCCTTCCCTTCGACCCGGAGGCCGTTCTCCCAGAGGACGTTCTCCATCATGTCCTCCCGGCCCCGACCGCGGTCGCGGGCATATTCCATGACTTGGGGAGTCCCATCCACGCCCGCCCAGGCCGGAAAGACGTGGAACCGAGGGGTCGACCGGAACGCCTCCAGGAGCGCCGCGCTGTTCGGTGGGGGCGCCGTGAATCGGACGTGGTTGACGTGAACGTGCATGAGGGTCGTCGGCACGACCACGGCGGTCGTGGCGATGGAGAGCTGGGGAAAGATGGTGTTGACGTCCGGGCCGTGGTGGGACGGAAGTTGGAAGGTGGGCATGATGCCGTTGATCGGTCCCCGGTTCGTCTCGGCCGGGTCGGCGGCCCGCCGCACGATCGTGGCCTCCCAGTGCTCCACCGGCCACCGGCTTGAGACGACCGAGATGGCCCGAGAGAGCCCAGTGGTATTGCACGACACGACCCGGACCCGATGTTTGCCCTTCGCCGCCGCGTAGTTCGCGAGTGCGTTGAACGAGACCTCCGCGACGTCGGGCTTCTCCCCGCCCTGGAAGATCGACCGGATGCCGGCGGCCTGGTAGAGGCGGGCGTTCTCGCGTCCAACCTTCTCCGGGGCCGCATCCACGACGAGGTCGACCTCCTTCAAGAGATCCTCAATCCGTCCGGCGACCGGCAGCCCGACCTGGGCGAACGAGTCCACGGTCCCACTGCCGGCGGCGTACAGCTTGTACCCCTTCGCAACCGCGCGTTCCGCCTCGAAATTGGGCCGCGTCTTCGCGACCCCTACGAGGGTCATGTCGGGTTGGGCCGCGACGGCGTCGGCGACGCGCTTCCCAATCGTTCCGTAGCCGTTGATCGCAACTCGAACCGACATGAGGGCGACTCGACGCAACAAGGCCGGGATGAGGTTAAAGGTCTAACTCGGCGAACCCCGAACGCTATAGGCACTGAGGGCGGTCCGGCGTTCGAGACCCATGGATTTCCGACTGACTGACGAGGAGGAGGCGTTCCAGGCGGCCGTTCGAAAGTTCGGTGACAAGGTGCTGCGCCCCAACGAGCGCCGCATCGACACCGAAGGGCGGATCCCGGACGAGGTGCTCGCCGAGATGGCCCATCTGGGGCTCCTCGCGATGCCGGTTCCAACCGAGTATGGGGGGATCGGCGGCTCCGCCGTCCTGACGGAGCTCGCGGCCGAGGAGATCGGTCGGGGCGACTTCTCGATGGCGACCGCCGTCTTCTTCTTACTTGAAGCCGGCTGGGGGTACATCCTGGCGGCGCACGGGACCGAGGAGGCCAAGCGCGAGGTCCTTCCGCCCGTCTGCGCCGGGAAGGCCTTCCTCGGGGTTGCGACCACGGAACCGACCGGCGGGAGCGACCTCGCCAACATGCGCACCACCTCTCGGAGCGTCGAGGGCGGGTTCTCGCTCCGAGGAGAGAAGGCGTTCGTTTCGGGGGTCGAGGAGGCAAAACGCCTCGGGGGCGGACACTTGACCCTCACGAAGGCGGCAGAGGGCGGCTTCCGGTTCGTCTACGTGCCGACCCGATCGGCGGGCATCACCACCCAGAAGTTCGACAACATGGGCCGCATGGGGATCTCGACCGGGGCCCTCACGTACCAGGACGCCCACGTCCCGGCCAAGTATCTCATCGAGACGGACGGGAAGGGGTTCGACATCGCGATGGAGGGATTCTCCGTCGCCCGCACGTTCGTCAGTGCCGCATGCATCGGGGCCGCGGAGCGCGCCCTGGAGACCGGCATGGCGTACATCCGGGAACGGCAGGTCTTCGGCCAACCGCTCGGCAAGTTCGAGGGGATCCAGTTCGAACTGGTCGACCTGTGGACCCAGGTTGAGGCTGTGAAGTGGCAGTGCCGCCGGGCGGCGTGGCTGCTCGACACCTACACCTTGAAAGGCGATCCGTCGCACCGTTCCGAGGTTAACCGGGCGGTCGCGAGCGTCAAGCTGATGGCGCCCCAGGTGGCGTTCGAATGCGTCAAGCGCTCGATGATGTGGTTCGGGGCGGCCGGCTACACGAAGGACGTTGGGCTCGAACTCGGGTTCCGAGGGATCATGTCCTACCTCGTCGGCGCCGAGGGCGGCCTCAACATCATGCGGATCATCCTCGGGCGGGAGCTCCTCGGCAAGGAGTTCCTACCGTACAAGTGACCCGACCATGACCTCCTCCCACGCCCGGCGCACCGCCGCGTTGGACGAGCGCGAGTTCCACGCGTGGCTGGCTCAGTTCCTGAGGGGTCCGGGGCGCGGTCTGTTGCCGGTGGGAGACGACGCGGCGGCCCTGCGGGTTCCCCCGAAACGGGTCGCCGTCCTGTCGACCGACGCGCTGGTCGAAGGGACCCACTTCCTACCCGACTCGCCCCCCGCTCGGATCGGGGCGGCCGCCGCGAACGTGAGTCTCTCCGACCTCGCGGCCAAAGGAGCCGAACCGGCGGCCCTCCTCCTCGACTTGATCGTCCCTCCCGGGACGCCCCGTCGATGGGCCCAGGAGGTCGTCCGCGGCGCGGACCGCGCCGGCCGGCGCGGAGGAGCTCCCCTGGTAGGGGGAGACACGAAACCGGGCGCGACCCGGGCGGTGGTGAGCACGGTGCTCGGGTGGGGACGCCCCGGCCACCTTGCGCCCCGGCAGGGAGCCCGACCGGGCGACCTTCTCGTCACGACCGGAACGGTCGGTCGCGGGGGGCTCGCCGCCCAACGACTCGGTCGTGCCGCCCCGTCGGCGGCCCGCCGGCGAACGGCATTGGTCGAACTTCTCGCGGTCCGCCCGAGGGTCCGGGAAGGGATCGCCCTGGCCCCGTTCGCCCACGCGATGCTCGACACGTCCGACGGCCTCGCAGACGCGAGCTGGATCCTCGCGGGCGCGAGCCGGGTGGCCGTGACCGTGAACGAGGACCTCCTCCCCTGGGCGGCCGCCCTCCGGACCGAGGCGACTACGGCGCGACGCCGGCGGTCCCTCGCGTTCTACGGAGGGGATTACGAACTTCTCGCGGCGGTGCCCCCCGGGGCCCTGGCCCGGGCCCGGGCCGCGGTGCGGGAGGCGGGCGGCCGCCTGACCGCGATCGGGCGGGTGGGTCGAGGACAGGGCGCCCACCTGGAACAGGCCGGTCGGGCCGTTCCGATGCCGGCCGGGGGCTGGCGCCCCTTCCGGAAGGGATCTGGCCGCCTTCCCTGACGGGAATGTCGTCCATTGTCGTATCCCGCGTCGCGCTCTCGCAGGGTCGAGTTAGTATCAAGTAGCCGGGGCCGGGTCCGGAGTCCGCCCAAAGGTAGTGCACATGCCGAGCAATGCTCCCGCAGCGAATCCGTTCGAGACGGCCAAGCAACAGATCGACATCGTGGCGGACCTGATCGGTATCTCGTCCGGCGTCCGCGAGGTCCTGAAGCACCCGAAGCGCGAGTTGACGGTCAACTTCCCGGTCCGCATGGACGATGGCTCGTACCAGGTCTACACCGGCTACCGTGTCCAATACAACATGGCGCGCGGACCGTCCAAGGGCGGTATCCGCTACCATCCCGGCGTGACCCTGGACGAGGTCCGGGCCCTGGCGGCGTGGATGACCTGGAAGTGCGCGGTCGTCAACATTCCCTACGGGGGGGCGAAGGGTGGCGTCATCGTCGACCCGAAGAAGCTCTCCGTGGGAGAACTCGAGCGCCTCACCCGGCGCTACGCGACCGAGATCGCGCCCATCATCGGACCGGAGATGGACATTCCCGCGCCGGATGTCTACACGGACAGCCAGACGATGGCCTGGATCATGGACACGTACTCGATGTTGAAGGGCTACTCCGTTCCCGGAGTCGTCACGGGCAAGCCGATCAGCATCGGCGGCAGTGAGGGCCGGGGCGAAGCGACCGGCCGCGGCTGCGCCTACGTCATCCGCGAGGCCGCGAAGGACGCTGGCGTGAAAATCAAGGGCGGCACGGTCGCGGTCCAGGGCTTCGGGAACGCGGGCAGCATCGCCGCGAAGATCCTCTACGACGAGCAGGGGGCCAAGATCTGCGCCGCGTCGGACACGAAGGGCGGTATCTGGAACGCGGACGGGTTCAACCCGCACGCGGTCGAGGCCCACAAGCACAAGACCGGCTCGGTCGTCGGCTTCCCGGGCGCGAAGTCGATCTCCAACGAGGACATCCTCGAGACGAAGGTCGACGTCCTCATTCCGGCGGCCCTCGAGAACGTCCTCACCGCGAAGAACGCGAACAAGGTCCAAGCGAAGATCGTCGCCGAAGCCGCGAACGGCCCGACGCTCCCCGAGGCGGACAAGGTGTTCTTCGAGAAGAAGATCACCGTGCTGCCCGACATCCTCGCGAACGCGGGCGGCGTGACCGTCAGCTACTTCGAGTGGGCCCAGAACATCCAGGGCTACTTCTGGACCCTCCGCGAGGTCAACGACCGACTCGAGCGGACGATGGTCGAATCCTACCAGGCGGTCCACAAGGTCGCCGTCGAGCGCAAGGTCCACAACCGAACGGCGGCGTACGTTGTCGGTGTCTCGCGCGTCGTCGACGCCATCCGGATCCGCGGGCTCTACCCCTAAGGCCGACCGAATGGTCGACCTCCCGCGTTGCCGTCGGGCGACGTGGTCTGAGGTCGACCGCTGGGCGGACCGGCTCGCCGAGCAGGTCCGCTCG
Source organism: Thermoplasmata archaeon (assembly GCA_022750335.1). Lineage (GTDB taxonomy): Archaea > Thermoplasmatota > Thermoplasmata > Lutacidiplasmatales > UBA184 > Lutacidiplasma. The sequence continues at coordinate 34,534 of JAKIVX010000014.1, read as the reverse complement.
GCCGTCCGTATCCCCGAGACCCTCGTCGGGCTCACCCGCGGAGGATGGGTCCCGGCGCGATTGCTCTCCGACCGCCTCGGGGTCAAGCGAGTCGTTTCGATCCGCGCCCAACACTGGGGCGTGACCGCAACCCCCGACGGAGTCGCCTCGCTGAGCGAGGGCCTCTCGGGTCCGGTCGCGGGCGAACGCGTCTTGATCGTGGACGACATCACCGATACGGGTGAAAGCCTCGCGCTCGCCGTCGACCACGTGCGGGCCGCCCGGGCCGCGTCGGTCGAGACGGCGACCTTCCTGCACATCCCGCACTCGAAGCTCGTTCCCACGTACTTCGCGGAGGAGATCCCGCGCGACGCGTGGGTCTGGATCGTCTTCCCGTGGAACTACTGGGAGGACCTGGTCGTCCTCGCCCAAAAAGCCGCGGAGGTCACGCCCGGTCTATCGGCCATTCAGACCACCCTCCGGGAGCGCTGTCACCTCGAGGTTCCGGTAGAGGACCTCGAACGGATCGCCCGTTACACTCGACTTGGCCCGGCCTGACCGACCGCTCGTCGATCCCACTCTCGAAGTTCGATACCCCTCAGCGCTCCCCGGTCCTCCGCCGGGGTCTTATCCTGCCCTCCGTCTCGAGCCGGCCATGCCGAAGGTCACGGTGGAATTCGTCTACAGCGGTCTCCGCGTGCGCGAGCTTGCCCGCTCGCTGAGGTTCTACCGGAAGCTCGGATTCCGGGTCCACCGTCGCGGCACGATGGGGCATGGGGGTCGGTGGGTCCACCTCAACTTCCCCGGAGCCGTCCAGCGCGTGGAGCTCAACTTCTACCCCCGGTCGAACCCGTACTACGAGCCGATCGCTCGCGGCACCGAGTTCGACCACTTCGGATTCCGGGTCTCGGACGTGGAGGCGTGGGAGCGCGAGCTCCGTCGCCGAAAGTTCCCGATCGTCGCGCGCATCCGCGAGGCCCACGAGAACCTCGTCTACACCCGGGACCCCGACGGGAACTGGGTCGAGTTCTTCGGCCCCGTGCCACGGTCCACGGCCCGGCGTCGGGGAACTCCGCGTTCGACCTAACGCGCTAGCCGGACGGAGCCGAGTCGCGGGTCGCGCGTCGCGCCACGGCCTTCCAGTACTGGAACAGGCCGCCGGCGCCGATGAGCAGGCCGAAGCCCGCCCCCAGGAGGCCGATCAGTACCGGCAACTGGCTCGACGTGATGGCGCCCTCGAGGTAGCGGACGAGGTAGACGATTCCGGCACTGAGGAACCCGGTGCCGATGATCGACGTCGTCGCGACCCAAAAGTTCCGGGGGAAACGGCCGCGTGCGAACGTGCGGCGGACCGCGCGGCCGAACTCCCAGACGAGCGCGCCCGCGACCCACCACAGGAGAGCGGTCTGGAAGAACAGCAGCAGGCGGAGGAGCGGGGCCGTCGTCCCGGCGCCGGTGTAGGCGTTGTACCCCTCCAGGAAACCCACGCCGACGAGCGCGAGTGAGAACAACCCAAAACCGAACGCGGCCGACCCCTGTCGAATGTCGGTCGACGCGCTGCGGAGCGAGTCGATGATCGCTTCATCGATGTCGAACGTCCAGAACACGAGGTACACGCCGAGCAGGATCGACAGCCCGATGATCCCCCAGAGGAACACGCCACCGGCCGCCGCGATCCCGAGGGTGAGGAGGACGAGGGCGAACGGGAGCACCGTCTTGGCCCGGAGCTTCGGGTCCTTCAACGCGCGGATGACCGTGTAGTACGTCGATTCGATGGAGGCCGATTGTCGGATGTAGACACGGCGGACGCCGTCCACCCGCACGCGGGAGGCGAGGATCGGGAACAGGTACTCGTCCTCCGCTCCGTCGCTGACGAGGTAGGCCGAGGTGGCGTGGACCTTGGCGAGGACGTGGTCGAACTGGTCCGCCACGCGGCGGTCGGAGAGCACTCCGACCTTCGGCGATCCGGTGAGGATGCAGACCTCGCACTCCTCGCCGGCGCCGCGCAGTTCGTCCAGCAGGCTGACCGCCGCGAAGATCGCATTGGTATCCGAGTCCTCGGGGTCGACGATCGCGAGTCGCGTCGCGGCATCGATCGCGTCCGCGCGTCCGACGACCGGGCCCTGAACAAGAGCCTTCCGGCCGAGGTCGTCATCGCGGTCGACGCAGACGACTAGGCGCATGGCCCTGCTAGCATGCTCGGCCCGTGGCTTAACGGCTCGGGTGAGTTCCATTTCACACGCGACGGCGACATTCCCCTCGAGAGCCTCTCCGAAATGGTCCGAAGCCCGCTCGGAGAGGCTTATAGCCCCCGGCTCCCCCGGCCCCCCGATGGCGGCGCTCCCGGACAAGAAGACCGACTTCATCGAGTGGTACCTCGCCGTCGTCGAGTCGGCCGGTCTTTCCGACAAGCGGTACCCCGTGAAAGGGATGAACGTCTGGACGCCCTACGGGTTCCGCGCCCGTCGCTCCCTCGACCGGATCATGATCCGCGAGATCGAGGCGACCGGCTCGGAGGCCGTCGAGTTCCCGGCCCTCATCCCGCAGACCGAGTTCGCGAAGGAGAAGGAACACATCCAGGGGTTCGACGCCCAGGTCTACTGGGTCACGAAGGGCGGGGCGAACGACCTCGACATCCCGCTCGTCCTTCGTCCGACCAGCGAGACCGCGATGTACCCGGTCTTCGCGCTGTGGATTCGGTCGCACCAGGACCTACCCCTCAACGTCTACCAGATCGTCAACACGTTCCGGTACGAGACCAAGACGACGCGACCGTTCATCCGGGTCCGCGAGATCCACTTCTTCGAGGAACACACCTGCCAGGTCGACGAGGCGGCGGCCACCGCCCGGGTCCGCTCGAACCTCGCCGCGTTCGAGAAGATGGCGGCCGCCTTTGCGCTCCCGTTCGTCGCAGTGCGCCGACCCGAGTGGGACAAGTTCGCGGGAGCCTACTACTCGGTCGCTCTCGATATTCCGGTGGGCGAAGCGCGGACGCTCCAGATCGGCAGCGTGCACCACTACCGCGAGAACTTCTCCGGACCCTACGGGATCCGCTACGAGGCCGCGGACGGGACCTCGAAACTCGTCCACCAGACGACCTTCGGGCTCTCGGAGCGCCTGCTCGGAGCGGTCCTCGCCGTCCACGGCGACGCGAAGGGTGCCGTCTTCCCCCGCGAGCTGGCGCCGTACGAGGTCATCGTCATCCCGATCCTCTCCGCGACGGCCGGGGACGTTCCCGCCCGGGCGGCGAACGAGATCGTGGCAACCCTCTCGAAGGTGGGCCTTCGGGTCCACCTGGACGACCGGAACGACCGCCCCGGAGCGAAGTATTATTACTGGGAGCTCCGCGGCGCTCCGCTGCGCCTCGAAGTCGGTGCGCGGGAGGCCGCGGCGCGGAGCGCGAGCGCCGTCGACCGGCTCGGACAGCGGCGAACCGTCCAGCTCGACTCGCTCGTAGCGGACGTGGAATCGGCCCTCGCGGCGTTCGACTCGGCCCTGTCCATGAAGGCCCGCTCGGAGTTCGGGCAGTCGTTCGCCCTCGCCCATTCGGTCGAGGAACTCCGCGACTCGAAACAGGTCCGCCAGCTCCTCTGGTGTGGAAGCGAGGAGTGCGGGCATGCCATCGAGCAGGCGATCGACGGGGCTCTGCTCGGGACCCCGGAAGGCCGCCCCCCGATCGAGGCGCCCCTATCGGGAGGTTGCATCGTGTGCGGGGAGATCTCGGTCCGCTGGGCCCTCGCAGCCCGTCCCCTCTAGGTGAGGCCCGGCGTCCGGTCTACCGCGGCGGGTCGGGCAGCGGAGGGTTCGGCAGGACCAGCCACATGCCGGCGAGTCCGAAGAGGAGCAACGTGATCGTGACGGCGTACACGCCGTTGTCGATCCAGACCCCGTAGCTGAGTCCCCACCCGACGAAGAACACGGCCGCGAGCACCACCAGGGCGGCGAACGCCCAGAACGTGACCTGCTGCGTGAACGACATCACCGGCCGGGAGCCCATCGCGGACCCGTCCACAACATCCGGCGCCATCGCGGGCCGCCGAGCCGGGGTCCGTTAGATAACCCTTACGGACGTCTCGAGGGCGACGTCGGTCCCCCGCTCCCGCCGAAGGAGGGGTTTAACTCCGACGCCGCCCTAGAACGGTTCCAATGCCCGACCGGGAGGGCGATGTCCCTCGTGCGGAAGAACGGTCTCGAGCGAACCTTCCCGGCGACCTGACCGCGGAGGAACACCGCATCCTCGCCTACGCGAGCGCCATCGGGTCCGAGTTCGACTTCCAACTGCTCGTGGCCGCGATGGCGGCGAACGAGGAAGAGCTCGCGGAGCACCTGGAGACGCTGACCCACCGGGGCGTCTTGCGCGAGCGCCGCGGCGGCGAACGGTTCGCGTTCACGGAAGAGGAGTTCCGGGCCCGGATCTACCGCTCGCTCACCGAAAGTCGACTCCGGGTCCTCCACCGCAAGATCGCCGAAGCCCTCGAGTCGATCCGGCCAGGTCCTCCTCCAGAGCTCTACAGCGACCTCGGCCGTCACTACTTCCTCGGAAAGGTGACGGAAAAGTCGCTCGGGTTCAATCGCAAGGCCGGCGAACAGGCGCGCCAGGCCGACGATCCGCAACGAGCGATCCATCACTTCGAGCGGGTCCTCCTCGACCTCGCGAGCCAGCCCGCCGGTCGCGAGCCGGAGGAGGCGGAGACCCGGCAGGCGCTCGGGGACCTCTACTACTCGGTCGGGGACTTTCCGGCCGCCGACCGGTACTACGGGCAGGCCCTGGAGAAAGCGCGCGCGAGCGCCCCGGGCCTCACCGCCCGGCTCCTCCTCGCCCGGTCGGAGATCGCGCGCGACAACCTCTCGTTCGAGGCCGCCGCGAAGGGCGCGCTCGAGGCGCGGGCTCTCTTCGAGAAGGAGGGGGACGCGGTCGGGGTGGCCCAGACGCACCGGCTCCTGGCGCGGCTGGCCTTCCAGCGGGGCGACTATCCCGGCTCGCTCGACGAGAACATGTTCGCGCTCGAGCTCCTCGACGGAAATCGGGACCCGCGTCTCGTGGGGCGTCTGGCGATCGAGATGGGCAACTCCTTTGCCCAGTTCGGCCCCGACGTGGCCCCGATCGCGATCGAGTGGTACGAGCGGGCGGTCGTCCACCTCACCGCGGTGTCCGATTGGCTCGAACTGTCGCGGGCCTACCACAACCTCGCGGTGGCGGTCGGAGAGCAGCACCCCCAGGACGGGCTCGACTACCTGGTGAAAGCCCGGGAGGCCGCGGACCGAGGCCATGACGCCCGTAGCGCCGGCTGGTCCCTCCTGACCGGAGTGGAGATGCGTCTCGCGCTTGGCCAGATCGATGAAGCGGAGCGCGACAACGAACAGGCGTTCCGGCTGCTGCAGCGCCTGGCCGACTCGCTCGGCCTCGAACAGATCGAGTTGAATCGAGGGGAGATCGCCGAGCGACGCGGCCAGTGGGAGGAGGCGGAACGCGGGTACACGGAGGCCGTCGAGCGGTGCCGTCGGTTCGCCATGCCGGCCGACGAAGCGGAGGCGCTCTTCCGCCTCGCGCGGCTTCGCTCGAAGGTCCGGGATTGGGACGGAGCGCGGGAAGCGTGGGCCGGTGCCGAACGTCTGGGCTTGGCCGAAGTACGCCCGAACCTCGCCCGCACGTTCGAAGAGTTGCGGCTCACGATCGCTCGGGCGGAGGCCGGAGCGGCGGTCCCCACCTCCGACCCGTCGGAGGCCGCTGCCGACCACCCACCCTTATAAGGGCGTCCCCGGCTTGATTCCCCAATGGCCGTGGGTGCGACCGGGGCCACCCGGGGGACCGCGCCGGTCTTCGGGCGGGAGGAGGCGGTCGGAGAGATCCTCCGAGTCCTCGACGGGGCACGGGAGGGTCTCGGCCAAGGGCTGCTCCTGGTCGGACCGTCGGGGATCGGGAAGAGCCACCTCCTGCGCGTCGCCACCGACCGCGCCCGGGAACGGGGCTACCGCATCCTGCTCGGGCGGGCGCTCCCCGAGGACCTGCCCGCGCCCCTCACGCTGATGCGGGAGATGCTCTCCACGGAACGGTCCGAGCCCTCGGAGTTCACCGGGCGTTCCACCGAACCGGAACCGACGGGGGACCTGCCGATGTACCTGGTGCCGTTCCTCGCGCCGGAGTCCGTCCTCCCCTATTCTCCCCCCGAGGAACGGGGTCGCGAGGCGCGGTCGAAGACGGACGTCGACCAGATCCTCTTCCCCGCCGGCCTCGGCGCGGGCGAGGCGGTGGGCCTCGGTCGCCAGGAGTTGATCGGACGCGCCGCGGAGTACTTTCGAACCTCCTCCCGAGACCGACCGCTCCTCTTGGCCGTGGACGATCTGCAGTTCGCCGACGGGTCCTCGTTGGATGTCCTCCGACGCCTCGCGAGCGAGCTCCGCAGCGTCCCGATCGCGGTGATCGCCACCGTCGCGGAGGGGCCTGGCGCCCCCGAAGCGAGCCGTGCGGCGATCGAGGAATTGCGTCGTGATCCGGCCCTCCGAACGGTGCGCCTCCGCCCCTTCGGTCCGATCGAGGTGGGAGAGTTCGTCCGTTGGATCCAGGGCGGTCGGGAAGCCCCAGAGGCCGACGTCCTCCGTTGGCATGCGCAGACCGACGGGAATCCCCTGTTCGTCGAGCAGGTCGTCCGGTCCATCACCGGATACGGAGGCCGCGACCCCGGCGTGGACGAACCGGTGGGCCGGGACGTGACGGAAATGCTGCGAGCCCGCTACGCTTCGATGGGCGCGCCCGAACGCCGGTTGCTCGCGCACGCCGCCGTCCTCGGCAAGGAGTTCTCGTTCGCCGACCTGGTGGCCGACGTGGGGGCTCCCGAGGAGCGGGTCACCGAGGAGCTCGACCGTCTCGTCCACGGAGGCCTCCTCCGCGGAAGGGGCGGTGAGGTCTACGAGTTCGTCAACGAAGCGATCCGCGTCGCGGTGTACTCCGAACTCACCGAGACCCGTCGACGGATCCTGCACCAGAAGGCCGGACGGGCGCTCGAGCTGCACAAGAGTGCCAGCGACTCCGAGCTCGCGCGCCACTTCTACCTCGGGCGCGATGACGGGAAGGCCGTCGAGTACAACTCGAAGGCCGCCCAAGCGGCGACCCGGGCCTACGCGCTCGACGTGGCGGTCTCGCACTTGAGCCGGGCCCTCGAGGCGGAGCGACGACGTCCCGACTCCAGCCGACGGGCCGAGACCCGACTCCTGACCGAGCAGGGACGTTTGCTCAATGAGATCGGGAGCCTGCACCGCTCGGACGAGGCGTACACAGAGGCCGTGCATCTGGCCCGCGCGGACCCGGACGCGGTCCGGGACCTCGGTCTCGCACTCTTGGGACTCGCGCAGACCCGGGCCGAGAAGAGCGAGTACGCCTCGGCGTCGTCCCTCGCGATCGAAGCCACCGAGATCCTCGACCGGGTCGGCAACCCCCGCGACCTCATCGTGGCCCACCGGGTGCTCGGGCTCGTCTCCTGGCGGCTCGGACGCATGGCGGAGGCCGAGGCGCACCAGCGGACCGCCCTTGAGATCGCCGAGCGGGACGGCACGCCCTCCGAGGTCGGGCACGCGCTCATCGATCTTGCGAACACGATGGTCCCCGAAGGCAGGGAACGGCTCGACACGGCGCTCGCCCTCTACGGACGGGCCGCGGACCTGTTCGCCTCCGAGGATGACCAGGGGGCGCGGGCCCGGGTCCTCATGAACCGCGCGATGATGCACTACACGGTCGGGCACGTCGACGCGTCGCTCGCCGACCTGCACGTCGCCATCGAGGCCGCCGAGCGCTCCCACTCCCCCGTCTGGATCGGATACTGCTACCTCAACCTCGCCCAGATCGAGGCGGAACAGGGCCGGCCCGTCGCCGCCCGCCGGGCCCTCGATCGCTGCGTGGAATCGGTCAACCCGCTCGGGGACCGCCTCGCCTCGCAGCAGGTCGCCATGGCGCGGGGGATGGTCGCTGAGGCGGAGGGTTCGTTCGATGCGGCAGAAATCCACTACGCCGACTCCCTCGAGCAGGCGAAAGGCCTCGGCACGACTGCGGAAGTCGCGGAATCGCTCGTCCATCTCGCCCAGGTCGCGCACCGGCTTGGCGACTTGCCGCGGGCCCGGGAGCGCCTCGATGAGGCGCGCGCGACGGGCTGGCTCCCGCGACGATCCGACCTCGCGGCGAAGGTGGAGCGTCTCGACCAGCTCCTCGCCGAGCCGCCCGACCCCCACCCTTAAACCCCGCGACCGGCTCGCACGCCGATGGGGAACCCGACGCCTCCGTCGCGGCAGGCGGCGGACGGGTCGCCGTACCCCGACCGGAGCCGGCCCACCTTCGAGCGGGACATCCAGAGGATGTTCGGCCACATCGCCGAGCGCTACGACTGGTTCGACCATGTCGCCTCCCTCGGGAACGATTTCCTCTGGCGCCCCCGCGCGCTCGGTCAGCTCGACCGCTTCCGGACGCCGGGCCCGATCCGCTCCGTGCTCGACATCGGCTGCGGGACGGGAGACCTCGCGCGCCTGGTCGCCCGACGGTACCCGTCGGCCCGGGTCGTGGCAGCCGATTTCACCGCTCCGATGCTCGCCAACGCGCAGCGGCGCGGACGGCGCGCGCCCGAGGGCGCCCGCGTCCGCCTCGCCCGAGCCACCGCGCTGCACCTCCCGTTCGCCGACGCCTCGTTCGACCTCGTGACCAACGCCTTCCTCGCCCGCAACCTCTCTTCCCTTCCGGACGCGTTCGCCGAGATGCGAAGGGTGCTGCGGCCGGGCGGGACCCTCCTCACCCTCGAGATCACCGAACCGACCTCGCCGGTGTTCGGGGCGCTGTTCCACGCCTACTTCGACCAGGTCGTCCCGTGGATGGGGGCCGCGGTCGCGTCGGAGGGCCCGTACCGCTACCTGCCCGAGTCGCTCAAGTCGCTGCCGCCCCGACCGGAGCTCGTGCGCCTCATGCGCGCGGCCGGCTTCCCTCGGGTGGCCGCCTGCCCCCAATCGTCCGGGATCGTGACGACGTACCTCGCCGAGGTTCCCGCCGACCAAAGCCGTTAAGCCCGGCCCGGCTCGTTCGAACGCTCGTGGCGATCCCTGCGTTCGACGCCTTCCGGTACGCCCATGCGCACCGCCGCCAGGTCGCCTGGATGAGCCAGAACACCAACCACTTGGTCCCGCCCCAGATGATCCGCGAGTCGGTCGAGGAGGCGCTGCGGGAGCACCGCTACGAAGGGTATCCCTACGCGACCGGCGACCCCGAGCTGCTCGAGCTCGTGCGGGCCGACCTGGGCCTCCCCGGCCTCACCCCCTTCCTCACCAGCGGCGGGACGGAAGCGCTCTACATGATCGCCCGCGCCCTCCTCGGACCCGGCGACGAGGTCATCGCCTCCGACCCGAGCTACCTCATCATCCACCGGTTCATCGAGCTTTCCGGCGCCCGGACTCGGAACCTCGACATCTACGCCCCACCGTTCCGCCTCACGGCCGAGCGGGTCGTGGAGGCAATCGGACCCAAGACCAAGATGATCCTGCTCATCGACCCGCTGAACCCGCTCGGCTCCGGCTACCCCCGCAGCGAAGTGCGCGCGATCGCCGAGCTCGCCCACGACCATCATCTCCTCCTGCTGAACGACGTCACGTACCGGGACTTCTCGCACGAACCCACGCTCGCGGCCGAGTTCGCCCCCGAGGAGACCGTGACGGTCTGGTCGGTCTCGAAGAACTGCGGACTCGCCGGGCTGCGGATCGGCGGGTTCTCCGCGACGCCCGACCGGGTGAAGGCGCTCGCACGCTTCAACACCAACGACCTCGGGGTCAACGTCCTCTCCCAGGTCGCGGCGCTCTCGGCGCTCCGCACGAAGCCGAAGTGGATCGGCGAAGTCGTACGTCAGACGCGCGCCAACTACGACCGGATCACCGCGACCGTGGCGACCGTCGCGGACGTGACGGTGCCGGTGCACCCCTCCTGGGCGAACATGACGATCCTCGACACCTCGGCGACCGGCCTCTCCCCCGAGGCGATCCAGGAGGAGATGCTCCGCACGCACGGGGTCTTCGTCCGGTCGGGCAACTACCTCTCCCCGACGCACGGGAACAAGTTCGTCCGGGTGTCGTTCTCGAACCCGCCCGGGGACCTCGACCGGTTCGCGACCGCTTTCCCCGAGACGATCCGCACGCTCCGAGCGCGGGCGCCCGCCCCCGCAGCCGCGTAGCCCTCGGGGCCCGTCATGCCGCCCGAGCACCGATACACGGCCACGATCCGCTGGACCGGGGACCTCGGGACCGGCACGAAGGAGTATGCGGGGTACAGTCGGGACCATCGCATTGAAATTTCCGGGAAACCCCCGATCCTCGCGACGTCCGGCCTCAGCCCTCGGAGCGACCCGGGGCGCCACAACCCGGACGAGCTCCTCGTGGCGGCGCTCTCCTCCTGCCACATGCTCTGGTACCTCCACCTGTGCTCCACGGCCGGGATCGTGGTGACCTCCTACGTCGACGAGGCGGAGGGGCTCCTCGAGCTCGCCCGCGACGGGTCGGGCCGGTTCACGCAGGCGACCCTCCGCCCGCAGGTCGACGTCTCGGAAGGCTCCCTCGAGACCGCGCGCGCCCTCCACGCAGCGGCGCACGAGAAATGCTTCGTCGCCAACTCGGTCAATTTTCCGGTAGACTGCGAGCCGACCGTCCGGCGACGACCGGCACCGCCGACGAGCACCTAGGTGCGGCCGGGCACCACGTGGACGTCGACGACGACGTGCGTGCGGCCCGGGCCGAAGGCCTTCACTTCGCGCCCCCAGGCGGGCTCGGTCAGTCGTCCTCCGGAGTCCTCGACCGCCGCGGTCACCGCTCGGGCGCCGTCCGCGACGGCGTGCCGCGCGTCGGCGACCAGGTGGACATGCATCCAACCTCCGGACGGCCGGAGGAGCGGGACGGCCCGGTCGACCCATGGGACCGCGGACGGAAGGTACCCGAGGAAGACCCGGTCCGAGGTCCCCGGCGGGATCTCGACGCTACGATTGTCCCCGCACCGGACCTCGACCCGTTCCGCGACGCCGTTGCGCCGGGCGTTCTCCTCGAGGTACTGAACCGAGAGGGGGTTTCGGTCCACCGCGACGACCCGCGCCGCACGGCCGATCTTGGCCGCCGGTAGGGCGAAATACCCGATCCCCGCGAACAGGTCGACCACCGTCTCCCCGGGCTGGACGAGGCGACCGGCGCGGACCCGTTCGGTGTGGTTGCCCGCGGAGAACATGATCCGCGCGGCGTCGAACCGCCACCGCACTCCGCCCTCGCGGACCTCGGTCTCCGTGGGGCCATCGAGGAGCCGCTCCAGGACCGGCGTGCGCAATTCCCCCGCGATCGGACCCACCTGGCGCAGGATCACCCGAACACCGAACGCCCGCCGAAACGCTTCCACCAGGAGCGGGAAGTGCGGTCGGAGCGTCTCCGGCCACCGCACGATCAGGACGTGGCCGAGAAGTTGGAAGCCCGTGGGGAGCTCGGCCGCGAGCTGCGGTCCGGCTGCGTCCCGAAGCTCGTCCCGGATGCGTTCGACCGGTGGCCGGCGCGGACCGCGCGCGGCCGTCGGACTCACGACGAAGCCCCGCGCGGGGCGTCGAGGATGACCTCGAGGAACTGCTTGAGGTGGGCCGTGAGGATGGGGTTGTCCGTGAACCCGCACGCGTCAAGTCCCGGGGCGGCGAGCAACGCGTGCTGTCCGTCCGCGAGGACCTCGGTCGCGATCAGGTTCTCTCGGGGCACGTACGTGACCCCCTCGGGGACGCGCTGGAGGGGCGCGGTCACGAACGTCACCTGAATCCCCCGCTTGACCGCATGCTGGATCTTCTTTCCGAGCTCGTCGCGGACCTCGCTCACGCCGGGCGTGGTCAGGATGAACGTATGGGCCGACCCATCGAGCAGCTCGCCGATCTTTCCGAGGACCTTCTCGCGGCCCGAGAGCAGGTAGACGAGCTGGGGCTCTCCGTGCTCGGCGACCTCCCGATGGAGGTTCGCGAGCTGCTCGAACACCTCCTGAATCGCCCCCTTGAGCGTCTCGGCGACGTCGAGGGGAGGTCGGGGGCGGAAGAGGATCGGTTTCCCTCCGGTCGGCTGGGCATACCCCTTGGCCGCCAGAGATTCGAGGACCTTGTACGCGCTCGTCCGGGGGATGCCGGCGGCCGCGGCGAGCGTCGTAGCGTCCCCCACGCCGCGGGCGACGAGGGCGATGTACGCCCGGGCCTCGTACTGGGTCAGCCCGACTTTTCCGAGCACTTCGGTGGCCCGTCGGAACTCCTCGCTCGTCGGGTTGCCGAGAGCGACGGCGGTGTCCTCGATCGTGGTCATCGGCGGGTCGGAGGAGCACCGCGGCGGGTCTTAACGACTCGTCAGCCGACCGGCTCGGCGAGCTTGAGGAGGGCCGCTCGGCCGAGGAGCGATTCGACCTCATCCGCGGTCAGTAGGCCGCGTTCGACCAGAAGCTCGCGGATGGGGCGGTGGAGGCGCTCGGCCTCGTGGAGGAGCTCGGCGACCTTGAGATATCCGAAGCGGGGCGTGAGGACGGTGGCCAGCGCCGCGGATCCGACGAGGTACTCCTCGAGTTGGGGAGCGTTGGCGGTGATCCCGTCGACGCAGGTGTGCGCGAAGGTCGGCAGATAATTCGTCAGGATCTCGGCGGAGAAGAGCACCTCGTAGGCCGCGATCGGCGTCATGACGTTGATCTCGAGCTGGCCGGCCTGGACCGCGAGGGCGGTCGCCGCGTCCGCGCCGACGACATGGAATGCGATCATGTCGAGGCACTCGGCGGCCGACGGGTTGACCTTCGCCGGCATGATGGAGGATCCGGGCTGGATCTCGGGAAGTCGGATCTCGTCCAACGCGGTCGCCGGCCCGCTCGCGAGCAGGCGCAGGTCGTTCGCGATCCGGATGAGCTCGAGGGAGAGCGTACGCAGCCACGCGGAGGCGGCTCCGAGCGGCCAGCGGCTCTGCATCGCTTCGAACGGGTCGCGGGCCGGTCGGAGTGAGAGACCGGTGAGACGAGCGTATTCCGCGACCGATCCCGCCCGGAACCCGGGCCGCGAATTGACTCCGCTGCCCACCGCACTCCCTCCCAGCGGGATCTCGGCCAGGGCGTGCTCGACCGGCGCGAGGGCCTCGAGGACATGCTCGAGCGCGCTCGCATACGCCCCGAACTCCGCCCCGAGCGTGACGGGCATCGCATCCTTGAGATGGGTCCGGCCCGCCTTGGGGTGATGGGCAAATTCCGTCGCCTTGTGCCGCAGGCTCGCCGCCAGCACGCCGAGCGAGACGCGCAGGTCCCGGAGGGCGAGGAGGACCGCCACCTGGGCGGCCGAAGGATAGGTGTCGTTGGTCGACTGCCCCTGGTTCACGAGGTCGTTCGGGCTGACGAACGCATACTCGCCCCGGGGTCGTCCGAGGATCTCGAGGGCCCGGTTCGCGAGCACCTCGTTCACGTTCATGTGGAACGAGGTCCCGGCGCCGGCCTGGAAGACGTCCACGACGAACTGGTCTGAGAGCTTTCCGGCGGCGACCTCTTCCGCCGCCTGTTCGATCGCGTGTCCCTTCGGAATGTCGACCGCGCCCAGGGCCACATTGGTACGCACGCACGCGAGCTTCAGCCACGCATACGCCCGCACGAGGTGAGGTGAAGAACGGAGACCGCTCACCGGGAAGTTCTCCCGGGCCCGCAACGTCTGAATCCCCCAGTAGGCGTCGTCCGGCACGTCACGGGGGCCCAGGGAATCCTGCTCGACCCGCGGCGGGACCATGGTCGGCGAACGGGAGTTCCGACAAAACGTTTAGCCGGGCTGATTCGGGCCGAGCGACGGCTAGAAGGGGAGGCGACGACTGCGGGATCCTACGTGAAGAAGTCTCCCCCGGCCGCTCCTCCGCGGACGACGCTGGGCGCGACGGCACTCGACCGAGAACGACGGTCGATGGTACGATCGCTTCGAGCCGCGGGACGCTCCGACAAGCACCTCGACCTCCAGCACTACGTAGGTTCGCCACTGCCGACGCTCGGCGTCTACACCCGGGACTTGGAGGCTGTTCGGCGGGACTTCCGAACTCGGCACCCCCAACTCCTGGAGGCCGATCTCCACGCCCTCACTTCGGCACTCTGGGAGGGCACATATTTCGAGGAACGCCTCCTCGCCTGCCTCCTGCTCGAAACCTTCCCCCGGACGTGGACCGGCGCCACGTGGTCGCTCACCGGCCGGTGGGTGGACCAGGCCGTGGGCTGGGGCCTCTGCGACACGCTCGCCGGTGGGGTGATCAGTCGCCAACTCGCGGCCACGCCGTCGCGGTTCCAGGAGGTACGGCGGTGGACCCGATCCCCCAACCTTTGGCGTCGCCGGGCCTCGCTATACGCGATGAATCGCCTGGTCCGGGCCGGAGAACTCGACCGCCCGTTCGTCATCATTCGATCGCTCCATCGGGATCCCGAGTTCTGGGTCCGGCGCGCGGTCGGCACGTGGCTGCGGGAGTGCTGGAAACAGGACCGCCCCCGCACGGAACGTTTCCTCCTCTCGCACGCGCGCAACCTCGCCCCGATCGTGATCACCGTCGCGACCGAGCGAGCATCCCCCGCCTTCCGCGACCGTCTTCGGGCGGAGGCGCGACCTAGGCGCCTAAAGGTTTAGGACCACCTCGGTCCTCGGAGGCTCTCGGACCACCCCGTGATCGACCCCGGACAACTCGCTTCGGACATCGCGGGCAATGCCATCTCCCTCGCGCTGCCGGGACTGCTTTGGGCCGCGCTCTTCCTCCTCGCGTTCGAGCACGGCTCGTTCGCCTCCTCGATCGGCCTCGGGCGGAGGACGTTCTGGTTGCTCCTCCCCGGGGCGATCGCCTGCACCTTCGCCGATCTTCCGTTCGTCCCTATCTCGAACGACCTCCTCGGCATCTCGCTCGCGGGCGCCCTTTTCCCGATCCTGGTCGGACTCCTCTCGCTCGGCTTCGTCGCGCCCCCGGCCCGCCGGTCCATCCGCCTGTTCCTGCTGGGGTTCGCCGTCCTCGCCGCGGCGTCGCTCGCGGTCGTCCTCGCCGTGCCGAAACCATGGGAGAGCGACCTTGGCGTCCTCGCGGTCGCAGTCGCCGTCCCCGTGGCACTCGCCGGCCTCGCCCCGACCCACGACGCCCTCACCGCCCGGGTCTCTTTCCTGCTCTCCCTGACCGGCACGGTCGTCGTGCTGACCTTCCTGTTCTCCTCGGCGGTCCCCGGAGTCGGGATCACCGAGAACTTTCCGGAGTACCTCATTCCCCCAGTGCTCGCCGGTATCCTGGCCGTCCTCGCCGCCCCGCTCTTCCTCGCCGGCGAGGAGGCACTGGCCCTCCCCGTGGCGTACGTGAGCAGTACCTTCGGGGTGTTGGTCGGGGCCGACGTCCTCCGTCAACCGCCGCTTTACCCCAGCTCCACGCCCGGACTCTACATCATCGGCGGCGCGGGCGTCTCGGACCTCGTCTACCTTTCCGGGCTGCTCGCCCTCGCGACCGCCTTCGTCGCCCACCGGCTCGCCCGCCGGGGATGGGCTCCGGTTCGGGGCTTCCCGGACCCTTCGCCCTCGCCCTCGGGCCGCCTCACCCGTGCCTTCCGGGCCGGCGTCCGCGGAGACCTGTCCGGTTCGCTGACCGCCGCCGCGCTCGCGTCCCGCGAATCCGCCGCCCAGGCCCACGTGCTCCTCGGACTTCCGCTACCGGCCCCCGACCGCCCCTGGCAGGGACTACCGGTCCCTGGGTGGGTCGTGGCCGACACCGTGAACCTCCAAGCGAGCGCGAAGGCCGGCACCACCGACGGCCGGGAAAGCTTCCGCGGATGGCTGATGGCGCGGTCGCTGGTACAGCTCGGGAACCAGTTGGGCGCGCGTCGCTTCGGATCGCCGATGGCCCGCTCCGTGGCCTTCCTTCTGGACCTCCTGGTCGTGACGGCCCCGGCGGCCATCATTTGGTCGTACCTTGCGGCGACCGCCGGCTCGGGAGGCTTCGGCGGCGTGCTGGGGAGCGTGGCGTTCAACGGCGCGATCTATGGATACATCGCGGCCGCCTTCCTCTACTTCGTCGTGGGGGAGACGCTGTTCGGGACCACGGTCGGCAAGTGGGTGAGCGGTCTCGCGGTCCGGGAACGGGAGCTGCGCGCCCCCTCGCTCCTCGCGGTCCTGCTCCGCAACTCGTTCAAGGTGCCGGCCCTGAGCGTGGTCGGGATCGGGCTCGCGATCGCGACCGCGTTCCTCTTCGTGCCCGCGACCAGCGGGTCCTACTCGTTCGGGGGCGTGCAGCTGCCGTTGAGCGCGCTGGCAGCGGCCTTCTTCGGCGGTTTCGTCGTGGTCGGCGTGGGCCTGATCGGGGCCATCGGGGCCCTCACGATCGCGGCCACCACCGAGCACCAGCGCGTCGGCGACCTAGTCGCCGGCACCTGGGTCGTGCGCGTCGCTAGGACGGCCCCGATTTCGCGGGCGCCGCCGGCGGTGCCACCGGCACCGGGGTCGTCCGGGTGACGGGGATGGAGATGGACGAGACGTTCGCGTCGCGGCCGCCGTGGTTGGTCAGCCGCTCTGTCCCGATGACGATCGCGCCCACTTCGACCTGACCTTCGAGGAATCGACGGCGGATCACCTCGACGACATCCACCGCCCGCGCGATTGCGTTCCCTCGTGCCTTCACCAGCACCGGGCCCGCGCCCGAGTTGAGCTGGGTGATCACCTGGAAGACGTACGTCATGGTCGGTTTGAGACCGATGTAGACGGTGACCTCCGGCGACGTGGGCGACGGCATGGACGCAGACCCACCCCGTTCTCCTTCAAGTGGTTTTGCGCGCCGGCCGTCCCTCGATGGCCCCCCGTCCTCGCAAAGGTTATGGGTACCCCCCCGTACGCGCGAACGACCGTGCAGGGGTGGCCCAGCTTGGTCAAAGGCGCTAGGTTGAGGTCCTAGTCTCGTAGGAGTCCGTGAGTTCAAATCTCACCCCCTGCACTCCCCCCGGCCCCCCGAAGTACCCCCTCGGCCCCGAACCGTTCGCCGTGGAACGCCACGACGGCCGGCCGGGCCCTCGTTTTAAGACCCTCGGGGCTAGTCGGAGCTACTGATGGTCCCCCCGGGAGCGACCTGCCCCAACTGCGGGGCCGCGGTGCCGACGGACGCGTTCCTCTGCCCGGCCTGCCATGAGCCGGTCGGCGAGGAGCTCTGGGACATTCCGACCGCGACCGAGGAAGCGCCCGCCGAAGCGGAGCCGGTCGAGGCCGTCCCCGCCCCCCGGGCGGCGGCGTCGCCCCCGGCTGCGACCACCCGGCCTCGCGTCGCTCCGACCCGCCGTCCTCCGGCCTCCAACCCGTTCAGCCAGGATTTCGCGCGGCGGCTCGGCCGCCTGAACCAATGGGCGGAGAGCGTGGAGTCCCTCGGGGTCACCATCCCCCGTCTCCCGGCGTGGGCCGAGGAGGCCGCACGCGAAGCGACCAACCCCGAGCCTTGGGCGGAGGTCGTGCGCGGCGTGGAACGGATCGCCCAGCGCCGGATCATCACCGCCTTCGAGGCGTGGGCGAAGAGCACGAAGGGCCGTCTGACGCGTCTCGAAGCCTACTCCGTCGACAGCCGCCTCGAACGCGACCAGATCGAGGACGCGCTCCACACCGCGCGGACCGGGGACATCGCGCAAGCCCTCGCGACCTACCGGCAGGTCGACCGCGTCGTCTCGATCAAGGAGCGGCACCTCGACCAGGCCCGCGAGGAGCTCGAGCGGGTCGTCGCGCTGCTCAAGGACATGCACGCCCTCGGCATCGAGCCCCCGCAGGACCCGGCTGAGACGGCCGACGTCCTCGAGGCGGAGCTGCGGGCGGGAAAGCTCGCTTCCCTCAAGCAACAGATCCGCGCCCTCCGGCTCCAGGCCGTCGGGAAATTGAAATCGAACCTGCCCCGCTACATCACGGAGTACGGAGACTATCTTGTCGAGGAACGTACACACGGGATCGCGACCGAACTGGAAGCGATCGACCTCGCCCGAGGGGCCCGGGATTTCTTCCGCGGTCATCCGGAGGAGGGGCTCCGTCGTCTCCGGGCGCTGCAGGAGATGCACGGACTTCCGCCGGGCCGCTCGTCCCGGGGCGGCGCGCGCCCCGCGCGCTAGATCTGTCGCTCGAACACCCGGACGTCCTCCGCCCACATGTGCTTGTGGAGGACTCCGACTTCGGAGAAGCCGAGCTGTTTCAGGAGTCCCACCGCGGCGGTGAGCTTCGCGAGCGGGTCCACCCAGACGACTGCCGCGTTCGCCCGACGGGCCCATTCGACCGCGGTGCCGAGGAGGGCGCTCGCGACGCCCTGGCGCCGGAACTCCGGGTCCACGACGAGATGCACGAGTTGGCAGGCCCCGTGGCGGACCTCGCAACCGACCGAACCGATGAGCCGGCCATCCCGCCGTGCGACGAAGTAGGTGACGCCCTCCATCCAGCTCGTGAACTCGAGCGGAGTCGGCGTCCACCCCTTGAGGAGCTCGACCGGGAGGCCGCCCGGCTGGGTCTCCACGACCTTCTTGTAGAGAGCGCAGATCGCCGGGACCTCCTGGTGCGTGACCCGTTCGACGACGATCGTCCCGGCGACCTTTTCGGGGGGTTTCCCGTTCGCTCCCGGGTTTCGTTCCGTCCCCCGGTCTGACCCGTGCTCCGTTGTCACGATTGATTCTCCGGTGAGGGAGCGTGGCGCGCGAGATGCGCCGCCATTCTTGAAACCTTGCCTCGCCAGTACGCGCCGAAGCGGGTCAGGGCGTGTGGCGCGACGGGGTCCGGGGGAAGGGGGTCGTCTCGCGGATGTGTTCGCGTCGGAGCATCCAGCGCAGGATGCGCTCCACCCCGAGCCCGAACCCGGCGTGCGGAACGCTCCCGTGGCGACGGAGGTCGAGGTACCATTCGTACTCTTCGAGGGGGGCGCCCGTCTCCTTCAGGCGTTCGGTGAGGCGGCCGAGGTCGGTCTCGCGGCACGAACCGCCGACCATCTCGCCGTACCCCTCGGGCGCGAGGAGGTCCGCCGCCTCGACCGTCCGGGGGTCGTCTTCCGACCGGAGCATGTAGAACGCCTTCAGCTCGCGAGGGAAATGCGTGATGAAGATCGGGGTATGGGATTCGAGCGTCAGCGCGCGTTCCTCGGCAGTCGCGAGGTCGCTGCCCCACTGCACCGGGAATCCCTGCGCGGACAATCGGTCGATCGCGTCCGCGTAGCGGAGACGGGGGAACGGCGCTGTGATCGCCAGCAGTTCCTCGGGAGGTCGCCCGAGCTGGGTGAGCTCGTGCGGTCGGCGGCGCCCGACCGCGTGGCAGACGTACTCGACCATGCGCTCCTCGAACGCGAGGAGTTCGGCCAAGTCGCACCACGCGAGCTCGACTTCGAGATGCTGGTACTCCGTCAGGTGACGGGGGGTTCGGGACTTCTCCGCGCGGAACGACGGGGTCAGTGCGTAGACGCGCTCGTTCGGTACGAGCAGGGCCTCGAGGTAGAGCTGGGCTGTTTGGGAGAGGTAGCCGGGCCGGCCAAAGTAGTCGATCTGGAACGCCTCGGCCCCGCCCTCGGCTGCGTTCCCCGATAGGATCGGGGGCGTCGTCTCGAGCACCTCCTCCTGGTCCAGGAACTCCCGGAGGGCCCGGAGGACCTCCGCCTTCACTCGGAACGTCGCTACGTGGTCCGCGGAGCGGATGACCAGGTGGCGCTTGTCCAGCCGGAACTCCTCGGTCTGGTCCGCCATGATCGGGAAGGGTTCGCCGGCATGGAGGACCGTGATCGCCCCCGCCCGGACCTCGCGTTGACCTGGGGCCCGGGGATCCGAGTGGACCGTGCCCTCGACGGCCACGACCCCCTCGACCTGCACATGCGTGGCGGCGTCGAACGCGGCGTCCCCGAGGACGTCCCGCTTTCCGGTGACCTGGACCGAACCGGTGCGGTCGCGCAGGAGGAGGAACAGGATCCCGCCGGACGAGCGGGATTTTGATAGCCAGCCGCGGAGCCGCACGGTCGTTCCCGCGGCCTCAGGGACGAACACCCGCGCGACGGGGTCAAAGGCGCCCCCGCTCATTGGTACTCGCGCCACTTGTACCCGCACTTCGTGCACTCGAAGATCCGGGTCTCGGGTTCGTCCGACCCCCGGGTCTGTCGAAGGACGTAGTACGCGTGCCCGTTGCCGCACTTCTCGCAGAGCTCTTCGGCCATCGGAAGGGTCGCGATCTTCACCTCGACCACCTCCATGGAACGGGCCTTCGGGGTGGAGCGGCCCACTTCCTTCCCCTTGCCGAGCGGGACCGTCGTCCCGCACGCCGAACAGGCCCAGACCTCCTTGGGGCGGTCGGGCCGCATCAATCGCTTGCACTTGGGGCAGAACATAGGGGGGAAGGATGGAACCGGGGGGACGGTATTTGACGCTTCGCCGGTCAGCCGATCAACTCGTCGGCCGACGCGGCGCTGGACGGGGCCGCCGCCGGAGCCGCTACGCTGAGTGGGATGGGGGAAGGTTTCGCTCCGGGCGACAGGATCGCCCGCATGTGCTCGGTCCGGCGAGCGAGGTCCTCCTTCGTGCCGATGTCGTGGCGGACGTAGTAGTTGCCCTTGATGGACTTGAGGGCCGCCTCGACGCGCGCGCTGGCCTCGTGGATCGCGCTGGCCTCGCCGGCAATCGCGACCCCCCGCGAGTGCGAGAGCTTGACGGCGGCCGGTCCGACTTCCTGGACGTTTCCGTAGAACACATGCGCGCCGTCTGTCTCGATCGCCATCGGGTCGAGTTCGAGAATCCCCCCGGCCTGCGGCCGGTCCCCGTAACCCGGCGGCACGACGTACTTCACGACCGTAGCCCGACGGCGGAAACGCACCAGGTTGGGGTCGACGCGGCCCGTCGCCACGCCGAAGAGGAGTTCGGCAAAATCCCCCTCCTCGTAGAGCGTGAGGACGTTGATCCCTTCGGGGTCCCCGAACCGAGCGTTGTACTCGATCAGGAGCGGCCCCTGGGCGGTGAGCATGAACCCGCCGTACAGGATCCCGCGGTAGGAGAGACCCTCGGCGCGGAGGGCCGCCGCCGTCTTCTCGATGGTGGCGAGCGCGCGGTCCCGGTCGGCCGGGGAGAGGAAGGGCAGGAGGTGATCGCGCTGGGAGTAGGAGCCCATGCCGCCGGTGTTCCCGCCCTGGTTCCCTTCGAGGGCACGCTTGAAGTCCTGGACCGCGGGCATGGGATAGACGCCCGAATCGGTGACGAACGCCATCAGGCTGAACTCCTCGCCTTCGAGCTTCTCCTCAAGGAGGACCGCGCCGCCCTGGAGGAGGAGCGATTTGGCGTAGACCGCGCCCTCCTTCGCCTCACCGAAGTCGGACCCCTGGACCCAGACACCCTTGCCCGCGGTGAGCCCGCTCGGCTTGACGACGAACGGCGCGCCGTCAAAATCCGCAATGGCCCGGTCCACTTCCTCCACCGAGGCCGGGACGGTGAACTTCGGCTGGCCTCCCACCCCGTGCTTCCGCAACAACTCCCGGCAGAACCACTTCGACGACTCGATCTGCGCCGCCGCCTGCCCTGGCCCGACGGTGGGGATCTTCACCGCCCGGAGGGCGTCTGCGACGCCGGCCGCGAGGGGTGCCTCGGGACCGATGATCGCGGCCTCGACCCGCTGGGAGAGCGCGAACTCCGCAACCTTGGGGGCGTCGGTAGGGTCGAGCCGGGCGGAGGCTTTGGCCAAACGTTCGAGGCCCGGGTTCGTGTTGGAACTGACGACGAAGACCTCCGCCTCGGACCGGCGGAGCGTGGCCGCGATGGCGTGCGTCCGGGCGTCCCCCCCGACCACCAGGAACCGCATGGCGGCGAGGGGAGGCGGGAGCGGGTATATGGGCGTCGCGCGGCGTGCGGTTCTGCCCTCGGAGACGGACTCGCCCCGACCAGGAGTTGCGCCATGCTTAAGAACCGACCGTTGGTGGGCCGGCTCTCGAGGCACCGATGGAGATCCGAGTCGTCGAGAAGGAGCACGACGTCATCCGCGTCGAGTTCCCGAAGGGAGAGGAGACCCTGCTCATCCCGCTCGTCGAGTCGCTCCAGAAGGAAGAGAAGGTCCTGGAGGCTCGCTACTATCTCGGCCACCCGTACCTGGACCGCCCGACGCTCTACATCCGCACCAAGGGCGAGAAACCGCAACAGGTCCTGAAGCGCGTCCTGAAGGACCTCGCGGACCTGTACGGGGACCTGCTCACCGACTTCGAAAAGAAGGCCGACAAGGTCAAGGCGTAGAGGCGGCCGACGCGATGCTGAAGGAGTGCGCCCAGCACGGGTACTTCCGGGCCGAGGTGTGCCCCGTCTGCGGCCAACCCTGTCGCTTCCTGATGAACGACCGGGAACTCGACCACCTGGGTCGGGTCCTCACCGGAATTTTGCGTCACTTCCCCGATCGGTACGGGCTCACGATGGAGCCGCAGGGCTGGGTCTCCTTGCCCGCCATCGTACGCGCGATCTCCCAGCGCCACCCGGCCTACCACTGGCTCCGCGTCCAGCATCTGGTCGCGATCGCGGAGACCGACGCGAAGGGCCGCTACGAGGTGCGGGAGGATCGGGTCCGCGCGACGTACGGTCACACGGTCGAGGTCGAACTCGACCTTCCGACCGAGAACATCCCGGAGCACCTCTACTTCCCCGTGACACCAGACGAGGCGGCAATCGTCCTCGAGGTCGGGTTGAAGCCCTCCGACCGAAAACGGGTCCACCTCTCCAAGACCGCCGAGGATGCCCGGGCGGCGGGTCAGGTCCGGACCCCCGTACCCGTCATCCTCGAGGTCGACACCCGCAAGGCGCGCGACGCCGGACTCGTCATCATGCGCGCGGGCAAGACCGTCTTCCTCGTCGACCAGGTTCCCGCCGAGTACCTTTCGCGCCTCGAGCTGGTCGAGGGTCCGGCGACCGACCCTCTCCCATAGTCGCGCCGCGTGGTTGCGCTAGAACGACGCGCCGCACGAGACGCACTTGATCGACCCGGGCGGGCTCAGCTGGGTGCAGTAGGAGCAGCGACGGGGCGGCGCGACGCCTCCCTTTTTCAGCGCCCGGCGCTCGGCCACCTCCGGCGGAGGCGCCGGAGCGTGGGCCTGGGCCTCGCCGACCACGGCCACCCAGGCCGGCAGGTCGT
Source organism: Thermoplasmata archaeon (assembly GCA_022750335.1). Taxonomy (GTDB): domain Archaea; phylum Thermoplasmatota; class Thermoplasmata; order Lutacidiplasmatales; family UBA184; genus Lutacidiplasma. The sequence continues at coordinate 11,441 of JAKIVX010000014.1, read as the reverse complement.
CGGTCTGGATCATGAGAACGCGCTTCATCAGGTTGATCTGGAGGATCGCGCCGCCCGGACCCTGGACCGCCTGCGCCTGCCGGACCCGCCAGAGTCCAATGCGGTACTCGTTGGTGGTCCCGGCCGTCGGGGGACCCCACCCGTCCCCCGGGGGCGGAGGGGCCCCGGTGGTCTCGAGGACAAGCGCCATGTTGGTGACGGTGAAGATGCCCGGGCGCGGGCCCGCTTGGGTCTGGACGACCGCCGACCCCGATTTGAGGGGGGTTTCGCCGCTTTGAAGAAGCACCATGGAGGGGGATCCGACCCCCGGTCGGCACCGGGCGCTTTAGGTCTTTCTCCCGGCGCCCTTCCGGCGGGGACGCGGGTCTAGTCGAACCCGTCGTCCGCGACGTTCGACGCGTACTCGGTCGTGATCTGGGCCGTGTAGGTGAGGTGCGTGGAAGCCGCGTACGGGTTCGTGAAGACGAAGTAGAACAGGTCGGTCGTCGGCGCCGAGAAGACGAGGTGGCCGTCTGTCGTCGGGGCGATCGAGTACTGGGGAGCGGGCGACAGACCAGCGAGGAACTGCGGCCACTGCGTCGAGTTGTACACCGAGAGTTCGAGATTCAACCCGACGGGGTCCGACGTGCTGAAGTTGCCGAGGACGAAGTCGCCGCCGGTGATGTTCCCGCTGATCATCGTGTAGTTTCCCGGCGTGATCGTGTAGTACGCACTGGTCGTCAGCGGGTCGGGGACGTTGGGTTGCCCCTGGAGCACGAGCGAGATCATCGTGTAGCTCAGCCCCAGGACGACCACGATGACGATGAAGCTCCGGAAGACGTTCGTGGCGCGGAGGCGGCGCCGCTGGCGTCGGGAGACCCGCCGGATCTCGGAGGCCCGGATCACTTCCTCCGCCCCACAGATCCCGCACGCGGTCGCGCCCGGGGCGACCGCGACGGCACAGAAGCTGCAGACGCCCCACGTGGAGTCTGGAGATGCGGGAGCGGGGGGAAGCACGCCGGGAGAGCCCCGACCGCCCTTTTTCAGGTTCCGTACGAACCGCGACGCCCCGGACGATCTACGCGGGGCGCTTCCCGCCGCCGAGCTGGACGAGGACGTTCTTGCGACGCGTGAACGGTTCGAGCGCGCGCAGTCCCTGCTCGTACCCGAGGCCGCTCGACTTCACTCCCGCGAACGGGGTCTGGGGGAACGTCATGGGTGATTCGTTGATCATCACCATCCCGGACTCAAGGCGTCGGGCGACTGAGTGGGCCGCGCCGAGGTCCCGCGTCCAGACCGCGGAGAGCAGCCCGAAGGAGGTGTCGTTCGCGAGGCGGACCGCCTCGTCGACGTCACGGAACGAGGTCACGACGAGGACCGGCCCGAAGATCTCCTCGCGCACCACCCGGGAGGTCGCCGGCACGTCGACGAGGACGGTCGGTCGAACGAAGTTGCCGGCCCGGAGCGCGTCCTCGGTCGCCCGGCTCCCACCTGCCACGACCTTCCCTCCGTCCGCACGAGCGACCTCGATGTAGTCGAGGACGTGCTCGGCCTGCTCCTTCGACACGAGCGGCCCCATCTCGACGCCGTCCTGGATCCCCGGACCGAGTTTCAGCCGGTCGGCGATCGCTCGCACTCTTTCGACGAGCGGCTCGCGCAGGCTCTCGTGGACAAGCAGGCGGGAAGCGGCCCAGCACATCTGGCCCGCGTTCCCGAAGATCCCGTAGCCGATCGCTTTCGCGGCCCGGTCGACGTCCGCGTCGGGAAGGACCAGCACCGGACCTTTCCCGCCGAGCTCGAGGGTGGTCGGAACGAGTCGGCTCGCGGCGAGGAGCGCGAGTCGGCTGCCGACCTCGCCGCTCCCAGTGAAGGTGACGGAACGGCAGTGGGCATCCTGGACGAGCGCCTCGCCGACCTCGGCTCCGTTCCCGAGGACGACGTTCAGGATCCCGTCGGGGATCCCCGCTTCCTTCGCGAGCCGGGCCAGTGCGACCGCGGTGAGTGGCGTGAGGCTCGCCGGCTTCAGCACGACCGCATTACCGGCCGCGAGGGCCGGCACGACCGAGCGCATCGCGAGGACGAGCGGGTAGTTCCAGGGGGCGATGTGGACCGTGACCCCGAGCGGCTCCCGGATCGTGTAGTCGAAGCGGGTACCGGGGACCGGGATCGTTTCCCCCTCGACCTTGTCCGCCAGTCCGGCAAAATACTCGATGGTCCGGACGACGTACCCGATGTCTCCGCGCGCTTCCCGGAGCGGTTTGCCCTGATTGAGCGTCTCCAGCCGCGCGAAGGCATCGGCGTTCGCCTCGAGTAGGGTTGCGAGCTTCCAGAGCGCGCGGCCCCGTCGGGCCCCATCTTCCGTGGCCCAGTTCGATTCGCGGAACGCGCGATCCGCTACTTCCATCGCGGCGTGGGCGTCGTCCCGGGAGCCCAGGGCCGCCCGGGCCAGCGGTTCATTGGTCGCCGGGTCGAGGAGGATCCGCTGCTCGCCCGTCGACCCCGGCTGGTCCTTTCCGCCGATGAAGAGGTCGTACGCGGTTTCGAGCGTGGTCGCCATCGCGGCGTTTCAGCCCGACCGCCCTCTTAGCGATTCGGGCCCGACGGCTCGAGCAGGGGGTACGTCCGACCCTTCCAGTTCACGGGACGACCTCGGAGGCCGCGAGCGAGCGAGACTGAGACAAGTCTCAGGTAGTAGACCACCGCGGCGGGGTAGAGCAACCCGTAGACGGCCGGAGCTCCCAAGGCTCGGGCGAACCCCACGTGCTTGCCGAACAGCGCGACCCAGAGGAACGCCCCCATGCCGATGAGGGGCCAACTCTGGGCCCAGAGCCCGAGCGGGAGCAGCGCGAGCGGTAGCAGGAACAGTCCGACGAGTCCGAACCAGAATCCGACGAGCCGACCCGCCGAGAATTCGGTCCCGTGGACGTTCTTGAGTAACCCCTCGAACATCTCGTCCGGGTCCCGGTACATGCGCGTCACGGCGAGGTCGACCGCGTGGGCGATCCGCAACTTGAGCCCCGCCGCCCGGACCCGGCGCGCGAGCTCGACATCCTCGAGGACGTAGGAGCGCACGGCCTCGTGCCCTCCGATCTGCTCATACACGGTCCGGCGGATCATCAGGAACTGTCCGTTCGCCATCGCCGCGGAGGAATCCGGGCGATTCACGCGCGGCGCGCGGAAATACGTGAGCACCATCTGCGTCCAGAACGGGATCACGAGCCGTTCCCAGAACCCCTTCATCTCGACCCGGGGGCTGATAGTGGCCAGGTCCGCCTGCTCCGACTCCGCCCACGCCACGACCGTCCGTACCGCGGCCGGATGCAGGCGCACATCCGCGTCCAGGAAGAGCAGCCAGTCGCCCTGGGTCGCCTTCGCACCGGCCCAGCAAGCCCAGTTCTTTCCGACCCATCGGTCGGGGAGCGGAGGCTCGTCGATCCTTCGTACCCGAGGGGCTCGCGCGTCGATCACGCCCTGCGTACCGTCTGTCGACCCCCCGTCGACGACCACGACCTCAAGATTCGAATAATCCTGGACGCGCAGGGTGTCGAGCGTCCCGGCGAGATCGTCGACCTCGTTCCGAGCGGCGATGATGACACTGACGCGAGACGACGCCCCCAGACTCGCGGCGGCCGGGGCGAGGGTGGGCATCTGGTAGGCGTACAGGATGGCCAGTCCCTGATAGACCAGGACCCCGACGGAGGCGACGAGTAGGACGACGACGGTCCAGGTCGGGAGCACGTCCCCTCGTACGCGCCTCCTCATAAAGCACCGTCCGGTCGCGGGACCAGGACCTGCCGCCGATGCCGACCGTCGTGCACCCGCGGATCCGGCCCGGTGCGATCGAGGACCGCGAGTATCAGGCGACGATCGCGGACGCCGCGTTCCGACAGAACACGCTGGTCGTCCTGCCGACCGGCCTCGGAAAGACCACGATCGCCCTCCGAGTGATCGCCGAAAGTCTGCTCCAGTATCCAACCCGGTCGGTCCTGATCCTCGCTCCGACCCGACCGCTCGTCCTGCAGCACGGAGCGAGCGTGGCGAAGACCCTGTTCGCCCCGGACCCGATCGTGCTCACGGGCGCGATCCCCCCCGAGCGGCGGGCCCTCCTGCTCCATCCTCCCCAGGTCGTGGTCGCGACCCCGCAAGTGATCGGCAACGACCTCGCGAGCGGCACGTTCCCGCTCGACACCTTCTCCTTGATCGTCTTTGACGAAGCGCATCGTGGCGTCGGCATCTATCCCTATGTTGCGATCGCGAAGGCCAACCAGGACGGCCCCCGGGCCCGCGTGCTCGCGATGACCGCGTCGCCGGGTGGGAGCGAGTCGCGGATCCGGGAGGTGTGGACGAACCTCGGGATCGAGCGGTTCGAATATCGTACGGAGCACTCCCCGGACGTGGTTCCTTACCTCCACGGGATCGACGTCGAGACCGTCCTACTCCCTCTCCCTCCCGAGGTCCAGCGCCTCGCGATCGAACTGCGGGCGGCCGTCCAGCACCAGATCGACGCGCTCCGCAAGCTCGACTGGCTGCAGGGCAGCGAAGGGAATCGGCGCGTCCTGCTCGAGGTGGGAGCCCGCCTACGACACCAGATCCAGGACGAGCGGGCTCGCGGGAATCCGGGGTCGGCCGCGATGTGGCAGGCGGTGACCGCCCAGTCAGCGGCGATGAAGGGCATGCACGCGCTCGAGCTCGCCGAAAGTCAGGGGGTCGACGCCCTCCGGGAGTTCCTCGACCGGCAGACCCCGAAGGCGGGACAACGGATGACCCCGGCCACGCGGACGTTCCTCGCGGAGGTCGCCGGAGTTCGCCGCCTGCTGGACGGGGCCCACTTCGAACACCCGAAGGTCGCCCGTGCCGTAGCCATCGTGGCGGAGGAGCTTCGCGCCCACGCGACGGCCCGAGTGATCGTCTTCTCACAATACCGCGACACCGTCGATCGATTGGTCGGGGAACTCGAGGCGCTGCACGACCCGGCGATCCGGCCGGCGCGCTTCGTCGGACAGGCGACCCACGGCGACGACCTGGGCCTCTCCCAGAAGGAACAGGGAGGAGTGCTGGACCGATTCCGGGCCGGGGCGGTCAACTGCCTCATCGCCACGTCGGTGGCCGAAGAGGGGCTCGACATCCCAGCCACGGACCTGGTCGTCTTCTACGAGCCGATCCCGGACGTGGTCCGAACGATCCAGCGAAGGGGCCGGACCGGACGGGCACGAGCGGGCCGGGCGATCGTTCTCGTCGCGCAGGGAACGCGCGACGAGTCGATGCAGCGGGGCGCCTCCGCCCGGGAGCGGCGCATGCACGAGATGCTCGAACGGGTCCAAGCGTCGGTCTCCCGCGGCTCGACGCTCCCCCCGCCCGAACGGCGGCTCTTCCAGACCCGGCTGCCCGAGTCCGACTAGACCTGTTTAGCGACCGGTGCTGCCGAAGCCGCCGGCGCGCGACTCTCGGGGCGCAACCGTCCCTTCCTCGATCGTGAGCGGATGGTCCTCGACCAGGCGGATCTGCCCGATCCGGTCCCCGACCTCAATCCGGTACGTCCCCTCGAAAATGTAGGTGAGCGGCACCCGTACCTCGCCGGAGTAGTCGGAGTCGATCGTCCCGGGGGCGTTCACCATGTGGACCCCCTTGGTGCTGAGGCCGCTGCGCGGACGGACCTCGAGAAATGTGCCCGGCGGGCAGCGCATCTTGAGGCCGGTACGCACGAGCGTGACCTTCCCCCGTTCCAGCACGACCGACTCCGCCGCGGGGAGGTCGAACCCGGCGGACCCTTCGGTCGCCCGGGCGGGGAGGGGCACGCGGGCCGCGTCGGGCAGGCGTTCGACCACCACGGTCCGCGGCTCTCGGCTCACGAACGCCCGAGGCGCCCGACGCCTTTACGCTACGCGCTCGCCGTCGGGGGCGCCCGCGACCGCGACTGGTACGGAGCCCTCCGTGGAGAGCCATTGGAGCACGAGACGGCCCTCGGCGCGGCGGAGGATCTTCCCGAGGGCCGGCGCGCTCCGGCCGGTCTGGTGGGCCATGCGGGAGAGCGTGATCCTTCGAGGAACCGCGTAGAACCCCAAGACCCAGGCGCGGGCGAGCATCTCCGCCTGCAAGGGGGTCAAGAGCGACGCTGGAGCGTCGGGAGGATAGGCTCGCCCCGACGCCCGGAGGACCCGGTACGGGAACTCCTCCCGGTCGAGCCGGCGCAGCACCCGCCGCAAAGCCTTCTCCTCGCCGCGGAACGACGCCACGACCTTCTCTGCCGAGATACGGAAAGGCGCGGTGGGAGAGACCTCGCCCCCGGCGAGGGAGAGCAAGCGTCGGAGTCGTTCGGGATTGCGTTGGCGGACCAGCACGATGTAATCGCGCGTGCGGGGCCGACGTTCGACCAATTCGAAGGTCTCGAACCCGTACACCGCACGGATCCGTCGGGATTCACGCTCGAGCTCCGCCGCCGAGCGCAGAGCGCCCTTCCGTCGGACTCGGAGCAACTGGAGCCGCCAGCCCTGCTCGAGGCGGAGCGTCTCGAGCAGTTCGACCTCCTCGTACTTGGCGAACAGGTCCTCGGGGATCAGCCCGAGGAGGACCAGGTCCTCCGTTCGGAACTCGAGCGTGACCGACTGCACGGGGGGCCAGGAGCAGGGTTCCGATATGAACCTAGGCCCTCGGTCCCGCGCGTTTTATAAACGGCAGGGCTCGGCGGCCTTCGTGACCTTCCGCTCTCTCGGCGAGTTCCTTGACGCGTTAGACGCGCGGGGCGACCTCGCCCGCATCAAAACGCCCATCTCCCGCGACCTCGAGATCGCCGAGGTCACCCAGCGCGCGCTCCGCGCAGACGGTCCGGCCCTCCTGTTCGAGAACGTCACGGGTTCCAATGTCCCGGTGGTGACGAACCTGCTGGGTTCGCCGCGCCGCATCGCCTTCGCGTTGGATGCGAAGGAGATCGGCGAGGTCGCCGACCGGATCGAGAAATTGGTCCGACTGCGGCCGCCCGCGGGCCTCGTCGGCGCCCTGCGCGACCTCGGCGGCACGATCGACCTGCTCCAGACGGTCCGCACCCTCGCCCCGAAGCGGGTCCGCTCCGGTCCCTCCCAGGAGGTCGAGGAGCCCCGCGTCGACCTCGGCGCCATCCCGATCCTGAAGTGCTGGCCCCACGACGGGGGCCGCACGATCACCTTCCCCATCGTCATCACAAAGGATCCCGAGACGGGGGAGTCGCACACCGGGATCTACCGGCTCCAGCAGTATGGCCCCGACACGTTGGGGATGCACTTCCAGGTCCACCGCGTCGGGGCGAACAACTTCCGGAAGTGGGCGGCCCGGGGCGAGAAGATGCCGGTCGCGGCCGTCCTCGGGGTGGACCCCGCAACCTTGTTCTCGGGGCTCGCGCCGGTGCCGGAAGGGATCTCGAACTTCGTCTTCGCCGGCCTGCTCCGCTCGGATCCGGTCGAACTCGTTCCCGCTCGCTCCGTCGACCTCGAGGTCCCCGCCCAGGCCGAGTACGTCCTCGAGGGGTACGTCGACCCGACCGAGCGCAAGGTCGAGGGTCCGTTCGGCGACCACACCGGCTACTACTCGGCCCCGGAACCGTTCCCGGTGTTCCACGTGACTCGGGTCACGCACCGCGAGCGGCCGATCTACCTCGCCACCGTGACCGGGAAGCCCCCCACCGAGGACGCCGTCCTCGGCAAGGCCGTGGAGCGAGTGTTTCTGCCGGTGATCCGCCTCGTCCTCCCCGAGATCGTCGACATGAACCTTCCCATGGAGGGCCTGTTCATCAACGTCGGGATCGTCTCGGTGCGCAAGCAGTACCCCGACCACCCGCGAAAGGTGATGCACGCGCTCTGGGGGCTCGGTCAGCTGATGTTCGTCCGATACCTCGTCGTCGTCGACGCGGACGTGGACGTCCACGACCTTTCCGAAGTGCTGTACCGGGTGGGCCTCCAGGCCGATCCGGACCGCGACCTCGAACCGTCCCGCGGACCCGTCGACCAACTCTCGATCTCGAACCCGATCCCGAACCTCGGGGCGAAGGTCGGTATCGACGCGACGCGCAAGGGACCGGAGGACGGATTCCCCCGTCCGTGGCCCGAGGAGATCCGCTCCGACCCCGCCGCGGTGGCGGCCGCCGAACGAGCGATCCGCGACGACCCGGTGCTCGCGCGCTTCTTCCGACCGAAGCCGTGACCGACGGCGCGGTTCCCCCTCGGCGGCTCTACGAACTCGGTCGATTCCTCGAGATCCAGAACGTCGGGCTCAACCTGCCGTTTGCCCTCGCCTTCCTCGTCCTGGCCGCGGGCGGGATCCCCTCCCTCTGGGTCGTCTTCCTGGTCCTCGTCGCCTTCGTCTCCGCGCGCAACGCAGGTCACAGCTTCAACCGCTGGGCGGACCGCGACCTGGACGCGGCCAACCCGCGGACCCGCGGTCGGGCGATCCCGTCGGGCCGCCGCTCGCCGGCGTCCGCGCTCGTCATCGCTGCAGTGAGCGGGGCCGTCCTGATCTTCACGGCCTACTTGCTCAACCCTCTCGCGTTCGTGCTCGCACCGGTCGCCCTCGCGATCGTGTTGGGGTACAGTTACACCAAGCGATTCACCATCCTCACGACTCCGTTCCTGGGCTTCGTGGAGGCGGTGACGCCGGGAGCCGTGTTCATCGCGGTCCAGGGGACCCTTCCCGGGTTCGTCCTCCTCGCGGTCGGAGGGTTGCTGGCCTGGGGAACGGCGTTCGAAACGGTGCATAGCCTCGGAGACCTCGAAAGCGACCGGGCGCTCCATCTGCAATCGCTTCCCGCCCGGATCGGAGTTCAGGCCTCGGTGCGGCTCGTCCCGGCGCTGCATGCCGTAGCCCTCGGGTTGCTCGCATTGTTCGGTTTCGCCCTCGAGCTTCGACTTCCGTACTTCGCCGGACTCGGCGCGATGGCCGTGATCGCGCTCGCGACCGACCTCTCTCTCGCCCGGTCGCCCACCTCCTCGCGCGTGCCGTTCCAGCGTCACTTCGTGATGGCGGCCCTCTACCTGGCGGGCGTCCTGCTCGCGGTCTTCGTTCCCCTCGGTCCGCACGTGCCCGGCCTCTAGCGTGTCCCCCTCTCCGCGCGGGCCCATCTCGGGCCGGCCTCCCGAGTCGCGGACCCCACGACCGCGTTGGCGGCGAGCTCAAATCTCACGTCGCCTCGGGAAGTCCAGTGCCATGCCGCAAGTGATGATCGGCCTCTCCGCGCGGGACTACCGAACCACGAACGAGGTCTGGCGCCTCGCCAAACGCCATCTCAATCCGGCGGTGCGCCGACGGATCGGCTGGCGCGGCCGTTCGAGCTTCCTCCGCCAGTTGATCCTCTACGGGTTCGAAAAAGCGAGCGAGAATCCCGCCGAGTTCCTGCGGGACGTGCGCGACACCCACGACCCTCTGTTCGGTCGCCGGGGCCGCTCGGAGGCGGGAGCCGATCGCCGCGAAGGGCTCCTTCCCGCATGGGAGGCGTTCTTCCCGACCCCGCCCGCTTCGACGCGGGCCCGAAAACGCCCACCCAAGACCACGGGGACCGGATAGTCCGGCCCTCCGTTCGACCGTTCGCGAGGTAGTTGTGGGCCGGAGCGTCGAGCGTCTCGAAGGACTCGCCCTCGTGGGGACGGCCTCGATTGGAGACCTCCGGCTGCAGACCCCCGCCCTCCTCGAGAGCGGTCCGGGAGCACCCGCGGGCCCCGCACTCTCGCTCCGATACGTCGAGGCTCCCCTCGGCCTGCGACATCTCGAGATCGGGGATGGGACCCATCGCATCGACCTCGAATACCCGGTCCCGGCGCCCGAGGTCGTGGGCCCCCTCGGGGGCGCGACGCCCGTCGGTCCCCATGCGCTTCTCGTTCGAACACCTCTGCCGCGGGAACTTCCCGACGCCGTTCGGACCCTGCGGCCAGACCTGTTGATCTGGGGAAATGCGCGGACCCAGTGGTCGGAGGGCGTCCCCTTCATTGCCGGCCTCCAACAGCTTCGGGCTCTGTTCGGAGGGGACCCGGTCCTGTGGGCGCCCCGTCTGGCCCTCCCCCATCGGATCCCGCTCCTCACCTACCTCGGCATCGACCTCGTGGACTCGACCGTCGGCCTCCTGGACGCGGCGCGAGGGGTGTTCCTGGACGAGACGCTGGGCCAGCTCGACCCGGCGATCGCTCGGACCGAAGGTCGCTGCACCTGTTCCGCGTGCACGGCCCTGCCACCGGGCCCGCTCGCGGATCACACGGCGGCCGTCTACCGGCGCGCGATGGCGGAAAGTCGCACGGCGGCGCGTACCGGGCGATTGCGGGAGCTCGTCGAGTCTCGCCTTCCGTCGGAGCCCGCTCTCGCGGAGATGCTCCGGTACGCCGACCGGGACCTGGGCGAACTCCTCGAAGAGCGGACCCCGGTCACCGGCGAGGGGTCTCGCCCGTACGTCCTGTTGGAAGCCCACCGTCGACCGGAGATGGTCCGGTTCCGCCATCGCCTCCTGTCCCGGTATCTCCCTCCTCCGTCCAAATCAGTCCTGCTGCTCGTCCCGTGCTCGCGGACCAAACCGTACCGCTTCTCCCGATCACACCGGCGGTTCTACGGCGCGATGGAGGGCCTCTTCCCGATCGAACGGGTGCACGTCGTCTCCGTCAGCTCCCCCATCGGGCTCGTGCCCCGGGAGCTCGAGGATGTGCCACCGGCCCGGCACTACGACATCCCGGTTACCGGCCATTGGGAGGAGAGCGAGCGCGTGGCGGTCGTGGCGGGGGTGCGCCACCTGCTCTCGTCCGGGCACTACCGCTCCGTGGTGGTCCACCTAGACCCGGTCGAGTACGAGTTCCTTCGGACCGTGATCCCGCCCGAGATCTCGTCGGCGTGGACGCTCGGCGACCATCGTTCCACCTCGCCCGAGGCGCTCACCGCGCTCCGGGAGGCGGTGGGCGGCGCGCTCCAGCAGGAGAAGCCCGTGTCCGGCGGGCCCCTCGCGGTGGTTCGGGAGGAGCTTCGGGAGGTCGCGGCGGTCCAGATGGGTCGCGCGGGGGCCGACCGGCTGTTCGCTGCCCCGGTGCGGCTCGCGGGTCGACCGTGGTTCCAACGACTGACGGACGGGCGGGCCGACCTCGCCACATTGCGGGAAGAGCGGGGGCTGTTCCACGTCACGGTCGCGGGCGCGCGCCGGCTCGTCCCGGACCCGCCCCTCTGGGTCGCGGTCGACCCGTCGCTACCGCTGACCGGCGATCTGTTCGTACCCGGGGTTCGTGGCGCCGACCCCTCCATCCGGCCGGGCGACTCCGTGATCCTCCTTCGCGAGGGGGCTTTGGCGGGGGTGGGGGAGGCCGTCCTCTCCGGTCGGTTGATGACCGAACTCCGTCACGGGCTCGCGGTCCGAGTGCGCCACCGCGCCCACGGACCAACCGACACGCCCATCAACGAGGAACCATCTCCACCGGGTCCTGGGCCGGTCGTCTAGCGGTGAGGACGCCGCGCTTACAACGCGGAGATCGACG
>JAKIVX010000030.1 GCA_022750335.1 Thermoplasmata archaeon | reverse complement strand
ATGGGAGGACGCCCCGAGGGGGATCGGGGCGCCTCCGTTGAGCAGCAGGCTGAGCAGGAAGAGGGTGACGACCACGGCGGAGACAATGCCGAGTCGTACCTGAGGCACCGGCGGCATAGGGGGAGGACCCCCCGTACCCACCTTAAACACCTTCGTTCGGGTGGAAACTCACTGGACGGTCTGGATGACCCGACCGGCGTGGCCGTCGATGAGGACCGCCGACCGGGTTCCCTTGTGGTCGAGCTGGAAGTACCAGATCGGAACGTGGAGGAGTTCGGCCTCCGAGACCTCGACGTTGGTCTGGAGCTTTGAGACCATGCTGTGCTTCTTGTGGGCCGCTTCGGATTGGAGCGTCTGGACGTAGGCCTGGGCCGCGTGCTGCGCCGCGTCCTCGCCCAGGTCACCGTTCAGGATGGGGGTCCCGTCGGGCACCCCCTTCTTGTCGAAGAAGGTCCGGTCCCCGAGCGCGAAGCTGTAGTTCTTGGGCTGGTAGTCGGACATCGCCTTGACCGCGACCACGGGGTACTCGTACTGCCCCGAGATCGATTCCGAACGGTTCGGGTTGACGACCGGCCCCGCAAAGATCGGAATGAACGTGGCTCGTCCCCCTCCGATGCGGCCGCCCAGCACCGAGCCGAGCACCGCTCCGGCGGCCATCGTGCCGACGGTGGCGCCCACGCTGGTCGCTACCGCCTGGTATTGGTAGGTGGTGCTGGCCGAGGACGGGACCACCCAGAACGGGACGAACGAGAGATGCTCCTCGACGACCTTCGATTCCTCGAAGTCGTGGCGCCGGAAGAATCCCTCGTCCACGTACGTCTGAACGACCCGGAGCGCCGCCGTGCGATCGGGAACCTTCAGCGTCAGCATCGTGTGCTTCGAGATCTCCTTCCAGCCACCGCCGCCGAGCGTGACGGACCCGCCGCAGTACTCGCAGCTGATCACCATCTCCCCGAACACGGGGTGGATCGGCGCCCCGCAGGCCGGACACTTCAGCTCCTGGACTCCGGCGGCGCCTAGGGTGGGGGAGGCCGGAGCGGCCGTGACGCGGGAGGTTGACGAGGAACCGCCGCCGCCGCCCGCAACGGGTGTGCCGCACTTGAAGCAGAATTGGGCCCCGTCGGGCAGCGTGGCCCCGCACTTGACGCAGTACACCATGATGCACCCTAGTGGAACCCGGCGAACCGTTCAGCGCTACGTCGGCATCGCGGTACCGCAGTTGGGGCAGAACTTGCCCGTTCCCGCGACGTCCAGGCCGCACTTGGGGCACTTGCGGGGCGGCGGGGGCGCGGTCGAGGCCCCGCAGTTGGGACAGAACTTGACTCCCTGTGGGACGGGTTGACCGCACTTCGGGCACGGCGCTCCCGTCGGCGCCGCTGCGGGCGCTCCGAGGGCCTGCCCACACCCAGGACAGAAGCGCGTCCCGGCGGGCACCAACGTGCCGCATTTGGGACACGGTGTGGAGGGGCCCTGCTGGTACATCCCCTGCATCTGCCCGGCCATCCCGTAGCCCATCCCGAGACCGGCGCCGAGACCGACGCCGGCCCCCGCCATCGCGCCCGCGCCACCCGAGGGGTTCGCGGCGGCGGTGGTCAAGGCCTGACCGGCCTGGTATTGCATGTAGTTGACGCCGAGGACACCCATCTCCGAGCGGGTGTTGACCGCCTTCTGGACCTCGTCCGGGAGGTTGATCGAAAGGCCCTGGAGCTGATTCAACTCGATCCCGAATTGGCTGAAGTGTTGCGGCGCGGCACCGAGCACGGCCTGCTCGATCGTCGTCAGGCTGGACGCGAGGTCGGTGACCCGGGTCCCCTGGTCCTTCATCTTGCCGAGCGTGTTGTAGACGAGGACCACCATCTGCTCGCGGAGCCGGTTCTCGACATCCGGCGTCGTCACCGCTCCGAACGTGCCGACGAACTGGTTGATGAAATTGTCCGGCGATCCGACGCGCCAACGGTACGAACCAAAGACCCGGAGGCTGACGAGGCCGAAATCCGGGTCCCGGAACACGTACGGCTCCTGGCTGCCGAACTTGCCGTCGAAGATGCGGCGTTGGACGTAGTAGACCTCCGCTTCCTGACGGACTCCCGAGAGCGACTGGACTAAGTTGCCGAGGATGCCCGCGTTCAGGGTGGTGAGCGAGTATCGGTCGGGTTTGTCGAGGTAGGAGAGGACCTTTCCGTCCCGGTAGAACACCGCGCTCTCGTCCTGCCGGACGACGACGTTGTCCCCCCAGTGGATGTTCCGGGGGACGCGCCACAGGATGTTGGGGCCTTTGTAAACGTCCTCCCAGTTGATGGTCGTGGCGCCGATCAGGCTGCCGCCTTTTGCCGGGACGGGATTGTTCGTTACCATCGTTCGATACCTCGTGGGGTCTACGAGACCCGGATGCCCTCGATCGCCTGCAGGCGAGCCTTCCAGGACTGTTCGAGCTGACCGATCTGGGACCGCGCCGTCGCGACCAGCGCAGGCACTCCGCTCGAAGCCGGACCCATGGCGAGCGCCGGGAGGCCGGAGATCGTCTGGTTGACCTGGTCGGCGGCGACGACGAAACCATAGTCATACTCGTACAGCCGGTCGAGTTGCTGCGGGTTGATCTGGACCGACGGGGAGATGCCCGTGTAGCCTTGCTCCGCATGGCGGATCTCTCCCTCAAGTCGTTGGAGGTCGGCGATCAGGGGCGCGAGGTCGTTGAGGGCCGCGAACTGACCCGCGTTGGAAAGTCCGGATCGGGCGTTCTCCATCGTGGTTCGGGCATTCCGAATCTTGTCCGCGGTCTGGATGCGCAGGAGATTGTCCGCAGCGCGGTCGTCCTCTCCCTGGCGATACCCACGGTAACCGGGGATCAGCAGTTGGAGCCGCTTCAACATGCCGCGGTCTTGCTCGACCCGCTCCCGAAGGTCCACGGGGGGTTGACCCGCGGCTCCGGGCGAGGCCGGGGCGGTCGCGAGCGACGCCCCACACGCATTGCAGAAGCGAGCGCCGGCGGGAACGGGCGCGTTGCATTTGGGGCAGGTCGTGGGAGGGGCCGGCCCGCCGGGTCCTGGCGGGAGGTTGGTCGCCATGTTACGGACCTCGAGTGGGAGGAGTCCCGACCCCCGGAGAGGTCGGCGGTGCCGTGGTGGGGACGCTCGGGGAATGAGCCGAGGTGTACGAGAACGCCGAGACCGGAGACTCGCTTCGCCATGCCTCCCGCGCCACTTCCTGGTGCGCCACCTGCTGGAGGCTGCGAGCCCGCCAGAAGATCAGCGCGATCGAGACGGCGAGGAGGATCACGAGCAGAAGGAGGCCGAACAGCATGCTCGGGACCGACTCGACGTTGTAGGTGGGTCCGAGCCCGACCGAAAGGAACAGGGTTGCGAAACCCATCGCGAGGAACCCCCAGGCCAGCGAGCGTTGGGCCGCGGGGTCGCGAGACGCCGACTCGGCCAGGTTGCAGGCGAGGGCGAAGAAGAGCGCGACCACTCCGATGAGGAGCAGCGCGGTGAACTCGTGGTTCTGAGGGACGGTGATGTAGATGAGGGTGAACAGGAGCGCGGCGGCGACCAGGAACAACCCCGCGAGGAGCGCGGCACTCCAGCCCTGTCGAGCCGGGGGACTTGCCCTCGTCGGCGCGGCGGAATTCATCGACACGGAGCGAAGAGGCCCCGACCCATATATGATACTACGGCCGTGGCGTGCGAGCGCGTCACAGTCGCGGCTCGTCCTCGGTACGTTCCCGCTTGGGGCGAGGAGCCGGGGGGGGCGGCGCCGGGGGTTCCGGGACGGGGGACGCAAGAGGTTTCGCGCCCGAAGGGGAGGGCGGATGCTTCGAGACCGGAGGGGGTGCGGGCGATGGGGGTCGGGGGCGATCGGCGGCGGGTTTCGCTGGTTTCGAGGCGTCGGGCACTGCGGCGTGTGCGGCCGGCTTGGGTGGCGGGGGCTTGGAGCGCTGGAAGACCGTCTTGAGTCCAATCACGCTCTGGGCCGCTTTGGAGGGAGCCGCGTGGAGCGGGGCGGTCGTCTGGACCTGGACACCGTCGATCGGACGAACCGTCAGCGGTGAGACCGATTGGCCGCACTTGGGACACTTGGGGAACTGGCCGATACAGTGTTGGCAGAGCGGGGCTCCGCAGCCGTGTAGGACGGAGGAGACGCCCCCGCACCCCACACAGCGGGGCGATCCGGTGGGGGCAAAGGTGCGCCCTCCCATCTGGTTCGCCGGGTCCGAATGAGCCGGGAGCTCGGCGCCGGAGGGGCCCGGGTGGGCCGTCACCAGCGGAGCTGCCGGAACATTCTCCGGATCGAAGAACCGTTCGGAATCCTCCTCGGCGACCTCGGCCGCGCCGGGGCCTTGGGCCTCCGCCGGGGACCGGAACTCGGGGGAATAGGCCCCCAGGTCGAGGGACGGAACGGGAGTGTGAACGGCCGTGCCGGACTCCTCGACCGCCTTGATGAGGCGGGCCTTGTAGATCCCGACGCGCATCGTTCGCACTAGTTGGAACAACGTGCGCTGGTCCGGAGGAAGTACGAGGGCCTTTCGGGCCAGTTCCTCGACGTCGGGGGTCAGGACCAGGTTCTCGGGACGAAGGTCGGCCTCCAGTACCGAACGCAAGTACCCGAATACGCGCTGGAGCTGGTCGAGCGAGAGGTTGGGAGGGGAGAGCACCGCGACGTCCGAGAGCGAAAAGCCCCGTCGCTCGATCCCAGGGGGCCGTCGCTCGAGCGCGGCCGTGATCAGATGCTGGGATTGGATCTCGAGGTCGTGTACCTCGACGGCGCTCAATCGGTCGAGGTCGATCTTGACGGGCCGGCCGATCGCTCCGAGGACGGGCTCCAGGAATTCGAAGGGCACGTGGAGGGTGACGAACAGGTCGTTCTTTGCGACGGGCCGGTTGAGGCGGGCTTCCAACAGGAGCGCTTCCCGCCCGTACCGTTGGACCTGCTGGTCGCGCGTCTTCTCGACGGAGAGCTTCTTTCCATCCTTCGCCGCGGCATAGTCCGAGTCGAGCGAGAGGGCCCGGTCAAAACTCGTGGCCGCTTCCTGCGGTCGTCCGGTCGCGAGGAGCGCGACCCCCCGACTCGTCCACGCGGGGAGGTTCTTCGGGTCGGTCTCCACGGCCCGCTCGTACAACGCGAGCGCTTCGTTGGGGTGCGCGAGCTTTTCGGAAACGAACCCGGCCCGGAGCAGGGTATCGATCGAGACCGGAGGGATGGCGAGGGCGTGTTGGTAGGCGGACGCCCCCTCCGTCCAGTTCTGGCGGGCGATGGCGACTTCGCCGGAGCGGGCCCAGAGCGCCGAACTCTTCGGGAGCGCGGCGGTGGCCTGGCGGGCGACTTCGGCGGCCCGGTCGAGGTGGCCTGACCCGCTTTCGGCCTCGATCAGAAGAAGGAATAGGTTCTCATCCGGCGGGACCTTCAGGATGGAGGCACTCAGGAAGTCGGCGGCCTCGATGTGCTGACCCTGGTCGAGCATCGTGCGCGCGATGCCGGCAACTGCGACCGGCGAGGTCGGGTCCCGGGCGCGGACGCTCTCGTAGACCGTCCGGGCCTCGGTCGGACGCTCGAGAGCGGCAAGGATCTGCGCCCGCAGAAGGAGGAGGTTGACGCTCGGGGCCTGTCCGGTGGCCGTGGTCTTCTCGCCCTCGTCAAGCACCTCGAGGGCCAGGTCGGGCCGACCGGCGGCCAAACGCAGTCGCGCCCGCCGGACGGCGATCTCGGTCTGGAGTGCCGGGTCGATCTCGGCCGCTCGACCGTACGACTCGTTGGCCGCCTCCGTCAGGCCGAGCCGGGCCGCGAGGTCTCCCCGCTCGAGGTGGAGGGTCGCATCCTGACTTTCGGCCGCCGGACTGGCCAGGAGGCGGGAGA
Source organism: Thermoplasmata archaeon (assembly GCA_022750335.1). Lineage (GTDB taxonomy): Archaea > Thermoplasmatota > Thermoplasmata > Lutacidiplasmatales > UBA184 > Lutacidiplasma. The sequence goes on along the minus strand of JAKIVX010000030.1, from coordinate 7,322 downwards.
GCGCGTCATAGGCTTCCTTCCACTCCCCCACGTCACGGTCGAGTCGGAACTTTTCCAGGAGGGAAGTGGGATCTTCTGGTTCGAGGAGGAGGATCGCCTTGAGCGAGTAGAGGACCTCGGACGGTCGTCCAAGGGCGCGCCATGCATCCGCGCGGGCCTTCCAGGCGGCGACGTCGTTCGGGTCCTCTTTGAGGAGGGGGTCGGTGATCTGGACGACCTCGGAGTACTGTCCTGCGAGGACGAGGGTCTCGGCCATCGCGATGCGACCGTGGCGATTCTTGGGCTCGACCTCGAGCCCCTTGCGATAGTACGCGATCGCGTCGGCATAGGCGCCCTGGCCGCGGAGCGCTTCAGCGACCTCGAAGTAGGCATGGGGGTCTCCGTGAGCGTTGTCGACCGCACGCTGCAGGATGCGCAGCGCGTCGGCGTGCCGGCCGACCCGGAGGAGGAGCTGGCCCTCTTTCCGAAGGTACGTCGGGTTCGAACCATCCCGCAGGAGCAACAGGTCGACGAACTGTAGGGCGCGGGCGTCCTGGTTCAAGTGGTCGAGCACCTCGACCGAGCCCCAGAGCAGGTCGGGGTCGTCGACCCCGCTGCTGAGCGCCTTCGAGTAGATGTCGAGCGCCTCCGAGTAGCGCCCCGTCTCGCGGAGTGCATGACCCAGTTCCTTGCGGACGTCGTTCCGCGTTCCGTTCTCGTCCCGCGCGAGGAACGCCTGGTAGCCCCGAATGGCGCGCTCGGCATCCCCGATGAGGCGCGAAGCCCGCGCGAGTCCGAGGTCGGCCACCGAGGCAGCCTCGGCATCGGTTGAGGCTCGCTCGTAGGCGACGAGTGCGGTCCGAGCGGCCTGATCCCGTTCGGCCGAGCCTTCCGCCCGCTCGTAGGCGAGGGCGAGATAGAGGTTGCCGCGCTCGATCGCGATGTCGGTTCGAGTCGGGTCGAGGCGGAACAGCTCGTCCAGTACCGGAGCCAAGAGGGCGGGGTCGTGAGAGGAGGCGAGGGCGTCCCGCTTCTCGATGAGGTAGGGCAGTTGATCGGGGTGGGCCGCGAGCAGGGCGTCGAAGGCTTGGAGGGCGTTCGCGGTATCTCCGGCCGCGGCATAGGAGCGGGCCAGTTCGAGTTGCGCCGGGACATCGGACGAATCCTCCGCGAGGATCGCCGCCGCGAACTCGCGGACCCCGGCGTCGTCGTGCGCGGAACGGGCGAGTTCGAGACCCTTCCGGTGTTCCACGAGCGCCTGGGGGTGGACCTGGACGATGGCCCGGTAGGTCGCGAGTGCTGCTGCCGTGTCGCCTTGGGCGACCCGCAGCTCGGCGACCCCTCCCATCGCGTCGAGGTTGTCGGCCTGGGTCGCCAGGACCGCCTGGCAGGCGGCGAGGGCCGCATCGAGCCGGTCGAGCCGGACGGCCATCTGACGAAGTTCGTGGAGATTCTGGAGGTTTCGAGGCTCGACCACGGCGAGCCGCTGACGGGTCTGGAGTGCGAGTTCGGGGGCCGGTGTCTCGAGGAGGCGCGCGAGGTCGCCCAGGACACCGGCATCGGGCGGGGTCTCCCGTTCGACCATCGATTTCGCGGCGGCGGTCGCCCCATCCACTTGGCCCAACTCGAATTGGAGGCGGATCGCGAGCAGGTTCGCCGGATCGCTCTCGGGGCGCTCTCCGCACAGCGCAGCGACCGCCTTGAGCGCTTCGGCGGGACGTGCGACGGAGACCAGGAGCCGCGCCCGGGCTAGACGGAGATCGGGGTCGTCCGGGGAGCTCTTTAGCAGTTCTTCCACGGCTTCGAGGCCGCTCACGTCCCCTCCGAGCGCCTCGGTGAGTCTCAGTTTCATCCGAAGGGCCTTCGGATCCGTCGGAGCGAGGCGGAGGGCCTTGTCGACATACTGCATCGAGCTCGCGTCCAGCTGCTGGGCCCGTAGGTAGGCGTCGGCGGCGTCGACCGGCCGTTGGAGTGCTTTCAACGTGTCACCGCGTGTGGCCCACAAGGCCCGGTCATTGGGCGACGCCTCGAGGGCTCGGCCGATCAGTGCAAGGACCTCGGGCAGGTCCTGATTCTGGCCGAGCAGGATGAGCGCTTTGTGATGCAAAAGAGGCACCGCGCCCGGTTGGAACCCAAGTCCCAAGTCGATCGCCCGGCGGGCCAACGCCGGTTCGGCGCTCCCGTTGAACTCCATCGCCACATCGTCGAGCAACGGTCCCAGTTCCTCCCCGGCGGCCACGAGCTCCTTCGATCGCTTCTCGACCCCGGCGAGGAATGCCTTCAGCAACGCCGTATGCTGATCGCGTTCTCCACTCCCACCCGAGTCGGCGGCCGCCCGGTAGAGGGTACGGACCTCGTCCAAGGGCGAGGGTGCCGGACCGGCGGACGGCGGAGAGGCGGGCTCCGGCGTCGACATCAGCAGAGGCCAGCGCGGACCACCGCATAAAATCGTGCGGCGTGCGGAAGCCATCGGTCCGGTCGGCGCGCGACCTTATGCTTCCGGGTCCCTCGCGGGAACATGGCACGCCGCCGGGTACCCGCGCGGGGGCGGAAATCGATCTTCGACCCGGTCCACGGGACGGTCGTCCTCGAGGGTACGATCCTCGACCTGGTCGGGACCACCGCCTTCCAGCGCCTGTGGGGGATCCGCCAGACCGGGTTTGCGCACCTAGTCTTCCCCGGCGCCAACCACACTCGGCTCGAGCATTCGCTCGGGACGAGTTCGGTCGCCGGACGGGTCGCCGAACGTCTCGGCCTCACGGCGGAAGAGACCGAGCTCGCACGGACCGCGGCGTTGCTGCACGACCTCGGCCATGGCCCGTTCTCCCACACACTGGATGGACCGATGCAGGAGGTCCTGGGGGAAACGCACGAGGGCCGTTCCCGCGCCCTCATCCTCGGGACGGCCGGCGATGGCGTGATCCCATCGCTCCTCCAGAAAGCGGCTCTCAACCCCATCCGGGTGGCCGACCTGGTCGACCCCCGCCCGGGACCTCTTCGGGCATCGGTCCTCCGCCAGATCCTCCACGGAGCGGTCGACGCCGACCGGATCGACTACCTGCAGCGGGACGCGCACTACACCGGCGTCGCCCACGGGGCCATCGACGCGGCGCGACTCCTCGATACGATGCACGTGGCCCGGGGCCGCCTCGTCTTTGCCGAGAAAGGGCGCAGCGCCGTCGAAGGGTTCCTGGTCGGTCGGGCGCTGATGTACTCGAGTGTCTACTATCACAAGACGGTCCGCGCGGCGGAGATGATGGCCCAGGCCGCCCTTGAACGGATCCCCGGATACCCGGAAACGGCGCGGGAGGCGTTCGACTGGACGGACGGGGAATGGCTGTATCGGGTCCGAGCGAGCGGGGGCGTCAGCGCCGATCTCGTCGAGCGCCTCTTGGCCCGACACCTGTACAAGCGCGTGCAGGGACAACGCACGCTCCTTCCGGCACCGCGTCGGGCGTGGTCCCGCTTCCTCGCGCATCCGGTCGAACGACGTCGGCTCGAGGACGAGATGGCCGCCCGAGCCCACGCCCCGGCCGGTTCCGTCCTCATCGACCTCGCGGGGTTGGTACCGCGAGGAGACCCCGTCGCAGATTGGGGCGAGATCGGGCTCCTCGAGGACGGCCGGGTGACCTACCCGTTCCGCCAGCCCAGCGTATGGTTGCTCCTCGCGACGCGGCCGCCCTCGGAGTGGGCGGTCACCGTGTTCGCGGACGCCCGCTACCGCTCCGCGGTCGAGCGTGTGGTCGCCCGCGACCCTTCCTTCCTTCCGTGACCGGGGGGACCGGGTCGGCGGGACGGGCCGCTCGCGCGAGCAGTCCCTTCCAGGCACGGTCGGGCAATGGCATCACCGAGAGTCGAGAGAATCGCAGCAACTCCGTTCCCGCGAAGGTCGGCTCGTCCCGCAATTCGCGCAGGGTCACCGGGCGGGGGAGCGCCCGCACCGGGGTGACCTCCACGTACCAGGACGCGCGGGCGTCGGTCTTGTCGGGCCGCGCCTCGGAGGCGACCCGCAGGATGCCGACGCACGCCCGCTCGTCCCCGCTGTGGTAGAACACGGCTTCGTCTCCCACCGCCATCCGTCGGAGGTGTTGGAGCGCGAGGGCGTTGTGGACCCCGTCCCACCGGGTGCGCCCTTCCGCGACGAGCCGGGACCATGAGTAGGTACTGGGTTCTTGCTTGACCAGCCAGTGGGCCATGGAAGGGGCAGGCCCCGTCGGACTTACGCGTGTCGGCGGCCGTTCATCCGACGACGAACCCCTGGGGGCCGATGACGAACGGCCGTCGTTCGGGGTCGTGCGCGTAGCCGCGCATCCGGACGACCTTCATCTGGCGGACCGACCGGTCCCCGATCCATTTGCGCGTCAGCAGGATCTCGCCGCGGGTGAGGATCTCTTCGGGCGTGAGCACGCCCGGGTCGTTGGGGGTCGCCGTCACGAGCGCCGTCACGTGCGACTCGGAGAGGAACCGCAGGAGCGATTGGATCTCGGTGCGTTCTGCCTGGGGGTCGACCGAGGATTTCACTGCGAACCGGCGGATCGAAGTCATCGAATCGATGACGACCCGAGAGAACTTCTCTCCGGACATTTGCTGGCGTAGCTTCAGCTGGATTCCCTGGATCGCGATGTCCTCCGTGTCCGACGGCCGCTTCGATTCTTGGGAGATGTCGCGCATCGACTTCAGGTCGGTCATCGTTCGGATCTCCTGGACGGCGGCCTGCCGCTTGATCGCTCGAGTTCCCGGGTTCGCGTCGAGGGTCTTGACCGCCGAAAGGTCCCACCCGAAGGCCTGGACGTTCTCCATGATCTCGTTGGGGGGCTCGTCGACGGCGACGAGCAGTACCTCTTCTCCGAGGCGAAGTCCCTCGAGCAGGAAGGTGAGGCCGAGCAAGGATTTTCCGCTGCCGCTTCCACCCGTGACCAGGTAGGGCCGACCTTTTCGAAGGCCGCCACCGAGCATCCGGTCGAGTCCGGGAATCCCCGTGGCCACGCGGTCCGCCGCTTCGTCGGGGGAACTCACGTTGCCTCCGGGGGTCGGTCGGCGGTCAGTGGATCGGGGGAAGGGGTGGCCGGCGGCTGCGGAGTCTCTTCCGGGACCGGCCCCGGAGTCGCGCCGATCACCTGAGGCGCCTTCTTCTTTCGAACGACCCGACGTTTGGGCCGCGGAACGGCAGGAGGCTCCGTGGGGGCGGCGGACGGCAGGAGATCCGTTGAAGCGACTGGGGGAGCGTCCGGCAGGTCCGCGGAGATCGGGGGAAGCTCAGGGGCTGGGCGTGGCGTGGAATCGGCCGGCGGCGAGGGGGCGGGCGCGACGGCCTCTCCAGTAGGTGGGGTCGCTGGGGGGGGCGGTTCCACGGCGACCTTCTTTCGGGATCCGGGCGCCGCCCGTTTCCGCTTCTTCGGCCGAGGCCCCTCGGCGGCGGCGGGGGCCGCCGGAGGGGCCTTCGCCTCGACAGCTTCGGAGGCCTCCGCCCCTTCGATGCGGGCCGCCGGACGGGGCGCCCCCCGAGTCGGGGGTCGCACCGGAGCAGCGGCGTCGGGGCGGCCGAGTGGCGTCCCTGCGGAGTCGCGGGGTATCAAAGGGGGTTCCGGATACCGGGCCGGTCGAGGAAGAGGAGGAGGTGAGGTCCGGACCCGAGCGTCGGGGCGAGGAGCGGGTGAGGGAGGAGTAACGGATGGCTTCGGGGTCGGCGCCGCGACCGTCGTCGGGGGGGTCGGCTCGGGAACTTCGGGAAGAGGTTTCGCCGGTGCGGGTGCGATCGGACCGGGTTCAGGAGGCGTCGGGCTTGGTTTCGAGATAGGCGCGGCGATCGGTTCGGGAGCGGTCGGCGGTGGGGTCACGGGGGAGGGTGCGCCGGTAGGCGCCGCCGGAACGGGTCCGGCGGAGGGGATCGCCTCGGCCACTTGCGGAGGCGGACCTGAAGCCGGCTGGAGGTCGGAGAGGATCTTGGTGAGGCGGGCGGCCAGGATCGGCGGTTCGGGAATGCGAACGGGGGGTTGGCCGGCTCGAATCGCATCGGCCCGAGAACTGAGCCGATGCAGCGCTCGGGCCACTTCGACCCCCGCCGGAGTTTCGGCGGAGGGCATTCGGTCCGCGAGCGAGAGCCCCAGCGCGACCGCCCGCGTGAGTCGGGCGCCCGCGTCCTCGCTGTCTCCGCGGCGCGCGAACGTGAGCGCCGCCTCCACCTCCGCCCGGACCGCGCTCGTGTCCGCGCCGACGATCCGCAGGTCGCGCAATTCTTCGGCCACCACCTCCAGCGTGGAGGGGATCGCTTCCAGGGACCCGGCCGCAGGGAAGGAGGTGAGGAGCGGTTCGGGGGATTCGACGATCTCCCGGGTGTCCCGGGAAATCGTGACCGCGAGGTTGATGTCGAGACCCGAGGAGCCGATGCGGTACGGGTGGAGCCGGATGTCGTGCGAACTCCCGCGGAATTTCTCGACGCCGATGGCCCGCACGGTGATGTCGTTCAACTCCCACCGGAACAACCGGATCTCGCCTCGGGCCAGCATGCGCTCCGGTGTTTCGATGTCCTCGAGCGGGGCTTCGACGGTGAGGATGGTCGTGACCTTGAGGTCGGTCAGGAAGCGGAGGAACGTCTGGGCCCCCGCGACAATGTCGAACCCTTTCATGCAGAAGTACTGCAAGGCCGTCAGCGAGTCGATCACGATGCGCGTGTAGGCGTGACGTTGGACCTCCGTGCGGAGCATCTGCTCGAGCGCGGTGATCGTGACCTCGACGCTCGTCAGCTCGGGGGTCCGACGGATGTCGACCGGAACCCGACCGAACGGCGTCGCCGCGCGGACGGCCGAGATGTCCTTGAACGGGGCCCGTTCGTAGCGCATCACATCCGGGATCGCGTCGAACACGTCGACCTTCTCGAGCTCGGCCGCGAGACGGTGGTGATTGACCCGGACCTCATTCGGGGGCTCCTCCAGTGTGACGAGCAACGTATGCTCACCCTGGCGAACACCGGCGCACAGGAACTGGAGGCCGAGGGTCGTTTTCCCGGTTCCGGAAGGTCCGACCAGGAGGTACGGACGACGGGCGATCAGTCCTCCGTCCAACATCGTGTCGAGGCCGGCATTCCCGGTCGAGACGCGAGGCTCCCCGCTCGGGGGTCCGGCGCTCGAAGAGGCCACGGGGGTCAACCTGCCGCAGGCCCGGAGGCCCGTCGGCGGAGAAATGAACGCGGGCCCTCCCTCTTGAACCTTCGTTCGCGCCCGCGCTCGCAAGCGCTATCTCCCGAGGGGCTCCCACCGGCCGATGCCGCGCGCGAACGGAACCGGTCTCACCCGCATGCGGTCCTATGCGGCCGGACTCCCCGCCGCCCTGGCCGACAGCTTCGA
>JAKIVX010000029.1:7465-13641 GCA_022750335.1 Thermoplasmata archaeon | reverse complement strand
TTCTCCTACCGGCCCATCGTGGTCGCGGGCCTGCTCATCACGGTCGTCGGATACATCTTCCTCACCATGGTGGGCGTATCGACTCCCACTTGGAAGTTTGCGTACGGGTTCCTGCCGGTCGGAGGTCTCGTGACCCCGCTCATCCCCCTCGGCTTTGGGGTGGGACTGACCTTCCCCGTTTTCCTGCTGGCCGTGCAGAATCAGGTGCCCGAGGCCGAAGTCGGGGCGGCGAGCGGCCTCGTGCAGTTCCTTCAATCGCTCGGCGGGTCCATCGGGCTCACGGTCCTCTCCTCCTTCCAACAATCCCGATTCCTCGCCCTCTCGCCGGCTCCGCCGGCCGGAGGTTGCCCTCCTCCGCCGACGCCGCCGAGCGCCGCGTGTCTGGCGTACGGCCAAGGCGTCCTGAACGCCAACGCGACGGCGTTCGTGGAGGTGTTCATCATCATGCTGGGGCTGACGATCGTAGCGGTCCTCCTGGCCCTGTTCATCTCGGGTCGACTACCCAAGGGCGTCAAGCCCCTGGGTGGTGCGCCCTGAGCCGCTCCTTCGATCGGGTCCGATCGGCCCCGCACGCGCCCCCTCGGGTCACTGGACGACCTAGACCATTCCGTCGTTGAATTTGATGCTCGCGTGGCTCCCGTTACAGAATGGTTTGTTGGCCGAGGCCCCGCATCGGCAGAGCGCCACCCGGTTCCGGATCTCGTGGGCCCTGCCGTCCGGCGACTCGACCCGGATGCCGCCCCGAACCCAGAGGGGCCCGCTGCATCCGAGAGCCGGGTCCTCGACCACCCCGATCGAGGGAGGCAGGTCGGGTTCGATCGCCTTTCCGGTCCCCCGATCGCGCAGGACCAGACGACCGCCGGGGCAGCTCATGCCTTCCCGGATGGCGAGTTTGCGGGCCGCGGGCTCGTCCGTACGTTCGATGAGGCTCCAGATCTTACCCCCCGGGTCGCAGAACCGGGCGAACGCGCACAGCTCCTCGGCGTCCTGTAGGACGAGCGTGGGGCCCTCGATTGCTTCAGCCTGACGGGCGTACGGTTGACGCGTGGCAGTCTCCGTCCCGTCAAACCCCACCCGTGCGTGCGAACCGTCACAGAACGGTTTGTCCTTGGAGTGACCGCAGCGGCAGAGCTCGTACTCTTCGGGCGTGTCGAAGGTTCGGGTCTCCTCCCAATTCCAGGAGAATCCGCCTTCGTTGGGCCGAATGACCTGGACCGCGAGGGGCACTTTCCCCGAGACGAGGTACGGGCCGTTCTTCGACACGACGACCTTCATCCCCTCGGCGGGACGAGGCCTGGTCGCGACCGATGATGTGGTCGTTGACTTTGCAGGACGGGCTGGGGTCATGGGGGCACCTCGAGGATTCCGGAGGGCGTCGGGCACCTTGAACCTGACGGTCGCGACGGGGACGCACCCGCCACGAACTCGTTAAATCCGGGCGGTCGTCGAACGGGGAAATCGCAGGCGCGGGTTCGAGTTCGGGGTTTGTGAACGCTCAATCCAGCATCCGGATTGAGAGACTATCAAATATCCGGTTGCTATCCTCCCCGCATGGCCCCCTCGAAGTGGCGGTTGGTCGTGCCCGTTGCCCTGGTGAGCATCCTTGTCCTGTCGAGCTTGGTGGTCCTAGCGACCCCCATTCCCGCCTCGACTCCCTCCGGGCCGGTGACGATCTCGAACTCGGTCTCCGCCGTGAATTCGCCGGCGTCGTCCGCGGCCCCCTCGAATGCAAAAGGATTCGGAATCAACTCGGTCCTGGCGGCCGCCGTCAAAGAGAAGGAGGCGACCCTCCTGGCCAACAACTTCAATCTCACGAACTTCCACCCTCCCAATCTCCATCAAGCTCCTCCCCTCAGGTCCACCCACGGGGTGGTCACTCCCCTCTACTCGGTCGCGCCCGCACCGTTGGGCGTCGCCTACTACGGGCTCAGCAACACGACGGGCTCGATCCAGGCAACGAACCTGAACACGACGAGCCTGGCCGGTACCTGGAACACCACGGACCCGATCGGTACGGCGGCCGAGTTGTTCGACACCAGCAGCGGGAACGCCGCCGGATCGTTCGGGGCCCAGCTGAACACGGTGCTCGTCAACGTCACGGTCAAAGGCGATACCTCGTTCGCCAATTCCCACGATAACAACGAGGCGCCCACATTCTGTCCCGCCAATACCTACTACATCGGCAACCTGCCGGGAAATGCGTGTCCGAACGAGTTCTGGCTGCAGAACTACATCCAGTACACCGAGTCGACGCACTCGCTCACCATCAGCAACGAGATCTGGAACTTCTCGAACCCGACGGCGGACTGGGCGAGCACTCAAAGTGGCGGAACGAACACGCTCGCCGGCTTTGGAAGCGTCGAATCGGGGGAGGTCTACCAGGGCCCCTCGAGCGGAACGATCGTTATCCCCGCTCCGTTCACGTTCAGCTTGGCACTGTACATCAACTACACCCAGGGCCCCTGCCGCGCGGACTCCCCGGCCGGCGTCGGGATCGCTTCGTGCCCGGCCGCGTACGGCACGACGTACCCCGTGAATGAACTGTTCATGAACTATACGGTCCGGAGTTCGACCGGTGCGCGCCTCTGCCCCAGCTCGGTTCCCACGGGCCGGGTGTGCGGCGAGGACGACGACGTCTTCTTCAATTCGCTCGCCCCCAGCGCAACGCAAGGGGTCCCCCTGTACGGGCCCTGCCCCACGTACCCCGTAGGATGCACCCCGTCCAACTCGCGGATCGGTTCGGCCACCATCCAGGCGAACGGCACGGGGTACGACCCGGTCGGCCTCACCAACGACTACGAGTTCGATTACGCGATCGGCTCGGACGACGGAGCGACGAACAACATCGTCTACCAGGACGGCGTGGTCGGGGTTAGTTACTGTCAGAACGCCAACACAGCTCAGAGCGTGAACGGGGCTATCAAGTGCAGTTCGTACAGCGCTACCCCGGCCGCCGTCGACTACGGTGGAGAGACGGGAGAGACCAGCACCGGCGAGATGGCCTACTGGGCGCCGCAGGGGACTGCCGGCCCCGGCCCCACCCTGCTTACCGGGGCGGCCACTCCCATCACGCACCTGGTCACGGGACCTTCACTGTTGGTCGGCCTGTGGAACATGACAGGGAGCACGTACACCGGTAGCAAGCCCTATCCGGCCTACACCGGAGGAGAACCGCTCAGCTACGTGAACATCGCTCCAGCCAACGCGTGGGTGGGCATCGCCCAGGACCAGTCTCCGGGCGTCACGGTCCTGAGCCAGTACTACTTCCAAGTGGCCCCCACCTTCGGATTCTTCTCGTACTGGAAAGGTTCTGGGGGTGCGCCCACCGCGACGACCCTGGGGGCGAATCTGTACCTGCCGACGGGTTGGTACACGATCGAGGTCCTCCTCAGCGGCTACGAACCGGTGGTAGAGCAAGTGGACCTCACCGCGCCCACGGCGCCAGATATCCAGCTGACTCCGTTGGCCTCGACCGGCGCCTACACCCCCGATTGGGCGTTCAGTAACGCCGACCTCGCCAACCTCTCGGTCTCGCCGTCGAACGTCGTACCATCGGGGTCCGGCACTTCGTTGAGCCCGTACGTCATCTCGGCGCCGTCGCCGACGGTCACGACCGTGACATCCATCAGCGGAGGGCAGGTGGTGATCGGTCAGGTCGGGTCGGTCTCGTGGCTGTTCTCGAACCTGAACGATTACCTGTTCACCCAATGGATCGGCGGGTTCATCAACAGTACCACCGCGGTGACCCAGTTCAACCCCGCACCCTCGTTCACGATGGACTACCCCAGTTGGCAGGACGCGGCCCTCGCGGAGTTCAACATCCCCACCACCGACGGGTTCCAGTACTATCTCCTCAACACGCAGAACCTCGCGGTGATCGGGGCGACGCACATCTACGCCTGGGCCAACAGCGAAGCGACGACCCTCTACAGTTTCGTGGTGAACAACGGGGTGAACGACCTGATCGCGGACAACACGTTCGCGGTGTCGAACCGGGGCCTTGATTTCATCAATGGAGGAACCACCTCGACGTTCACCATCAACGGGAACGTCGTGACCCCGGCGCTCGCTCCGGCGCGGAACATCGTTTGGGGGAACACGTTCACGCCCGACCCGCAAACCAGCTACACGGGCCTTGAACCGTTCACGACTCAAGACGCGCTGACTGAGGCCCAGGCGTACGACCGGGTCTACAACAATTACTTCGGGGCCTACAGCGCGACGGTCAACGCGACCGCGAACGCAGGGGCGACAGACTTGACCTTCTGGAACGCGACCTGCCAGGGAGGGTACAACCCTCTGTCGGCCCCTTCATATCCCGGGCCGACCGTCTGCGAGCCGCTCTCCTACGCGCAGTCGATCGACGGCTACACGTTGAGTGGGAGCATCGTCGCCTCCCATTACCAAGGCGGGAACTTCTGGGCCGCCTACGGCAACGAGCCGAACCCGTACGCGAACATCCCGTTCAAGGCCCGGACCACGAGTCTCACCACCCCCGCGGCCGGTGAGCTCGCGGGCACCGCCTTCGGATTCGCGGGTGACTACGCACCGCTGATCACCACTACGGTCTACGACCCCACGTACACCGAGACGGGCCTCCCGTCGTCCGCCACCACGACCACCTTTGCCGTTCACCTCCTCGGGAGCAGCGGCACCCCGCTCTTGTGGGTCAACACGAGCGCGACCAGCGCGACTCCGGCGGGGTGCAGTCCGAGCACGGTCTGCGTGAGGCTCTACGTGCCCAACGGTACGTATGAGTTCCTCGTCCCTACCTCTACGGTCTCGAGCATCGTGTACTATCCCAACCCGGCGATCGGAACCTTCACCGTCGCGGGTGCGAGCGTGGGCACGACGGCCATCTTGTTCGGGGTGGGCCAAGCCGTGACGTTCACCGAGTCGGGACTCCCCTCGGGGGTCACCTGGTACGTCAACGTCTCCGGACAGGCGCACTTGTCCACCACGACCACACTCTTGGGCGGCACTACGCTCGCGATCACCCTCAGCAACGGGGTCTACCCGTACACCGTGGCCAGCAGCGACAAGCGCTGGGCGCCTGCCTACTCGTCCCCGGTCACGGTGAGCGGATCGCCCGTGGGTGTGCCGGTGACGTTCACGCTGTTCACCTACGCCGTGACATTCTCGGAGTCAGGACTGACCTCAGGGCTGACCTGGCAAGTGACCGTCGGCGGCACTCCGAAGAGTTTGACTACCGACGGCGGGACGGACTCCCTAACGTTCCCCGAGGCCAACGGCACCTACGCCTACGTCATCACCGACAACTCGGGCTGGCACCAGGGGACTCTGCCCTACAATGGGGGGAGTGTCATGGTGAGCGGCGGGTCCGTGAGCGAGCCGACGCTCGTGTACACGCCGGTGACCTACACGGTCACGATCAGCGAGTCGACGCTGCCGAGCGGCCAGGGCTGGTCGATCACGTTGAACGGGGTGACCCAGTCGACTACGACGGACGGGTTGACGGACACGCTCACGTGGACCGGTCTCGCGAACGGGACCTACAGCTACACCATCGCGGACGTCTCGGGCTGGCACCAGGGAACCCTGGCCTACAGCAGCACGCTCATGGTGAACGGCGGGACGGGTGCGATCGATGGCACGGGCATTGGCTACGCGAACACGCTGGTCTACAGCTCCGTGACCTACACGGTCACGATCAGCGAGTCGACGCTGCCGAGCGGCCAGAGCTGGTCGATCACGTTGAACGGGGTGACCCAGTCGACCACGACGGACGGGCTGACGGACACGCTCACGTGGACCGGCCTTGCGAACGGGTCGTACAGCTACACGATCGCCGACATCTCGGGCTGGCACCAGACCACCCTGCTCTACACCGGGATGATCACGGTGAACGGCGGGACGGCAGCGATCGATGGCACCGGCATCGGCTACTCGGTGACGCTCGTGTACAACAGCGTGACCTACTCGGTCACGTTCTCGGAGAGCGGGCTCCCCTCGGGCCTCATCTGGCAGGTGACGGTCAACGGGGTCGCGAAGTCCCTCACCACGGACGGAGCGACCGATAGCCTCACGTGGACCGGCCTCGCGAACGGGACGTACAGCTACACCATCGCGGACAACTCGGGCTGGCACCAGGGGACTCTGCCCTACAATGGGGGGAGTGTCATGGTGAGCGGCGGGTCCGTGAGCGAGCCGACGCT
>JAKIVX010000029.1:0-7365 GCA_022750335.1 Thermoplasmata archaeon | reverse complement strand
CCTACAATGGGGGGAGTGTCATGGTGAGCGGCGGGTCCGTGAGCGAGCCGACGCTTGCGTACACGCAAGTGACGTACTCGGTGAAGTTCTCGGAGAGCGGGCTGCCGTCCGGACTCAAGTGGAAGGTGACGGTCGACGGAGTGACGAAGTCCCTCACGAGCAACGGGGCGACCGACACCCTCACCTGGACCGGCCTCGCGAACAACACCTACTCGTATTCGATCTCGGGCATCTCGGGCTGGCATCAGGCGACGCTGCCCTATTCCGGAAGTGTCGTTGTGAACGGCGCCTCCGTAACCGAGACGACGCTGGTCTACGTCGAGGTGACGTACTCGGTCACGTTCTCGGAGAGCGGCCTGCCGTCGGGACTCACTTGGCAGGTGACGGTCGACGGGGTCACGAAGTCGCTCACGACCGACGGGGGGACCGACCCGCTCACGTGGACCGGCCTGCTGAACGGGACGTACGCCTACTCGATCGCGGGGAACCCCGGTTGGCACGACTCGAGCCGTGGATACAGCGGGACCGTCACGGTGAAGGGGAACTCGGTCACCGAGAAGAACCACTACACGAAGGTGACGTACTCGGTGACGTTCTCGGAGAGTGGGCTACCCTCCGGGCTCACCTGGAAGGTGACGGTCAACGGCGTTACGAAGTCCCTGACGACGGACGGCGGGACCGATACGCTCACCTGGACCGGCCTGACGAACAACACCTACGCCTACACGATCCACAGTGTCTCGGGCTGGGTGCAGACCACCCTTCCGACGAGCGGGACCGTCGTGGTGAACGGCGCGTCCGTGACGGAGGCCACGCTCCGCTACTCCGCCTAATCGATGGGGCCGGGACCCGTCGGGATCGACCGGGGACGGGGCCCGGGAGCAGCGGAGTCCCGCCCGAAGGTGCCCGGCGGACCACCCATCCGGAAGTCCCCAGCGCCGGATCGGACGGACCTCGGGCAGCGCCCGGACGGCCCGCGCGGGGTCCACGGGCCGAGTGGGCTTCTCGCGACGACCCGTAGGAGTCCGACGAACGACGGGGCGATCGCACGCCGGCCAGCCCGGTACGGGGGCCTCTCATGTCCGTGACCGCACCGGAAGATCCTTCGGACCCCCTGACCGAAGAGCAGCTTCGGCGGATAACGATTGGTGAGGTTCAGCGACATAATGCCCCCATCATCCTTCGGTGATACGACCCGGCCTGGCCAGAGCTATTTGGCCGGGAAGAACGGAGGATCCGGCACGGACTCGCAGCTCGCGCGATCCGGATCGAGCACGTCGGCTCGACCTCGGTACCCGGCCTCGTTGCCAAACCGATCATCGACATCCTACTGGTCGTCGCGGACTCTTCGGACGAATCCGCGTACGTCCCGGCGCTCGCGGCCGAGGGCCACGTGCTCCGGATCCGGGAGCCGGAGTGGCACCAGCATCGCCTCCTCAAGGGCCCGGAGACGAACGTCAATCTCCACGTGTTCTCCTTGGGATCGGCGGAGATCGACCGGATGCTCACCTTTCGCGACCTCCTCCGCACGAGCCCGGCGGCCCAGGAGCTCTACGCGAATACCAAGCGCGAACTCGCCGGGCGGACCTGGAACTACGTCCAGTGTTACGCGAATGCGAAGTCGGAGGTCGTCCGGGCGATCCTCGAGGGGATGACCTCCTCACCCCCCCGATAGGCTCCGCCGGCCTCACCCGCCGCTGGGCTCTCCCCGGGCGGGGGGACGGGTCTCGAACGATCGAACTCTCGACCGGTTCGGTTCCGACCAACGCGGAAACGTGATCGGTCCTCGAGACCCCCTTTTGACGGTGGTTCTCGCACGTCCTCCCACTCGAGCTTCTGACGGTCGCTTCGAAAAAAGTCGCCAGGACCTTGGGGAGAGGGGCGCGTTCGACATCGACTTGAAGCCGGACGGGGCCCGTTCGTTACCGGTGCTCGACTCGTTCAAAGGTCCCCTCCGATCGGGGTGGGCGCCCGGGCGGGCGGCGGGTCAATCCCGGTTGACCTGTGCTTCATGCGCTCCGAACCTCATCCACGGTGAAGGAGAGCGTTCTGGATGGACCCACGGAGCCAAGGCTCTCTTCCGAAACGTGTGTTCGCCGTCGGCGTCGTCGCGTTCGCTCTCGTAGCAGGAGCATTCGCGGTTCCCGGGCCGAGCAGCCCGGGCCCCCGACTGGAACCACTGGGCGCGCCGACCCTCGGCCGATCCGTTCCTCCTTCGCCGCCCGGAAACTGTTCCGGAACGGCGTTGGCCCACCTCGCGGTCACCCCGGTCCATGTGGCGGCCACCCCCCTCCAGGTGCTGATGTTCACCGCGACGCCGGAGAACGTCTGTGACACCCCGCTAACCCCCCCAGCCGGTTTTTCGTGGTGGCTCTCCTCGGTCTCTCTCGGAACTCTCAACTCGAGCACCGGAAGCACCGTCGCGTACACGGCCTGCATCGCCCCGATGGGCGGAGTTCTCCACGTGAAAGCGTCCTCGGGAGCGGTCACGCTCTACGCCAACTCCACCATCACGGTCTCAGCGAGCTCGTCTTCCGGACCCAGCCCTTCTCCTTCGACGCCCGGCGGGTTCCCCGGGGGTGTGACCCCGTCCAGTGCGGCGACCATCTCCTGGAGCGGGTTGGCAATCATGGTCGCGTTGTTCGCGGCGGCGTTGGCCGTGCTGATGGTCGGACTCCGGAAAAGGAGGTAAGGAATGGCGGAACCCAAGGGTAGTACGGCCGTTATCTCAGAGAGTCGCGGTAAGCGATTGATCTCCCTCCTGACCTTGAAACACACCCGAGCCACCCTCCGTGGCGGCCGGGGAAGAATGATCGCGACCAGCATCGCGATCTTCTACGGATCGATCGCTCTCATTGCGGGCTTCATGTTGCAGGTCGGTCCCACGGGGGCCTCGGGGACGACGGTCCGGATCCTGACGAACTCCTACTCTCCGGCCTGGTGGAACTACCCGGCGGTCCTGGTCACCACGCCGGGGGGGATCCTCGTACTTCCCTGCGCCTCCACTATCTCGATGGCGCTGGTGGCGATCGGAGTGGGCGTGGGAATGGGGGCCGGAATTCTTCTCGCGGCGCGCTTCCTCCGGTCCTGGAAGGAGGCGAGGGGACGGGGTGGCCTCGTGAGCCCGCTCGCGGGGTTGACCCCGGCGATGGTGGCGGCGCTCACGCTCGGTGCCTGTTGTTCAACGAGCGCCGCGGCGGCGGGGAGCATCGGGGCCATCGCCACCGTCAGCGGAACCTCGTACGACCAGGTTCTCCTCAACTCGTGGATTCTCAATGTGTTCCAGGTCGTCGTCCTTGCCATCGCGTTGATCGCCCAGGAGATGCTCATCGGCGTGTACTCGGACCTCCTCGAGGGCGGCCCCCAATCCCGTCGCGGAGTCACGGTGACCCCGCACAAGTTCGACGGTGGTTTGGGGGGATTGGACTCGTAACCCGGGGGAGCGTTCGGGAGCTCCGGGCCGGTGGGGGATCGAGTTTGGCGGGTCCCGTAAAGGCATCGAAGGCGGGATTCCTCTCCTACGACCGTCCCCGCTCGACCCGGCCGTTGTCCTCGCACGAACAGGATTGGATGCTGCCACGTACCCTGCCGGAGGAGCGTGCGCTGGGGGGCAGGCGCGCTCGGGCCACCGTCTCCTCGGGCCCTTGAGCAAATACCGACCCCGACCCGATTGCGCGGGCGCGGCGAGGAGATGGTCGGCTCCCGTTTCTGCGATTGGGGTACCGGTCGACCGACGAGCGCAGTGACCGCCCTTCCTCGGTTGATGGCAGGGGCGCCACTTAGTTCAATACGACTCGACGGCCAACGCAGGAATGCGGTTGAACCCCGCATCGCCGGTGACCAGGATGCTGTGATGCCGGAGGACGGTAGAGGCGATCATCGCATCGAGCATCGGTAAGGAAATCCCTCGGCCCCGAAGGTCCGCGCGGAGCTGGCCCGCGATGAGACTGCACTCCTTATCGTAGGGAACCACGTCGCGCCCCGCGATCAGTTGCATCGCCTTCGCCAGATACGTGCCTCCGGCAAAGTAGGCCCCATCCAGGAATTCGGCCAGAACCGGCGCAGGTAGGGTGACAACCTCCGACTCGGAATCGAGGACCTCGGCTTTGGCGACCGCTCCGCGGTGCCCTCGGAGGATGTCGATCAGGAACGACGTGTCGAGGGATCGCGCCATTCAGTGCCCGGGTCTCATGAGCCGGTCAAAGCGTTCCTCATCGAGCTCGCGCATGCGTTTGCGGCTGTTCTGGATCTCCCGAAGCGTCCTCTCCGGCAGGTCCTTCCACGCCCCGGCGAAACTCGCCAACGGACGGCGGTTCTTGGCCAGTCGCTTCACGACCTGGCTGAACGACTCTCCCGGCCGCTTTTGCCCCCGCAGAAGATCGTACGCCTCCCGGTCCAATGCCACCGAAGTGATTTCCATGGTTTGCAACTATGGGTACCATAGGTGGAGTTCATATAAATACGGTGCGGCGTCCCGGGAATTCCAAGTCCCCCCCGCACCGGGAAGCCCCACCCCGGTGAAAGGGTACCCCGAGAGGAAACCTAGATGACCATCGGGCCGCTCCCCCGGGGAGTGACCGCGGCCCGCCCTCAACCCCGCCGACCCTTTTCGTCCGTCCGACGCATACTGTGGGCTAATCTTCCAATCTGCGTCGCCTTGCTGGTCGTCCTCGTGGGAGTGCTCTCGGCCCCCTTCCCTCTGCCCTCCATTTCCAATGGCCGCGTTGCGGCGGTCGTGCCGACCGACGGCACCCCCCGCCCGGTGTTGCAGTCGACCGCCAACCTCACCTGCCAAGCCTCGAAGCTCCTCGGGCAACCATGCGCATCTCGCCCCGTCGTGCCCAGCGCCCGCCCCTCGGCTGCCGGTGTGAATCCGAAGACGTGGACGGATCTGACCAACGTCGAGCGCAATGCCCCATCGGCGCGCTACCTATCGATGATGGTGTTTGATCCCTCGGATGGGTACGTCCTCTTGTTCGGCGGCGCAGACGCATCGGGTTCCCTCTCGGACACGTGGTCATTCGCGCATGGCCAATGGACCGAGCTGTACCCCTCGAATTCCCCGACCGGCCGGTATCTCGGGGGCATTGCATGGGATGCGGCCGACGGATACGCCGTGATGTTCGGCGGCTACTCCCTCCCGTCCGCGTACATCAACAACGAGACGTGGACCTACGTGCACGGCACTTGGACGAACCTCACCGGCTCGACCAACCAGACCCCGGGGCCCCGGTGGCGGCCACTGATGACGTACGACGCGGGGGACGGCTTCGTCCTAATGTACGGGGGGACGACCGCGAGCACGGCCTACTCGGACACCTGGGAATTCCTCCACGGGAACTGGACGGCCCTGACCGTCTCGGGGAGCCCCCCCGTGCGGTTCCGCGCGAGCATGGTCTACGACCCGGTCGACAATTACACCCTCGTGTTCGGCGGATGCACTTCGTTCACATGCTCGACGCCCGCCGCGAGCACGTGGGAGTATCACAACCTTACCTGGGCGTCGCTCTCCCCCTCCGGCCCGCCGTCCGCCCGCGTGTATTACGGCCTCACCTACTCGCCCGTCGCGGAGACGGTCCTCCTCTTCGGCGGCACGACCGATCCGGTCGCCTCGAGCGGCGCCCTCTCCGACACGTGGAACTTCACCCGCGGCAACTGGACCAGCCTAACGAGTTCGCTGACCGTTTCGCCACCGAAGCTCGCGTACCTTGAGATGGCGTTCGACCCAGTGGATGGGTATTCGATCGCCTTCGGCGGGCAGTACCTGAACGCGACCTACAGCAACGAGACGTGGGCGCTCGGCCCGTCGTTACTCGGCCCGATCTCGGTCACTCCCGGGGCGATCGACCTCGGCCAGTCGGTCACGATTGACGCGCTGCCGATCGATCACCCCGGCTATGTGGTGTACAATTACACGACGCTGCCTCCCGGATGTCTCTCAGCGAACGTCTCGGCGTTGACCTGCACGCCGAACGCGAGCGGCGTGTTCTCGGTTATTGTCGTCCGCAACGACTCGGCTGGGGTTCCGAGCACCGAGAACGCCAGCGTGGTCGTGGATGCCGACCCGACGATCGCATCCTTCACTTCCTCTGCCGGGGCTGTCACGGTCGGGTCGACTGTTCTACTCAACACGAGCGCGAGCGGAGGCACCGCGCCCCTCGCCTACCGGTTCTCCGGCCTCCCGGCCGGATGTTCGACCACTGACCGGCCGCTACTCAGCTGTACACCAACCTCGGCGGGGAACTACACGGTCGAGGTCAATGTCACCGACGCCGCACATTACGGCGTGAATGCGACCTTGACGGTCACCGTCAACGGGCAGCCGTCGTTCACCCAACTGACCGCGCTCCCGACCGCGCTCGACGTCCACCAGACACTCCGCCTCGCTGCGATCCTGAGGGGTGGAACGCCGCCGATCCAGTACCTTTGGACCGGGCTTCCCCCCGGTTGCGCGTCGAACGACTCGGCGATGATGACGTGTCGGCCGACCGGACCCATGTCGGGGATAGTCACCCTGACCGCGACCGACGCGGACAGCTGGGTCACGAACAGCTCGGTCGAGGTCTTCGTCGCAGGGGACCCAGTATTCACATCGGGAATCGCAGCGCCGAGCGCCGTCGATGTCGGGACTTCCGTCGACCTCTGGGCGAATGTCACGGGGGGAACCGGCGCGTTCAGCTTCGTCTACTCCGGTGGCCCAGCCAGCTGTACCCTCGGCAACAGTGCGGCGAACACGTGCCTTCCTTCCGTGGCGGGTAACTTCACGATACAAGCCCAGGCCACGGACGGTGCCGGATTCTCCATCTTCGAGAACTTCACGCTCACGGTGAATCCAGCGATGTCATCCCCGACCGTTGCGGCGACTCCGGGCGCGATCGATCTGGGCCAGAACGTGACGATCGAAGTGGCTCCCGTGGGCGGGACGTCGCCGTACACGGTCGAGTTCACAGGTCTTCCCAGGGGGTGCGACGCGGTCCCCCCGTCGCCCTCGGTGTCGTGCACGCCCGGTGCCGCCGGGACTTTCCGGGTGACTGGGACCGTGACGGATGCCCTGGGCCAAGTGATGTCCGGGTTCGGCTTGCTCGTCGTCCACCGCGACCCGTCCGTCTCGTTGGTCGTCGCGAACGGTGCGTCGACCGCGCTCGGGAACCCGCTCGACCTGTACGCGAACGCGACCAACGGGAGCGGCGGGTTCACCTATGCCTACACCGGTCTTCCCACCGGCTGTACCAACCAGAATACCTCCTCGCTGACCTGCACGCCTACAGCGACCGGGAGCTACCTCGTGACCGTCACTGTGCATGACTCGCTCGGCGTCACCACGACCGCCCAGACCTTCGCGAATGTCACGGCGAGCTCGTCGAC
>JAKIVX010000013.1 GCA_022750335.1 Thermoplasmata archaeon | reverse complement strand
ACTTTGGTTCATACAGCAGTCAGACTCCAGGCGGTCCGGAAAGGTGAGTGGTTACCTGATCGGGGCCGCGTCGGTGTTCAAGCTCGCCTCCCTCTTCCCCGTGGTGCGGCAGGTGTTCGGGAAGGCGCGCGCCGGGCCCGTGACGGTGCTCATGAACTCCCGCCTGACCAGTGCTACGGTCATCCTGACCCTCGTCCTCGGCCTGGGCCTCATCACGGTGGGCTGGTATTCGCTCTTCATCACGGTGGTCGTCGTGCTGGCCCTGGTCTCCTCCGCCGCGGTTCGAGGGTTCCCCGCGTTCCGTAGCGTCGCCGCGGCGCGGGAGTTGTTCGGAGCGTCGGAGGAGACCAGCGAGGGGCCGGTCGCCGGACTCCGTCTCCCCCTCCCGGGCCCATTGGAACTTTAGCCGGTCGGGGCCGAGTCCTGCGGTACCGTGGGCCGCGGGGGAATAACTACGAGGGACCGGGCGGCGTCGGGGGGATGGGCGGTTCCTCACGCTTCCGTCGGGCGACGAGAAGGATCACCACGAGTACCAGGGCGAACAAGACCCCTCCGATGATCGCAAATTCGAGGGTGGAACTGACCGTTGTTCCGGTCGAGGTCGGCGGGGGCGTGCTCGGTGGAGGCGTACTCGCCCCCGTCGCGATGAAAGCGACGAGCACCTTGACGGCCGTTCCGGAAATGTTCACTTCCCCTCCCGTCGGCGAGACGCCGAATCCTTTGACGTTCCCGACCTGGTACGTGTACGTCCCATTACGCAGCTCGAACTCGACCACCAACGAAGTCGAGAAATGTACCGTAGTCCCGACCTCCACCGACCAGTTGGTCCCAGTCGATAGTCCGCTTTCGGTGACACTCAACGCGTAGGTTCCGGGCACCACGGGGGTGAAGGTGATCGAGAGGGCG
The DNA here is from genome assembly GCA_022750335.1 of Thermoplasmata archaeon. GTDB lineage: Archaea > Thermoplasmatota > Thermoplasmata > Lutacidiplasmatales > UBA184 > Lutacidiplasma. Next base: position 46,019 of record JAKIVX010000013.1, on the reverse strand, counting down.
AGGGCGGCCCCGTCCACCGTCAGCGTGCCCGAGGTGACGTTCGCGACATACCCCGCCACCGACCCGATGGTGTATGAGTATCCCCCGTCCGGCTCAACGAACTGGATCGTGCTCGTCGTCGAGGTCTCCTCGGTACCGTTTAGGGCCACCGACCACCCCGTGCCGGGCGTCAACCCGGTTTCCGAAGCGGTGACCGTGTAGGTCGGCGGCGCCCCACCGGTGAGGGGGATCACCGTCACGTTGTTGGAGAGTCCATTGGACACGAACACCGTCTCCTCCGGGCCGTCGTAGGCAATCTGGTCCGGGTCCATGCCCACGGGAATGGTCGCGGTCACCGTGTTGGACGTGTCGTTCAAAACGCTCACATTGTCGGAATGGAAGTTCGCTACGAGCACTTCTCCCATCCCGCGGACGTAGGCGACCGCGTCGGGGGTAGCCAGACCGGCCCCGACCGACGTGACCACGGCGTTCGTGGCGTCCGACACCACGACCACGGTGCCCAACGCAGCGTCGGTCACAAACACCTCGCCTTGGCCACTGTCGTAGACCGCGGCATCGTCGGCCGAGTACGATCCAACGGCGAAGTCCGCCACGAGCGAGTCGTTCGTATCGTTGTAGACCAGCACGTGGTCGCTCACCAGATCGCTTGCGTTCGCCTCCGCGGCGGTCAGGAAGACCTCGCCGCGCGCGCCGTCATACGCCACGAAGAGTGGGATGTCGGCGACAGGGCCTCCGGTCGTGAGGATCACGGGGAGGGTGATGGTCGTCACGGCGTAGGTCGTGTCGTTGATCACGCTGAGGTTGTACGCCGCTCGGTTCGTGACGAACATTTCCCCCTTCGCGGAATCGTACGCGATCGCGTAGGGACTGTTGCCGACGGGGACGCTCCGGACGATCGTGTTGGTCGAATCGTCGATCACGCTCACGTTCGCCGAGGCCCAGTCCGCAACAAAGACCTCCCCCTTCGCAGCGTCGTACGCCGCCGCGAAGGGGCCGTACTCCACGGGGACGGACCCCACGTAGGTGTCGGTCGTGGAATTGATGACGCTGACGTTGTTCGAACCGTAGTTCGTGACGAAGATCTCGCCTTTCCCGCTGTCGTACGCTACGCCCGTCGGGTTGATTCCCACGCCGATCGACGTCGCCTGGGGGCGCGGAGATCCGGCCAAGAATCCTAGGGCGATCGGGCTGACGGGCTGAGCGGTTGAAAAATGGACCCCGGCGAGACCACCGACCACGACCAGGGCGCCGAGCACCCCGATCGCGAAGAGGGTTCGACCCCGCGGCCCATTCGAACGGCTCGTTGGATACCTCATCGAAACTGGCTCGCGGTCCGCGGACGAGCAGGGTGCTGGAGGCGCGGCACTTAACCCTGCCTCTGGCGGCCGACCCTCCGGCTCGCGGCCCGCCCCCCAGGCGGGCGCCGATTCTCTGAGGCTGTCCCGAATAAAATCGGCCTCTGCCCGCCTCTCCGGTACCCAGGCGCCGCCCGAGCTGGGCCGCGCTTCAGACCGGCCTGGTCACGGGGAAACTCGAAGTTCTCCGTGGGCCATAGGATCGAGCCCCATCGGGTGGTCCCATCGGTCGTCAGTCCGGACGGTCGGCGGCCGGACGACCGAGCCTCGGAACGCGCCCCCGAGGGGATGGGATGAATCGATTCCTGCGCGGCTCACGAGCGCGCGGCGGACGCACGGGTTTGCTGTTCTTCGAACGTCCCCCAGTCGAGGATCGGCGGTTCGACGTCCATTTGCCACAAGAGGGCGTTCATCTCTCCCCGGTGCTGTAGCTCGTGCTCGACCACGTGCAGGAGGGTACTGCGAACGCCGGCCGTGAAATCCTCGTCCCACCAGGGTGGGAGTTTGGGGACCAGGAAGGTCCGGTCCAGGTCTTTCGCCGAGAGGCGGGCGAAGAACCGGTCGACCCGCTCCTCGACCCATCGTTGGTATGTTCGAAGGTCGTCCAGGGACACCGGCTCGGGCAGGTCGCAGGGGCCGAACGGCTCCCCGGTCAGTGCGGACATCCGAACGATCCAGGTCTCGATTCCGCCCATGGAGTGGCCGAGGATGTCAAGGAACGTGGGGAAGGACGCTCCACGGTCCCGGGAGAGTTCCGCGGGGGGAAGCTTCGACAGGACTTCGAAGTACCCATGCCGCGCCGCCGTGTTGTATGCGAACCACTTGCGCAACCACTTTACTTCCGACATCCGGGACCCCCAAGCCCGGAGGGAGTTAACCGACTCTTGGCTCAATTCCAGAGTTCCCCGGAGTGGTCCCGAGCACCATCCCCCAGCCACTGGACCTGGCAGGTCTCTTTGGGGGGTCTTCCCAGCGACGCCCTCCGCCACGCGCTAGAGGAAGTCATCCTTAGGTCGGGTGCTTGTTCTCGGCCACGAATGACGACATCCGCTTGACCCCGCCGTCTTGGAGCTCGTACACGGCGCAAACTTGCCCGACGAAGGTACGACCCTCCGGCAACGGAACGCGAACCATGCACTCCGCGACCACGACGTCGTTTTGCTCCGCCATCCGAGCGGCGCGGATCTCGAACTGCCGGGGGGCCTCCATATCCTGGATGACTGCGGCTTTCCCGCGAACCGGAACGCCTGAGGCCCGGAACCCGTCGGCCCACTCGGCCCGCTCCCCATCGTCCGTCAGGCACGAAGCCACGGAGGCCCAATCCAGATCGCCGAGGCTTGCCTGATAGGTTTCTACGACCTTCTTGTTCAGAGTCATGGCGACCGACCAAAGCGGAATTGGGGGCAATACGGCGCGTCGCTCGATGAGACGGCCTCGGTTGCGACCGGAGTGCTCGGGCGTCCGAACCGCTTTCGGCCCCGATCGCGCGGTCTCGGTCGCGGCAGACGCCGGGGGCTTTGGAGGCGGGCTCGGTCGGCGGCTCGCGAGTCCTCCCGACGCCTAGGCCTGGACCGTAGCTTGTCAGCTTCCTGACTACCCTGACGGAGCGCCAACCTCAGGGAATCCCAACCCCGACAGCGCGTCGGTGAGGACTTTCACAAACTGAAGCGCCCGCTTCCGGCACGTGCGATAGACCGTGAGCAGCCGCTCCAAGGCCCACGCCCCGCTCCATGATCTCCGCCCGCCGCTGATCTTTCGATACAGCACCCCCTGCCGGATCTGGGACTCTGCGTCGTTGTTGTGCCAGGCAACTACGGGCTCGATGAGGAAGGTGAAGAGCGTCCCGCGACGCTTGTCCAGCTGTTCCACGATGCGGGCCGCCGCCCGCTCCGACCACCCTCTCCGCAGGTGGTTCGTCATCAACCACCGCACTGAGCGGTAGAACTCGCGGCGCTCTCTTCCCGAGGCGTGAGTATGCCGCTCCGACCACTCGATGGCGTGCCGCAACAGCCATCGCGTGTCTCCCGCGAACTCCAGGAACTCCTCGGGAGGGCGGCCCACGCTGACCAGCTTTGGCGGGACGTCCCGGAGCAGCGGCCGTGGTTCGAGTCGATGGAGGATCTCCTCGCGCTCCAGCCACCGGTTCACGTGCAGTAGATCGAGTTGATGTTTCGCGGTCTGGATGATGTCGTAGGGGACCCATCCATCGTGGACGATCGTCCCGTGAGCTCCGTGGAGGAACTCCTCCACCACATCCTGTCCCCGACTCGGAGCGATCCCGTAGACGACCGTCTGGGGCGAGGAGAACGCCCACAACCATCCGTTCTCCCCACCGATTCGGAACTTGGTCTCATCGGCGTGGATGACGGGCTGTTGGGGGAGAGCGGCTTTGAGCTTCCCGTAGAGCGGATCGACCGAGTGCGCAGCGAGCTGTTCCATCTTCAGCACGGCCGCCGTGGTGAGCCGCACTCCGTGGGCCCCCTCGAAGTAGTCCACGATCTTCGAGGTGCTCAGCCCCAACAATCGGAGTTGAACGACCCGTGCGATAAGGGTGAACCCATACTGTTGGTTCTTCGGATACGGGCTCTGCGCCTCCACTCGTCGGTGGCAGTCGGGGCAGTTGTAGCGCGCGATCTCGATGTCGAAGATCCGAGGCTGGGGAGGAGGGAGTTCGGTGAGGGTCCGCCGACGGACCTCGACCGGCGCACCGAGGGGCGCACCACAGTCGGTGCACCGCTCCAGGGTCAGCTTCAGCGGTGGCGAGTTCGCCATGGGGTGCTCGCGCGAGCGCCCCGGGTGGCCGAGTTGGCCACCCGTGGGTCTCGGAGTAGAGTGAACCGGCCGACGGTAGAAGACGCGACTGGAGGGGATGCTTCCCACCTCCGCAGTACGGTCGGAGGCGGCAAGCATCGGGGGGCACGCTTTGTGGCGGCGAAGCTGTTCCTGGACCCGACGGATCTTGGCCTTGAGCTCGCGCGCTTCCTCGATCGCCTTGTCGCCCCGTCGGATTCTCTCGAGCAGCGCTTTGCGATCGGCTTGGGAAAGCGGAACGTCGCCCTCGCGGTCCGGGTCAAGGACCTCCTCGACGAGCAGGAGCCGCATGTCGCCCTCGCAGAGCGCGGGTGCACTTCACCGGAAAGAGATTCCGGTCCACAGGAAGTCAGCTATTGTAGGTGGTCAGAAAGGTGAGCAGCTACCTTCTTGGAGCAGTGACATGACAACTTCGGTAGTGCCGAGGGTAATGTCCGGACGGTGAGACGATCGACTTACCGCCATTAATGCGGGAAATGGAACTGCCCCTCATAAGAACTTGTACCTCGCCAGTACTGTTAGGCCCGCGGGACTGGCCCCGGAATCCCTATCAAAACTCACCGTAGGTGTGTATTCGCGCTTGGACCCAATGGTCCGCCTCTGGCTGCAGCGCATCTTACGCCTTCAGGCGATTTTCTCGGTCCTAGCCCCACATCGGGGCCGCCCTCGGTTCTAAGGGCGCGCTTCAAAGACCCGGTTGAACGGGGTCTCAACTGACTTGCGGACTCTCGTGAAACCACCCTCGCGGAAAACGTCCAAGAGGGCCGCGTCGCTCGCCTGCGCACCCAGTCCACTTCCGACCTCCTGCGCGAGCGACGCAGGGACGCAGAGCTGAAGCGAGGCATTGTAGTAGATCCGCCCAACAGGGTTCAGGTTCGCTTCGAGGCTCTGGCCCGCGAAGGGTTCTACGACCATCCAGGTGCCGTCCGGCTTGAGTGCCTGGCGAACATGCCGCGCCGCCCCCACCGGGTCACCCATGTCGTGCAGGCAGTCGAAGAATGTCACCAGATCGAAGTTCTTTCCGGTGAACCCCTTGGCCAGTGCGACCTCGAAATCCGTGTTCTGGGCGACGCCTGCCGTCACCGCGTCATTGCGAGCCCATTCGATCGACTCGCCGTGGTAATCGTAGCCCACAAATTCGGACTTAGGGAACGCTTTCGCCATGAGAATGGTCGACGCTCCCAATCCGCACCCGACGTCCGCCACTCGGGCCCCGGCCTCGAGCTTCGAGACGACTCCCTCCAAACTCGGCAGCCACGCGGAGACGAGATTCGCGACATACCCCGGACGAAAGAACTTCTTGGTCCCTTGAAACAGGTCAACGTGGTGTTCGTGCCATCCGAACCCTTTCCCGGTCCGGATGGCTTCTGCGATCTTGCGTTGATCTTTGTAGACGGAGGAGACGATGTAGAAGGCCCCGGGGAGGAAGACTGGACCGTTCTCATCGGTGAGCGCAAATTTCTGTTCCGGGGTCATCGAAAACAAACCGGTCTTGGAATCGTACTCCACATATCCAGAGGCCGCTTGCCCCGCTAGCCATTCGCGCAGGTACCTCTCCGCCGTCCCAGTTTTCTCCGCCAATCCTTCGGAGCTGATGGGGCCGTGTTGGGCCAGTCCCCGGTAGAGGCCCAGTTGCTCACCGATCAGGATGGCGGAGCCGTGCATTGCGGCTCCCAAGTCGTTGGCGAATTTTCCGACGAATGCGTTCAACTTGTCGGGATTTACTGCCATGATGACCACCGAACCCGAATCACTCCATGCGAATATACCCCTAAGTCCGGGGGATTCCGGGCCGACCCACATTGGAGTGCGGGGGAAGGGGTACGAGGACCTGGTCCCGTTCAGAGAGGTACGTTCGTTACGGTTGGGACCTGGGCAGCGACTTCTCGGCACTCAGCCAAGTCTGTTCTCGCCGGAACCCCAGCTTCTCATTGATGGCCCAGATTCGCGGGTTGAGCGAGTCATTGCCGGTGATGATGTAGCGGTACGTCCCTTGGGTCCGGGCATACTCCACCGCTTGGCGCTTGAGCTCCGAGGCGATCCCTTGGCCACGGAAGTTCGGCAGGGTTCCCGTGAATGAAATCCCAAGGGTGTCCGACAATCCGGGCTCCCGTTGAAGGGAGGTAAGCCCAACGTACTCCTCTCCCTGGCATGCCAGGAAAAAGGCGTCCGGGAGGATCTTGGGCTCCTGAAGTTCGAGCGCCACAAACTCTTCGAAGGTGGCGGGGGTGTACTCTCCGACCCGGGGCACATCCTCGGCCGTGACTCGAACCAAGTCGTAGACGCGTCGCTGCACTTCGGACCGGTGAAATCCCTCGGCCGCGACGGTGGTGATCCGGATCCCCCGGTCCTGCAAGTCCCGGGACCGATCCGGGAAGCTCGAGAGGTCGAGACCGGTCAGGTCGAGGCGTGACAACCAGATTTTCCTCAGGGTGAGGAACCCGTGCCGATCGAGGAATCGAACGCCCGCGTCGTCGTCCTCCCGAGCACCGCTCCAGAGGCAGACCGCGTTGCGGTCGAACGCCTCTTTCTCGAGTCGAGTGTACAGTTCTTGGCCGATCCCTCGACCTCGATGGGCGGGGTCGACCGCCGCGCGGATGTAGTACTTATCCGGATGGTAGCTCCACAGGACGTGGGTCAGACCGCCCCAGCCAACCGTCTGCCCCGATCGAGCCTCCTCGGCGACCAGCTTGTGCATTAACCGACCCGGCGTTCCGGTGATCACGTCGGCCCAGCGGCGGGATTCTTCGGCGGTTTCGGGATGCTCCGGGTCGATGAGGGCGTTGATCCTCGCCCCCCCATCGTAATCCGACTCGACGAACGGTCGAATGGTGTAGGTCACAAGATCCATGGTCGATCCGGCCGACTCCAACCTCAAGGCGTCATATACGGCACCGGAGCAACTGGGTGCTCCCACCCTTGCGCCAACGCCTCCGGTTGGCCGTACTACCTGGTCGAGGTCGGCCCCCTTAACGCCAGGCCGGGGTTACGTGCGCGCCCTTTAACCATCAATGGATTCTACGGCCCGGTTGAAGTCTCCCGGCCTCCCCCAACGGGCTCCAAATGCCCGAACTATCCCGAGGGAACCGGTTGAACACTTCGAAGGACGTTCGCGGGCAGGGAGTGGCGCCGATGGGAGAGGCCGAGCTTCAGTGCCGTTTCTGCGGAGTCCTTGTCGCCGCCGGTCCATCCTTCTGCCCGAACTGCGGGGGTGCGTTGGCTCCTGTGACGGGGCCGACCCCGCCCACGACCCTCCCCGTTGCCCCGAACGAGTCTTGGGACTGGATCGGCACACAGGACACGAGGGCTCTCCCCGAGGCCCAGGACCGGACCAAGACCGGCCTCCTGCTGATGATCATCGCCTTCGCCCTGCTGTGGATTCCCTACGTGTCGAGCCTCGGCGCGCTCCTCGCCCTGATCGGTCTCATCTTCCTCTGGCTCGGGCGCAACGGTTTCGGACCCGCGCATCGTCGCAACGTGCTCCTGGGCGGGGTGTGCGTGGTAATCGGCCTCGTGACGGGGATAGCGGTCGGGGCCTGGTTCGTCGATTCGATCCTCACCCAAGCCACGCCCGGCGAGTCCCCGAGCGCGATCGGCGCGATCTTCCAATCCGACCTGGGAGTGCTGTTCGTGGTCGGACTTGGAACCGCGACCCTGACAGCGATCGCCTACGTCGCTCTACCCTACGCGCTCGCCGACCCCACCTCCCGGATCCTCCTCATCTCGGCCGCCGCGCTAACAGTGGTGATCTCCGCCATCACGATCGCCATCATCTTCCCCCAAATTTCCGGTGCCGTCACCCAGGCGACCTCCGGGTCCTCCATCAACACGGCGCCGATCACCGCCCTCGAGGGCGAATCGGCCCTGCTCGGGAGCGCACAGTTCGTGCCGTACATGATGTTCCTGTGGGCGTACTACCGGACCCGCACCCGGACCTTTCCCGACCATCCTCCGGTCGGGACGCCCATCGGGTCGGACCGAGAATTCGGGCGAACCCACTAGCGGCTCCGCTCGGTGGGGCACCGTTTCAGACGATCCGGATCAGGTGGTAGGGATCCCCGTTGTCCGATTGGGCGAGGACCAATGGCGGGGTGCGGGGGTGTACTCCGTAGACGAAGACCCGGCCGCTGCGCGTCTTAAGGGCGACCCGTATGGACGCAATTCCTTGAAGCGACTGGATCAGGGGGTCCGGCGGCGCACCGATCATGATGAGGTGCGTCATCGAGTTCGCGAGCGTCCGTCGTGCAAGACCGGGCAACGAGTCGGGCGAGTACCCAGGGTGCCCTTCCGTACTCTCGCTCGTTAGGCCGTGCACCCAGATGACCCCGAGGCTCGGGAGACCGGCCCCGAGCCCCTCCCGAAGGAATCGGTACGCGTCGGGCATTCGGGACGTCATCGGAGGGACGTCACTGGCCGGCCCCGGCACCATCACCTTCTCGAGGATCTGAAAATTCGGGTCGACCGCGCTCAACCCGGACGGGGAGTAGATCCGGACCTGCCGGGCAAACGCCTCCGCGCTGACCACGGGCCGGAACGCCTCCCAAACATCCGAGGGGGCCAGGCTCGGGGACTGTACGACGAGCACCCGGCCGCCGCCGCTGAGGACCTGGCTCTCGATCGGTTGGACCAACAGGCGGACGGCCTCCACCGGGACCTCAGGGTCCACCTCGATGACGCTCATCCGGCCATACGGAAGACGACCGAACTGGGTGGCGAAGTCGGACGATCCCGGCCACAGGAAGCCGGTGTGTGGATCGGGTTCGGGTTCAGGGGGTTGCAGGATGGCGCGGAAATCCGGCGACATGGGCGCGATGCAGAGGAACCGCCCGCCCTCGAGCGTGTAGGGGTACCATGCGTGGTTCACGCGGACGCCGCGCATTTTCTTCAGTTGGGTCCAGCGTTCGAGCCGATCCTCGTTGCTCGTGGCCACACAGGCGACGACCCCGTCCACCAGGTAGTCGAGCTGAGTCGGGCCGGGCCGCTCCACCACCAGGACCAGATGCGCCCTCCCTCGCCCGAGGAGGTCCAGCATGAGCCGCTCGAGCTCCTCTCGATCGGGAAAAGCGGCCCCCTGCTGCTTGCGGGCCCCGATGTAGTGTTCGACCAGGGCATCCCAGGAGTCGACCACGACCATCCCGGGAGTGTTAGGGCCGATCCGGGAGAAGGCGTCGATGAGCGGGTCCGGGAGCCACAATTGGTCCAACTCCGGGCTCCCGAGCTCGGGTTCGACCACGGCCCGACTCGCCGCAAGCACCCGGCCCTTGACGTCGATTCGGGACTCGCCGACGAGGGACTCGATCACTTCCACGGGCCCGTCGACATTCGACCGGAGCCAAGGGAAATCCTTCTCGACCTCCGCCTGACTCACCCGGCAGGACAGGAAGATCCGCTTGCCGCGGAAGGCACCGAGGATGGTCAACGCGAGCGTCGACTTTCCTGCGCCTGGCTCGCCGCGGATGAGCAGCGAGCGGGGCGGTTCGCGAAGGCTGAACTCGACGAGCTCTGGTGGCAGGCGGAGTAGGACGCTCACCGTACTTCCCGCGTGGGGACGCTGAAGGGAACATCGGACCACCTGTATATCTTTCGGCGGGCGGTCGGGAATGCGGTGCGTCGGAATGACGGATAACTCGGGGGCGGGCCGGGTTCGGTCGGTCGACACGAATTCCAGCGCCAGCCACGCACGGAATCCGGTTAGCGGCGGGGCGCCGACCGCACGGAGTGGCCACCTCACGCCCCCGGGTCGTCCCTCGCCGAGGGCCCGCGGGATCCCCAGGTTAGGACCTGTCGAAGTCAACCTACGGTTCGGGTCTTCGTCCGAGATCGGGACCCGGGAGTTCGGTGGACGGTCGGAGACGAGGATCGCCGCAGTTCACCGCGTGCCAGGTCGGCCACTTGTGCTGCCGTCCCGGTGAACAGTGTCTCCGCGTCCACGAAGCACAGCGGATTTCCGGTCGGGTCCGCCGCATAGAAGGACCGCTCCCCCCACGGGCGCACGACCATCTCACCCGCGGGGTTGGCGGGGTCGTTGTGGATGAGACCCGGCGCGAGGCAGAATAATCTCCGCGCGCGACGATGGAGTCCCTCGAGATCGCGGGTAGCGAAGTAGACGGCCTCTGTCGGGGACGATCGTTCGCTCGGATCGACCGTCGAACAATCGAGGAGTCCTAGGATCACGGAACCGCAATCAACGTAGACACGACCGCCGCCGACTCGGCGTCCGCGGGTCTGGAACAGGGACTCGTAGAATCTTTGGGAGCGGTCGAGGTCCATGGCTGGCAGAAGGAGCCGGAAAATCCGGGGCGACTCGGGCTTCTTCATGGAATCCACCGGAGGACACTCCTTCCGACTATACGCCGCACGCTCCTCGAAGGCCTACTCTCGGAATACCTGGCCGGCCCTCGGACGAGTAGCGGCTGGGTGGCGACCGTCGCCGCGCGAGCCGTCTGGTCCTCCCCGGAGATCGAAGATGCGGGGATCGCTTCGGGCTCGGCGGGGGGGGTTTCGTTCTCCGGAAGGGGACGTCGACGCGACCGAAGTTCCTTTCTTAGCCAGTCGATCTGTTCGAGGACCCGTCGGAATTCGCGACGTCGATCCTCGGCCGAGGGTGCCACGGGCTGACCCGTTTCCGGCGCGGCTTGACTCTCGTCCAGCTGTCGGATCGCCTCAGCGACTTCCTCGTCGGATGCCTGTGCGCGTGACATCGGTTTCGCGTCGCGAGTGCCGTTGGCCAAGGGGTGGTCCTGAACTACCGCGGCACTCGGACGCTGGCGTGAGTTCGCGAGTTCGAGACCTTAAACATTCGCTCGTTTCAGCGACCAACCTTCTCTGCGTGATATATTTCCGCACGCGTTCTCCACCGGGACCGTGAACCGAGGCGGACCCGGTTGGATCCCGGGAGCAACCCGCGAACGAGCCCGATCCGGCGAAGAAGTCTCCGAGGGACCCGTTCCTGCGCATTTGTGCGTATTCGGATGATGCTCGACCGCGACCCTGGGAGATTGACAGGGGAGGTGGACGGTACCCCACCGACCTTCGGGGCTACACCTTCAAGACTTCCTGCGAGCTCGGTCTCGCTCCTCGAGGCCGGCGCGTGCGAGCGATGGTCCTGGATGCACCCCGATCGCCGCTGCGACTCGACTCTCAGTCCGAAGGAGCTTCCCCCGATGCGGGGCAGGTCCGGATCCAGGTCGCCGCGTGCGGAGTCTGTCGCACGGACCTTCACATCCTCGACGGCGAGTTGCCCTTCCCGGGACATCCGGCGATTCTCGGTCACGAGGTCGTCGGGACGGTCGTCGAGGTGGGCCCCGGCGTCGCGGAGCACCTCGTCGGGGCCCGGCTCGGCGTCCCGTGGCTCGGTTGGACTTGCGGAGTGTGTCCGTTCTGTCGGTCGGGGCGGGAGAACCTCTGCGACCGCGCGCGATTCACCGGCTATGATCTCGATGGGGGCTATGCGGAGTTCGCGCTGGTGGATGCGCGATTTACCTTCCCGATTTCTCGGTCCTACTCGGACGTCGAGGCCGCTCCGCTGCTGTGCGCGGGGCTCATCGGGTTCCGCGCTCTTCGACTCGCGGGCGACGCTCCACGTCTGGGGCTCTACGGCTTCGGAGCGGCTGCCCACATCGCGATCCAAGTGGCGCGCCACCGGGGCGAGCAGGTCTATGCGTTCACCCGCCCGGGCGACGTGGAGGGCCAGGCTTTCGCTCGCAGCCTCGGAGTTGACTGGGCGGGAGGTTCGGACGAGCGTGCTCCGAAACCCCTCGACGCGGCGGTGATCTTCGCGCCCGTGGGATCGCTCATCCCGACGGCGCTCGCCGCGACCGCCAAGGGAGGCACGGTCGTCTGCGCCGGGATCCACATGAGCGACCTCCCGGCCTTCCCCTACGCTCTCCTGTGGGAAGAACGAGTCCTTCGGTCGGTCGCCAACCTGACACGGAAGGACGGGGAGGAGTTCTTCGCGTTCGTGGAGACGAACCGGGTGCAAACCCACACGACCTCCTTTCCGCTGGAACGCGCGAACGAGGCGCTGGCCGAGGTGCGGGCGGGTCGAGTGCGCGGGGCGGCCGTGCTGGTCCCCTAGATCAGGACCACGCGGCCCGCTCGTTCGCGGAGCATCGAACCGGACCCTAGGAGCGGAGTCGAATCGGCAGAGGGAGCTCCGAGCCGGGTCCTCCCGGATTCGGGTCCGCGCGGGCTCCCCAGGGGGGTGCTAATAGTTCCCCGGGTGGTCGCGCCCAGGACGGTCCTCGCGGAGTCTCATGAAGTTGGTCACGTACGACGAACTCCCGGAATCGTCGGACTCGGGTCGCGCGGTCGTCCAAATGGCCGCGTTCGGCGGTTTCCCTCCCCGACGCACGATCGAGGCGTGGCGGCGCCGAAGCTCGCGCATCGCCGACTACGTGGGCGTGTTCGCGGTCGACCGTGGCGAGGTGGTCGGACAAGCCTTCGTGGAACGATTTCCCTACACGTTCCCCCACGCGACCGAGACGATCGCCGGGATCGCGGGCGTCGCGACCCGTCTGGATCGGGCTCGTACCGGTCTGGCCCGCAAGATCCTCGTGGAGATCCATCGTCGCGAGCGGGAGGCGGGGATCGCCTATGCGACCCTCTGGACCAATCGGTCCTGGGGAGCCCACCGACTCTACGACGACCTCGGGTATCGGGACATCTACGTTCCCCCGATGGCGGTCCGAGTCGGACCTCCGGCCCGCCAGCCCCGTGCGCGGTCACGGGTTCGGCCCGGGCGCCCGGACGACGCGGAGGCGATGGACGAGTTGCACGACCGATTCGGAGCGGCTCGGTGGGGATTCGCTCACCGCGAGCACGGGATCAACCGGCTGGCGGTCCGGACCCGGGAGCTGCGACCCAAGGAACAGGTCCTCGTGGCGGTCGCGGACGGCCGGCCGGTGGGGTACGCGACCGTGGATTCCACGCCCTTCCGGACCCACTGTGGGGAGCTCGTCGCCTCCTCCGAGAGGGTGCGGGACCGGCTCGTCTCCGCGGTGGAGGCTCGGGCGGGGACCGGAGTGGTCGCGTTTCGGGATGGAGTGGTGGACACGATGGGCGCCCGGTTCCTCCGACGGGGATACGCGGTGGCCACCGCCGGATGGGTGGTCCTGATGGGGATGCCGTTCTCGGGCCCGCGGAACCGTGCTGCGGTCCTTCGAGAGTTCGGAGCCGATAGCGCGAAGTTCCTCTGCTTCTCCGGGGATCGATTCTAGCACGAGGCGGGCCACGGTGGGCGTAGGGTCACTTCCGCGATCGGGTCCGCGTCACGAACGATGAGCGGAGCTCACGGTCATCCTCCCCGATTTCGCCCGACGGTCGCGGTGAGCCTGGTCTACGCCTCGACCGCGGTCACGTGGGCCGCCTATGCGTTGCTCGCCGTAGTGTTGCCGTTCCGATTCGAGGCACTCGGCCTTTCGGTGGTCCAGTACGGGGTCGCGATCGCGGTCCTCGCGCTTGGGATGTTGCTGACCGAGAGCGTCTGGGGAGTCTTCGCCTTTCGGGTCGGGAATGTTCGAACGATCCTCGTGCTCGGAGCGGCGGTCGCCCTCGTCTACGCCTCGATTGGGGTATCCGACACGTTCCTGACCCTCACGGCGGCCCTCGGGATCCTCGGGGGGCTATTCGTCTTCCAGGTGCCCCTGATGCGCTGGATGGCGTTGACCGCCCTCGGACCGGGGACCGGCGGAAGGGGAACGGGGATCTTCGGGCTGTTCTCGGGCGTGGGCCTGGTCGTCGGAACCGCGCTCGGTGCACTGCTCTACGTGAACTTCGGGTTCGGCCCGCTGACGGTCGTGATCGTCGCCGCGTATGTCGTGGGGTTGTCCCTCACCCTGTTCCTGCCGTGGGACCAGGTCGACCTTCCTCCCCCGCAGCCGGGGTTCGGTCGACATCTTCGGGCGGTCTTCACCCGACCGTTCGGGTTCGCCGCTTGCTGTGTGGTGCTCGCGTACCTGGGCAAGGCCCTCGTCTGGAATTTCCTACAATACTACTCCGTGGATCTGTTCGGCGGGACCTCGACCGATGCGGGGTACGTGATCGGCGCCGCCCAAGCGACCAGCCTCCTGGCCGGAGCGGTCCTAGGGGTCGTGGTCGACCGATGGGGAGCGGGCCGCTCGGCCCCGTTCGGGTTCGTGCTCCTGACGGTGGGGGCATTCGGAACGATGTTTTCGAGCTCCTATCCCGAGATGGTGGGCGCGACCATGCTGTTCGCGACTGGTGTCGGATGGCTCTCGGCGAGCCTCCTTCCGCTCGCCCTGGCGGGCGTGCCCCTCGCGCTCCAGGGGACGGCGGTTGGCGTCTTTGGTTCGTTCGAGGATCTCGGTCTCCTGATCGGACCCATCCTGATCAGCGGATTCTACGCAACGTACGGGGTGCGCACCATCTTCCCGGTGGTGGGCGCGGTGGCAGTCGCGGGGGCGCTCCTCTTGGTCCCCCGTCGTCGGATCGGGTCCGGGCCTTGAATGCAATGGAGGAAGTGCTTATCGAGCGGCGTTCCGCGCCCTGGCTCGAGGCAATGAGATGAGTGCGGTAGGTGCAGCGAGGTCGATCGTGAGTATCGTCCTCCTTTTCGTCGGCTGATCTTGCTAGTGTTTGCGGCGGTTGACTTCCTGGGCGGTTTCGGACCCCTGTACTGCCTGCTCCTGGGCGTCTTCGGGACCGTGTTCCTGGCGATCTCCGGGCAATTCTAGCGGGATTCGGAACGCGTCGACAGGGTACCGCGCCCCCGTGGGGCGCGGGAGACGCGGCGCGCTCGAGCACCGTTAAATAGCGGGTCCCCTACCCCACCTCCCGTGAGCCGAGGACCCCCCGTTCGGGGGTTCCGCTGACGCGAGGAACAATGGCGCGACCCATCTACGTCCGATTCGAGACACCGACGGAACTCTCCGACAAGGCCCTCCAGCTCGTCCAAGTGGCGGCGGAGACCGGCAAGATCCGGGTAGGTACCAACGAGGTCACCAAGTCCAGCGAGAGGGCGGAAGCCAAGCTCGTCGTCATGGCCGAGGACGTCGACCCGGTCGAGATCCTCGTCCACATCCCGATGCTCTGCGAAGAGAAGCGGATTCCCTACATCTACGTCGCAAAGAAGCAGCGGCTCGGCCAATCGGCCGGTCTCTCCAAGTCGGCGGCCAGCGTGGCCATCGTGGAGCCGGGCGATGCGAAGGCGTTGCTCGAAGAGATCGCCGCCCAGTTCCCGAACCTCAAGAAGTAGGCAGGGCGCGACCGGAGTCTAGACCGTGGCGGAAGACAAGGGATCCCCCGCAGAGGTCGTCGAGCTCGTGGGCCGGACGGGGATGGCCGGGGAGGCCACCCAGGTCAAGGTCCGGGTCCTCGCCGGACGCGACCGCGGCAAGATCATCACCCGCAACGTCGCCGGCCCGATCCGTCTCGGGGACGTCCTCATCCTCCGTGAGACCGCCCGCGAAGCACGGAAACTCTCCGTTCGGTAGGTAGGTCGACATGGTCGTCAAGCGCCAGTGCTCGTTCTGCGCCGCCGAGATCGAACCGGGCACCGGCATGATGTTCGTCAAGCGCGACGGGTCCATCTTCCACTTCTGTACCTCCTCCTGCCGCAAGCAGCAACTCCATCTCGGTCGCGTCGGCCACCGCCTCAAGTGGACCCGCGCCCACGCGCTCAAGAAGGCCGCCGACCGTTCCGCCGCCGCCGCGCGCCCCGCGGGCGGACGGTCGGCCGGGCGATCGAAGCGGGAGTCCGTCCCCGTGCCCCCGAAGGCGGAGCCGCCCGCGGCACCGCCGGTCCCGGCCATCCCACCCACTCCCGAACCCGCGACTCCGTCGGCCGCCCCGGCGGCCGACGCGAAACCGGCCCGGAAGCCGCGCACTCGGGCGAAGAAGCCCGCCGACGAGTCCCCTGCCCCTCCGCCCTAGCGGAGGTCCTCCGCTCGTCCAACACAATCGGTAAGGAGCGCGCAGGCCCGCACGTTCTCTGATGACGTCCGGAGGGGCGCCCTACGTCTCCGCGTCCGACCTCGCTGACTACGCGTATTGTCCCCGTTCGTACTGGTACCGCCACCATCCTCCGCCCGGGGGACCGTCGCGGGACGCGGTCCGGAGCTCCACCGCCGGTACCCGGTCCCATGAGCGACAACTGGGCGGGGAGCGGCGCCGGGCCGAGTTCGGAGGCTGGTACTGGTTGCTGGTCGCCGTCGGGCTCCTCGCGATGGTCGGAGGGATCCTGTGGTTCCGGTGACCGATATCGAGGCGCTCGCGCTGGTCCTCGGGGGAGCGGCGGTCCTGGTCCTCGCCGGGCGGGCACTCTCGCTCCGACACCGGGAGGCACGAAACGGTGCGCTCGTTTCGGTGGATGAGCGTTCCGGTTCCGGCCCGCTCCTGCGGTCGAACCAGTACCGGATCTCGGGCCGGCCCGACGAGCTGCGGAGACTTCCCGATGGACGACTCGTCCCGATCGAGTTCAAGAGCCGGAAGTCCCCCCGATATGGGGTCCCCCGCTCGCACCGGATCCAGGTCGCGGCCTACTGCCTCTTGGTGGAGGAGGCTACGGGAACGGCTCCTCCCTTCGGGGTGGTCCGGTACGGGGACGGCGGGGAAGCGCGGATCCCGTGGGACCGCGCCACCCGCGACGAGCTCCTCGACGTGCGGGCTGCGATCGGGCGACCGTACGACGGCCGAGCGACCCCGTCCGTCGCCCGGTGCACGCACTGCCCGTGGCGGGACGGATGCGACGCGCGCGCGGTCTAGCGCGAGGTCGCCACTGGGGCCGGCCGTTTACGGGCATAGAACACCTCGGTCCGGTACGGGAGCTCGACGGTGGTTCGGCCTCGGGTACCGGGGTCGCTTGCCAGCACAGCGCGCACTTCCCTCGCGACCCGCAAGCGCACGGACCGCGGTCGCGCCGCCACATGGCTCACCGAAAGGATCCGGTCGACGAACGTCGCGGGGGTCGCGGATTGGGAGTGGGCAAACGTCCGCTTCTGGAGGCCGGTGAAAGGGCTCGCGCCCCGCCGGAACGGGCGACGCCACGCGTCGCCGTTCCCGCTCGCGTGCGCGTAGGTGCCCGGTCCTCCGGCTCGCCCGACGATCTCCGTGAGGGCCCGGGACCAGCGTACCCGATCGCTTCGGGTGTTCCAGACCAGGACGAGGATGCCGCCGGGGCGCAGCACACGGGCGATCTCCCGTACGGCGCTCCGACCCCGGAACCAATGGAACGCCTGGCCCACGAAGACCGCGTCGGCAAACTCAGAGGGGAGCGGGATCGCCTCGGCGCGGCCGTTCACCACGGGCACGTCGGGCACTACCCGACGGAAGACACGGCGCATGCCGGCCATCGGCTCTACTGCGACGACCGCCGCCCCCGTGACCTGGATCGCCCGCGTGAGTTTCCCCGTCCCTGCCGCGAGGTCGACGACCACCGAGCCCGGTCCGAGACCGAAGGTCTCTGCGACAAAGCGGATCGCGCTCCGAGGATAGTCCGGACGCCCCCGTTCGTACAGCGTGGCTGAGCGGTCGAAGGTGCGGGCCAGTCGCTCCATCCGTGCGCTTCGGCGGGTCATCGCCTCCCCCGCGGGACGCTCGAGCGAGTCGGAAGGAAAGCTTTACGCGCCGGTCGGTTTCGACCGGACGATGTCGGAAGGCAGCACGGAGCGTACGTTGGTCCTGGTCAAGCCCGACGGCGTTCGCCGGGGTCTCGTGGGAGCGATCGTCACCCGGTTCGAGGAAAAGGGGCTCAAGATCGTCGCGGCGAAGGCGCTCCGGATCGCTCCGGAACACGCCCAGCGGCACTATGCCGAACACGAAGGTAAACCGTTCTACCCGTCGTTGATCCAGCACATCACCTCCGGCCCGGTGATGGCGCTCGCGCTCGAGGGGCGTTCCGCGATCTCGGTCGTACGTCTCCTCACCGGGGCCACCAACCCCCAGACCGCCGCCCCGGGCACGATCCGGGGCGACTGGGCGCTCGGGATCACCCCGAACCTGGTCCACGCCTCCGACTCCCCCGAATCGGCGGCGCGGGAACTCGCGCTGTACTTCACCTCGGCCGACTACCTGGCCTACTCGCGGGTGGGCGAGGAGTACGCCTAGCGCGATGGCATCGACCACCCCGGAGGCCGCACGGGCGGTCGCCCGCGGTCGCCTCGTCGTTTACCCCACGGACACGCTGCTCGGTCTCGCGGCCCGGGCAACCGATCGGGCCGCGGTCGACCGGCTCGAGCGGTTGAAGGGCCGCCCTGGGGGCCAACCCCTGTCCATCGCGCTCAGTTCCACGGAGGAGATCGACTCCTGGGCGGAGCTGTCGGTCGCGTCCCGGGCGTGGGCCCGCCGTCACCTGCCCGGACCGTACACGCTCCTCGTCCGTCCCAGTCCCCGCGCACGACGGTCGCTCCCGTCCTCGATCGTGCCGGCGGGAGGCCGTCTCGGCGTTCGGATCCCCGACCACCCGATCGCCCGGGAACTGGCGCGGAGGGCTGGGCCGATCACCGCCACCAGTGCGAATCGCCACGGCGCGGCGAATGCTCGCACTCCGACCGAGGCGCGCCGCGCGTTCGGGAACGAGGTCGCCGTCTACCTTCCGTCGGTCCCGCCGCCGTCCGGCCGGCCCTCATCGCTCGTGGACCTCTCCGGGGACCAGCCGGTGCTCGTCCCGAGGCAGTGACGTGGCGAAGTATCCGGAGGACCTCGAACGCTGGCGGGAGGCCTCCCGCATCGCGGCCCGGGCCCGGGTGCTCGGCCTCCGACTCACGGTCCCCGGCGCCCGTCGACGAGACGTCGCCGACGCGATCGAAGAGTCCATCCGGGCCTCGGGCGCCGAGCCGGCGTTCCCCGCCAACCTCTCCCGCAATGACGAGGCGGCCCACTACACTCCCTCCCCCGACGACCCGATGACCTTCGAGGTCGGAGACTTGGTGAAAGTGGACGTGGGAGCGCACCTCGACGGAGCGATCTCCGATACCGCGGACACGGTCGAGGTCGGGGGCGGACACCGGCACGAAAACCTGATCCGGGCCGCGCGCGAGGGGCTGCGCGCCGGCATCGCCGAGGTCCGGCCCGGAGTACGGGTCGACACCGTCAGCGCCGCGATCGCCCGGGCGATCCGGGCGCGGGGACTGAAACCGATGGAGAACCTCACCGGCCACTCGATCGAGCGCTACCTCCTCCACGCCGGAAAGTCGATCCCGAACGTCCCGGGGATGAGCGAGGCGACGCTCGAAGAGGGGGAGATCATCGCCATCGAACCGTTCGCGACCAATGGGGTCGGGATGATCGAGAACGGAGCGTTCGGGAACATCCAGCGCTTCCGCTCGGACCCCGGCCCGAAGGACCCGGCGCTCGCGCACCTCTTCGCCCGGTTCCGTACGCTTCCGTTCACTCTCCGCTGGGTGGCGACCGAAGAAGAACGCGCGGCGCTCGCGCGGGCCCGACGCTCATTGCAGACTTATCCGGTCTTTGTGGAGCGGGGGCGGGGCCTCGTTGCCCAAGCGGAACACACGGTCCTGGTAGGGCCCAACGGCGCCGACGTGCTCTCGGCCGGACCCTGATACCGCATCACCCGTCGAGGTTCGCCCGGACGATCCGGTCGAAATCCTTGGGCTTGGGCGGCCACCCCTCGGTCATGTAGCGCACGAACGCCTCTTGCGACCCCTGGGTGAGCGCCTCGTTCGTCACGCGCTCGAAACCGAGGGTGGAGACGAACCGGTCGGGCAGGGCGTGCTTCGGCCCGTAGTGGGCCGGATACACCTCGGTCTCGTTCGGCAGGTGGAGGATCTTATCCTGGAGGCTCTCCCAAAGCAGATCCGGCGAACCGCCGCCGAGGTCGGTGCGACCGCAGGAGCCGAGTAGGAGCGTGTCTCCCGTGAAGATCTCGTCCCGGAGACGGAGGGTCAGATGGTCGACCGTGTGGCCCGGGGTCTCGAGGACGACGAGCTCCTGGCTCCCGAACGGCACGGCCTCCCCTTCCGACAAGCGTCGGTGGGGATACTGGGCCGGCGAGCGGTGGCTCACGAAGATCGGTGCCTCGGTCGCCGTGTGGAGGGCGGCGTGTCCGGCGAGATGGTCCGCGTGGGTGTGCGTCTCCACGATCGCGGCGAGCGTCCAGCCCCCGTCTGCGAGGAGCGCACGGTAGGGGGCCACGTCCTGGCCGGGGTCGATGATCACGGCGACCCGAGCGCTCGGGTCGCCGACGAAATAGGCCAGGCATCCGGTCTCCGGCCGGGGCATCTGACGGAGGACGAGCTCCGGGCCCCGGAGATCGTCCGAGTACCGTCCGACCGACGGGTCGACGACTCGAGAGTACTCTTCAATCCCCCCTTCGAGTGCCGCGACCCGATCAAAGCCGCGGTCCAGGAGGAATTCGGCGGCGACCCGGGCGCGGAAGCCCAGGTGGTCGTAGAGCACGACGGCCCGGTCCCGGGGGAGGCGACCCAGGTTCGCGGGGAGCTGATCGAGCGGGATGTGGAGGTCTCCCGCCAGGTGGGCGAGGCGACGCTCGCTCGCCGGGCGCACGTCGACCAAGCACGGCGGTTCGGGACCCGCTAGGAGGGCCCCGAGTTCCTTCGGAGCGAGGAGCGGGACCGCTCCGGGCCGCTGTGGGCGGACGTATGGGTGGGGCATCGACGTACTGGCCATCGTGGTTCCGTTCCGTTCATCGAAACGCAGCCACTTCTACTTATCCAACCCCGCGCGCGCCGGTCTCCGTTCTCGAGGCCGGTACGGCGTCGGTCCGTCAATTGACGAACCGCGGGAACGACTTTGCCAAAGTGTTAATTAAGCCCGCCTCGGTGAACGAGCCCGTCATGGCGGAGAGCGCTCCGGCCCCCGTCGACGCCGCCCGCCCGCCCCGTCGGCGTAGTCGTGCGAACGGCTCCGGGTCGGTGGCCGAAGACCAGACGGACGAGCTCGGCCGAAGGGCGGTCGAGCTGTCCCGTTTCTATGGGGGGAAGATCGAGACCGTCCCGAAGGTCCCGGTCCGCTCGCTCCACGACTTCGCCCTCTGGTACACCCCCGGCGTGGCGGAGGTCTCGCGGGCGATCCACGCCGATCCGGACCTCTCGTTCGACCTCACCGGCCGCTGGAACACCATCGCCATCGTCACCGACGGCTCTCGCGTGCTCGGTCTGGGCGATATGGGGCCGGAAGGAGCCCTGCCGGTCATGGAGGGCAAGGCGCTCCTGTTCCGATGGCTCGGGGGCGTCGATGCGGTTCCGTTGCCCATCCGAGCGTCGACTCCGGAGGAGATCATCGAGACCGTCGTCCGGCTCGCGCCCGCCTTCGGGGGCATCAATCTCGAGGACATCGCGTCGCCGAAATGCTTCGGGATCCTCGAGGCGCTCCAGAAGCGCCTGCCGATCCCGGTCTGGCACGACGATCAGCTGGGCACGGCGGCCGCGACCATCGCGGGCGTGATCAACGCGCTCGAACTGACCGGTCGCTCCGTGAAGGAGATCCGAACCGTGCTGCTCGGGGCCGGCGCCGCGAACATCGCCACGTCGCGACTCCTGCTCGCGCTCGGTCACGACCCCCACCGGTTGACGCTCGTCGACAGCCGGGGGATCCTCCACGCGGAACGCCGGGACGTGGACGAATTGAGCGTCCGGAACCCCTGGAAATACCGGATCGCACTCCAGACGAACGGGGGAGGGCGTACCGGCGACCTCTCGGCCGCGCTCGAAGGCGCGGACGTCCTCCTCGCGGCGTCGACCCCGGACCCCAACACCATCCGGGCGGAGCAAGTTCGCTCGATGGCGCCGGGACCGATCGTCTTCGCCCTCGCCAATCCGGTGCCGGAGATCTGGCCCCATGTGGCGCGGGAGGCGGGGGCGGCCGTGGTCGCGACGGGGCGAAGCGATTTTCCTAACCAGGTCAACAATTCCCTCGTCTTTCCCGGGGTGTTCCGGGGCGTGCTCGACGCGAGGGCCCGGTCCATTCCCGACAGCATCGTGCTCGCGGCGGCCCGGGAGCTCGCCCGCCACGCGGCCGACCGGGGTTTAACCCGGGAGCACCTGCTCCCCACCATGCAGGAGACGGAGGTGTTCCCCCATGTCGCCGCCGCGGTGGCCATGGCCGCGGTCCGGGAGGGGATCGCCCGCCGGAAGTTGAGCCATGCGGAGTTCCTCGCCGGCGCGATCACGCAGATGGGCCGCTCCCGGCGTCTGGTGCAGGCCCTGCAGCGCTCGCATCTCATCCCTCCCATGCCCCGTGCCGCACCGGCGGCTCGGAGGAAGTCCCGGTGAGCGCGAGCGCCCCCTCGGGGGACTCGGGGCCCGGAGGGAGCGATTCCCCCTCGGTGCCGATCCATCTGCGTCCGGCCCACGCGAGCGACCTCCCCGTCCTCGTCCCACTCCTCCTCCGTCTGAAACGGTTGAACGAGGAGTTCGACCCGCTCCTGCGGGTACGGGAGGACGCGGAGGAGCAGGCCCGCGAGGTCCTCCGGGCGAGCCTCGACGACCCGAAGGCGATCCTCCTCGCCGCCGAAGGGATCGGCCCGGACAAGGACAAGGTCGTCGGCTTCGTCCACGCGTACTTGCGGGAACGGCCGTTCTACACGCCCGAGGTCGAGGGCGTGATCGCGGACATCTATCTGCTTCCGCTCTACCGGCGCCACGGCGTCGGCGAGTACCTCCTCAAGGAGATCTCCGCCCAGTTGAAGTCGCGGGGCGCGGGCGTGGTCATCGCGGAGTTCCCGGCCCAGAACGAGATCGCGAGCCGGTTCTACGCGAAACGCGGCTTCCGGGCGATCACGTCGCGCCACGCGCGGTCCTTGTAGGCCGACGGGTCCCGCAACGTTAAACCCCGGAGCTCTCCTCGACCCTCGATGAGCCCTGCTCCGTCCTCCCCGGTGCCGAGCGCGCCGAAGTACCTGCGCCGTGGCAAGGTCAAGGAGGTCTACGAGGTCTCCCCGACCGAGCTCGAATTCCGCTTCACGAACGACATCTCTGTCTTCGACAAACACATCCCGAGTGAGATCCCCTTCAAGGGCCAGACGCTGAACGGCACTGCGGCGCACTGGTTCGCGCTCTGCGGGCGCCTCCAGATCCCCCACCATTTCCTTTCGACGAGCGGTCCAGCCTCGATGCGCGTGAAGCGGGTCCGGGTCCTGCCGAACCCGCGGACGCTCGGTCCCCACCCGAAGGACTACCTGGTCCCCCTCGAAGTGATCGTGCGCTACTACCTCGCCGGGTCGATGTGGGACCGGGTCAAGTCCGGGGCCGTCCGACCGGAAGAATTGGGCTTTCCTGCGGGGCGGCAGCTCGAGTACGGGGTTCCGCTTCCCCAGCCGCATTTCGAAGTCACGACCAAGCTCGAACCAGTCGACCGCCTCCTCACCCGTGCGGAGGCCCTCGAGCTCTCCGCGCTCGAACCGACGCAGCTGGACGCGATCCGGGAGACCGTGCTCCGAATCGACGAGGCGATGCAGAAGGAGATCGGACCGCGCGGACTCTTGCACGTCGACGGGAAGAAGGAGTTCGGCGTCGACTCGGAGGGGACGATCATGGTCGTCGACACGTTTGGCACGGCCGACGAGGACCGGTTCTGGGACAAGGACGCCTACGAGCGGGGCCGGCACGTGGACTTCTCCAAGGAGTTCGTCCGGCAGCATTACCGCCAGACCGGATACTACGACCTCCTCCAGAAGGCGCGCGAGACGAAATCCGCGGAACCGCCGATCCCCCCGCTCCCGCCCCTCCTGATCGACGAGGTGAGCCGACTCTACACAACCGTCTACCAGCGCCTCATCGGCGAGCCGTTCGTGCCCCGGTCGCCCGGGCCGTAGCCGCACCCACCACCGTTCCGCGACCCCTCCCCCACCCTTATCCCTCTACCTCCGGTCGGTCTTCTCGTGCCGCCAAAGACCGCCGCCCGGACGGGTTCCGGCGAGACCCCGCCCGAGCCGAAACACGAGATCGCCCTCGAGGACCTGCCCGGGATCGGAACCGCGACCGCGGAGAAGCTGCGGGAAGCCGGCTACACCGACCTGATGGAGCTCGCGGTCGCGTCGCCGGGGGACGTCGCGGAGGCGGCCGAGATCGGCACGATGAGCGCGCAGAAGCTCATCGGCGAGGCCCGACGCAAAGCGGATGTCGGCGGGTTCGAGAGCGGGACCGCGCTCCTCGAGCGCCGCAAGAAGCTCGGTCGGATCACGACCAATTCCAAAGCGCTCGACGAACTCCTCGGCGGCGGCGTCGAGACGCAGGCGATCACCGAGTTCTCCGGCGAGTTCGGTTCGGGAAAGACCCAGCTCGCGCACCAGATCGCCGTCGACATCCAGCTGACGGCCGCGCAGGGGGGCCTCGAGTCGGAGGTCGTCTACATCGACACGGAGAGTACCTTCCGTCCCGAGCGGATCGTCGACATGTCCAAGGCGGTGGGTCTCGACCCGGCGGTGACCCTCGGCCGCATCCACGTGGCGCGGGCGTTCAACTCGAACCACCAGATGCTCCTCGTCCAGAAGGCCCAGGAACTGGCGCGCGAGAAGCCCATCCGTCTGCTCGTCGTCGATTCCCTCACCGCGCACTTCCGCGCCGAGTACCTCGGGAGGGCTGAACTCGCTCCGCGCCAGCAGCTCCTCAACAAGCACCTGCACGAGCTCCTGCGGTTCGCCGACACTTACAACGCCGCCATCGTCGTCACGAACCAGGTCTCGGCGCGTCCCGATATCCTCTTCGGCGACCCGACCCGGCCGATCGGCGGGAACATCGTCGCCCACGCCGCGACCTATCGGGTCTACCTGCGCAAGTCGAAGCCGCCCCGCCGGATCGCGCGCCTCATCGATTCTCCGAACCTGCCTGAAGGGGAGGCCGTCTTCTCGCTCACGACCGAAGGGATCCGCGAGTAGGCCGGGCGGAGCTCACCCGCCGGACCGCCGTCGCCTTCACGTACAGCCAGACCCGGGTCCCGGGCGTGAGGTGGAGCTGGCGGATCGGCTCCTCGGTGACCGCGACCCGAAAGGTCACGCGCCCCGACCGGATGAGGAGGGTTCGTCCCGCGACCCCCCGGGACCGTTCGACCTTGGCGACGATGCCGGGGAGGACGTTCCGCGCGCTCGAGGGAAACTGCCCCCGGGCGACGAGGATCGCTTCGGGGTCGACCAGGACGGCGACCGGCTCGCCCTCCTCCGCGGCGAACGCGACCCGGAGGCGGAGCCCGGGCCCGAGCTCGACCTCGGGGCCCGGCGCCCGGTGGAAGACCCCTTCGAGGCGGTTCGAGAGCGAGAGGGGAGCGACGGGCCGCCCGGCGAGCAGCTCGACGGAGTCGAACCCCTGCCGGACGATCCGGTCCCCGAGGGCGGTGAGGAGCGTGCCGCCGTGGGCCCGGCCCCCGCGAACGGCGGCCACGACCGGACCGCCGAACGCGCGTTCGAGGCGGGCCAGCCGGTAGATCGCGCGGTCGCGGGAGATCCCGACCGACCGACTGGCCGCGACCACGGAACGCTCCTGCGCCAGCGAGCGAAGGAGCGCGACGTCCGTGTCGGTGACGACGCTCGCCCGGTCGCTCACGGCGCGCCCTCCGTCCGCGGACCCAGCGGATGGACGGAGTCGGCCGCGATCCCGAACCGCACGCGTTCGCCGAGGGAGGGGAAGGGCGGCGCCCACGGCGGCGGCACGCGCAGCGTGACCAAGAGCTCGTCGGCCCGGACCTCGACCGTGAGCCCGTGCGGTCCAGGTCGGGCGCTCCGGACCGTTCCCTCCCACAGCGGAGCGTCGGCGAGGGCCGCCGGAAGGGTGGGACAGGTCAGCGCCACCCCATCGCGGCCGGCCCGCTCCCGAAGCCAGCTCCGCAGGGGTGAGGGGGGACTCGCTTCGAGCGTCGCCCGGTCGTAGACGTTCTCGAACCCCACGAACCGGGCCACGAACGGGTCGGGCGGGGCGCGGAGGAGGGTCGCGGCGTCGTACTGGCCGCGGACCTGTCCGCGGCCGAGGATGAGGAACGAGTCGGCGACGGAAAACGCGAGCCCGGGGTCGTGGGTCACGACGATCACCGGCACGCGCTCGGTCTCTCGGAGCTCGTGGAAGACGAGGCCGAGCTCGTAGCGGGCCTGGACATCGAGCGCCTGCCATGGCTCGTCCCAGACGATGAGCTCGGGCTCGGCGGCGAGCGCCCGCGCGATCGCGACCCGCTGCTGCTCGCCTCCGCTCAGGCGGGAGGGATAGCGGCGGGCGAGGGGAGTGAGGTGGAACCGTTCGAGCAGCGCGCGCGTCCGGGCGGCCGCGTCGGGTCGGTCCCGGAGCTCCAGGGGGTAGCCGATGTTCCGCTCGACGGTCCGGTGCGGGAACAGGCCGAGTCCCTGCGGGACGTAACCGAGGTCGCGCTCCTCGGGCAGCCAGTCCGAGATCTCGGTACCGTCGCGCCGGATCTGTCCCCGACGGACGGGGAGAAAGCCGGCGATGGTGCGGAGGAGCGTGGTCTTCCCCGCGCCCGACGGACCCAGCACCGCGACCGCGCTTCCCGGAGCGATCTCCATGCTCACCGGACCGAGATGGAACGCGTCGAGGTCGGTCTCGACCCCCTCCATGACCCAGCGGCTCACGGGGAGAGATCCCCCCGGCGCCACGGGAGCCACCCCGAACGCTCGAGCACGCGGACCGAGAGGAAGATCGCGAAGGCCATCAGGAGGAAGAGGGAGCTGACGGCGGCCGCTCCCTGGAGATTCCCGTTGTTGAACAGGTCGTAGATGAAGATCGAGATGGTCGTCGTGGTCGGGCCATCGTAGAGCCCGCCGGGGTAGACGAACGAGGCGATGATGAGGAGTCCCCCGATCTCGCTCACCGCGCGCGCCCAGGAGAGCAACAGTCCCGTGATGATCCCCCGCAGCGCGAGCGGGAAGGTCACGGTGAGAAAGGCCGTCGCCGGGCCCGCGCCCAGCGACCGGGACGCCTCGATCACCCGACCGTCCACCGCCCGGAACGACAACTGGCTTGCGAGGACGGTGTAGGGCGCGCTCACGAAGACCATCACGAGCACGACCCCCCCGACCGAGTAGTAGATCGGGAAGCCGAGGGCTTCCGACCAGCGGTAGGGCAGGCTCCCCGGAATGAACAGGATGAACAGTCCGAGGCCGACGAGGAGATGGGGGACGACGACCGGAAGGGCCACGAGGGACTCGAGGACCGACCGCCCCGGGAATTTTCGACGGGCGAGCACGTAGCCGAGCGGGATGCCGAAGACGATCGCGACGAGGACCGAGATCCCTGAGGCGTAGAAGGTGAACCAGAGCGCTTCGCGCACTTGCGCGTCCCGCAGCTGGAGGAAGATCTGGTCGAACGGCCCGTAGGTGAAGAGGGCCAGGATCGGCAGGACGAAGAGGAGCAGCAGCGAGCCCGACAGGACGACCTGGAGCGCGAGCCAGTACGGGCCGGTGCGCCACCGACGGCGCCGCGTCGCCGCCGGTGGCGAGGCGTCTCCCGGTCGCTTCAGCCGAGGATCGTTGCCGCCCACGTCGGTAGGCTCGTCACGTCCGGTGCGAGCACCGACGGCACCGCGCCCGGTGTATTACTCCAACCGGGGAAGATCGGGGTGAACGCCCCCCCTTCCGAGAGGATGGCACTCCCTTGGGGGGAGAGGAGGAGGTGGATGAACGCCGCCCCGAGGGCGGGGTTGGGGGCGTTCAACGGGACCGTGATCGAGAAGAGTACGGGGGCCGCCGACACTGACTGCGTCCCGCCCGTGGAGGTCAGGATGTCGGTCGAGAGCTTCGCGTAGTCCGCGAGCGCGGTGGAATTGTTGGCCACGAGGCCCACGATCGGGTTGAACGAGACGTACGACATGTCGTTCACGACCGCAAACGAGCGGTACGTGATCACCGCGGAGATCACCCCGGTCTTGACGAGGTTCGCCGCCTGCGACTCGTGCTCGAGGATCGTGTTCGAGGTGCCGACCGCGACCCCGTCGGCGCCCGTCGTGTAGAAGTGGCTGTAGATGGCGCTCGTGCTGCCGTTGTAGAGCATCCCCTGGAGCTCCATGGCAAAGATCTCGTTGTAGCCGTTCGGGTCGGTCGAGGCGTTCCAGATGCCCATCGGCCTGTTGCCGGGCGTCGTGACGTCAGCGATGAGCTTCTGGGCCCAGTTGGTGGAGTTGATGCCCGCGAACGCGGGGAGACTGGCGTTGTAGGCGAGCACTTCCGGAGTGGTCCCGAAGACGATCTCGTAGTTCGCGTAGGTCGGTTCGAGCATCTGGGGGATCAGGCGGTAATCCGCCACCGCCGCCACGTCGGTGAGGGCATGGGTCTGGGTGATGGCGGTCGTGATATCGATCGACCCCTCGTAGGTCTGCGCCGCGACCGGCGCCGAGATCGTCCCGCCCGACTCATTGACGAGTTCGCTCGCCAGTTGCGGGAACAGCGTGTCGAGCGTGCCCGCGCCCAGGACCGACAGGGTCGAATTGATGGTCGCCGCCGGGCTCGCGGCCGGCGAGGTCTTGTACTCATATCCCGCCACGAACCCAAGGCCACCGGCTGCCGCCGCCACCACGACGAGGATCACCACGAGAACCGCCTTCGCCACCATCGATGTGGCGGATTGACACATCGCTTATGAAGATGTCCAAACCACCGGCCGGGCACTCTAGAGGTCCCGACGGCGGGCCGTCGGGGCGTAAATGCGGACGGCGCGTCCGATCACGGCCAACGGCGGCACGGGACCGAAACGGCGGCTGTCCCGCGACCGATCGGGGTCGTCGCCCAGGACCCAGACGTCCGACGGGCGAAGCGGGATCAGTTCCACTGCGTCGGCGGGGCGCTCGGTCGTGGGTGAGTCCGGCCGGACCGCGACGAGGCCGCGGGTTGTGCGCCACCACGTTCCCGGTCCGACGGCTGCGACCCGTTTCACGATCCAACGGCGGGGTTCCTCCGGATCGCGGAGCACCACGATGTCCCCGGCGTGGGGCGGCTGCTGGCGGTACGCGCGCACGTCCACCCGCAATCGATCGCCCGGCAGCAACGTCGGCCGCATGCTCTCGTCGTGGACCTCGACTCGGCGGCCACCCCAGCGCCACGGGCGCGGGCTCCCGGCATTCGAGGCGGGAATCGCCTCCGACTTCGGTGCTTCCGGCATCCTTATCCGACTCGCAGGGCTCGCGGCGCCATGTTCGTCGCCCTCTCATCTGGCCGAATCGTGGAGCGCCTTGTGGACGCCGTGTTTCCCCCCCGGGCCGTCTTCGCCCACTGCGACATCCCGTGTGGTATTTACGACCCGACCGACGCCCAACTGTCCGCCCTGACGATCCTCCGGATGGACCAGTTGATCGCCGAACTCGCGGCTCCAGCGATGGACGCGAAGCCGGAGGACCGAGCCGCCTACATCTCCAAGATTTCGCGCTATACGACCGTGAAGGAGCAGCACTCCGAGCGCCTCAAGAACGACGTCCGGGTCATCTGGGGCGACTTCTTCACCCCCGACCACGCCAAGCAATTCCCGCAGATCCACGACCTCACCTGGCGGACCCTCAAGCAGGCATCGAAGGCGCGCCAGGGGACCAACGTCGCCGACGCGCAGGAACTCCTCAAGCTGGTCCAGGAGTTCTCGGAAATATTCTGGCAGGCCAAGGGCGCCAAGACCCGCCGTGTTCCCTCGATGCAGAAACCCGGTGGTGAGCTCGTCGTCCCGGCCGCATAAGCCCGCGCACCGACCCTCCGAACGGTGGGTGGGGGCGTAGGAGAGCGGGTCGATGCCCGAGCCGATTCCCGTCGATGGACGTTCCCTCACGCTCGGCCAGTTCCTCGCCGTGGCCCGGGGCCACGGAGTGGTCGCGCTTCCCGCCGAGGCTCGGACCCGGATCGGGGCGAGCCGCGGAGCGGTCGAGCGCGCGGTCGCGGCCAATCGCGCCGTCTACGGCGTGACGACAGGATTTGGTGGGCTGTCCCACAAGCTGATCACGGCAGCGCAGTCCCGAGAACTTCAGATCTCCCTCGTCCGCAGCCACTCGAGCGGAACGGGACCGGCGCTCCCGACCGACGTCGTTCGGGGTCTGATGCTCTTGCGGGCGAACTCGCTGGCCCGCGGCCATTCCGGGGTCCGACCGGAGGTCGTCGACCATCTCCTCGAACTCCTCAACCGACGGCTCGTCCCATGGATCCCGGAGCAGGGGTCCGTCGGGGCCTCCGGCGACCTCGCCCCCCTCGCGCACTTGGCGATGACCCTGGTGGGGGAAGGGGCGTTCCTCGGCCCGGCCGGCGGAGCCCCGGAACCGGCCCGACGCCTGCTCGATCGCGAGGGGATCGCTCCCCTCGAACTAGTCGAGAAGGAAGGGGTCGCGCTCCTCAACGGGACCGCGCTCATGGCCTCTTACCTCGCCCTCGCGGTGGCGGACCTCCGGTCGCTCCTCGACGCCGCGCTCATCGCCGCGGCCGTTTCATTCGATGCGCTGGAAGGGAA
This sequence comes from Thermoplasmata archaeon, assembly GCA_022750335.1. GTDB lineage: Archaea > Thermoplasmatota > Thermoplasmata > Lutacidiplasmatales > UBA184 > Lutacidiplasma. The sequence continues at coordinate 15,508 of JAKIVX010000013.1, read as the reverse complement.
CCCCGAATCGCTCGATGATCGGCTCGGCGAGATCCGGAACTTCCCGGAGCACCGGGCGGTGGCGGCCTCGCTGCGGGCCCTGCTCGCGGGGAGCGTGCTCTCGGCCCCCCACACGACCTGGACGGGCCAGGATGCCTACACGCTCCGCTGCCTTCCGCAGGTCTTGGGCTCGGTCGAGCTCGGTCTGCAATTTGCCGAGAAGATCGTGGGCCGCGAGTTGAACGCCGTCACGGACAACCCCGTGGTCTTCGACGGAGACGAGTTCGTGAGTGGAGGCAACTTCCACGGTCAACCGCTCGCGCTCGCCCTCGACACCCTGGCGCTGACCACGCAGTACCTGGCCGCGTTCAGTGAGCGGCGGGTCTCGCGCCTCCTTCATCCCGCGCTGAACCACGGACTTCCGGCGTTCCTCGCTCCCGACCCCGGCGTGAGCTCCGGTTTCATGGTGCCCCAGTATCTCGCGGCGGCGCTCGTGAACGAGAATGTGACGCTCGTCCATCCGGCGAGCGCGTCCAGCCTGCCGACCTCGGCCGACCAGGAGGACTACGTCAGCATGGGACCGTGGGCCGGAGTGAAGCTGCGCCGCATCCTCGAGAACACCCGGCGGGTGCTCGCCGTCGAGTGGATCGTCTCCTGCCAAGCCCTCGAACTCCGGCATCCTCGGACCGGCGGCCGCGGGAGCGAAGCGGCGCTGACGGCCGTACGGTCGCGCGTCGCGTCATGGACCCACGACCGGAGCCCGGCGCCCGACCTCGCGCGGATCACGGAGGATCTCGCCTCCGGGGTCCTCGTCCGCGAGGTCCGGGACCGGGTCCCGTTCTGATCAGTGGGTCATCGGCGTCGACGGAGGCGTGGCCTCCGACCGACCCGGGAAGCGGACCGATTTTCCGCACGAGGGACAGGAATACTCGCTGACCCCGCGGTGGCGGAGCGGCGTGCGGCACTGCGGGCACGGGATCGGTTGGTTGGTGACCCAGGCTGCGAACAGCTCCTGCGAACGCCGGTCGTTCGGCGAGGTCGACGGCGTCGACCCAACGGGCCCCCGGGCGGGCGCGGCTGGAACCGGGTCGGGGGCGGGCCCCGCCGACGTCGACGCAGCGATCCCACCGCTCCGCGCGCTGGAGAGCCGCCCGCAGTGCGGGCAAACGACCAGCCCGGGAGAGCCCGTCGACTGGAGGGCCACGTGGCAGTGGGCGCAGAGGGTCTTGAGACCAGTCGGAGTGTAGGCCGGCGGAGGCGTTCGAGGAGTGGAGGTCGAAGACGGCGGAGCGGCGAATACGGTGGCCCTAGCCACCGGTGCGGGCAGGGTCACGACCGCTCCCCAACGCACCGTTCGCCGGGACGGGTCGTAAAGGACCGGCGTGTTAGGTCGGGCAAGTTCGTGCGCCAAGAACTTCTCGGTCTTCTTTTCCCTCCAGGAGAGAGCTGCCGCGAGTCCGGGCACACTGGTGGTGCCGAGGGCGCGAACGGCGGATCGGAGGTGCTCGAGGTCAGAGGTGGAAGGTCCAAACAGGGCGGCCATGCCGCGTGCTTTCCCGCGCGCTAAAAGAAGGTGTCGTTGGAGCGGCATGGCGAAGGCACCGGCGGTCCGACCACCGGGTCTCTGGACGGTGCCACCCGGCGTTCGGGCTACCGGTGCCCGAGGCTGATTACCATAAGTCAAGGTCAGTCTATATAGTTGACGGGCCCCCCTGAGAGGTGGTCGATGGAGCACTCCGGCAGTCCGTGCTTCTAACCAAAGAACCTTACCCTAGACCCGGTCTGGTTTGGAGTGGCGGGACCGGGCCCGCCACGCCATGCGCCCAAACGACGAGAATGTGCCGCGTGCCGAAGGGCCGGTAGGCATTTCGGCGGAGCCGGACGACCGACCGAGCATCGCCACGGTCATCGTCGGGGGGACCGAGGAGACTCGACTGCTGCTCCGCGGCCTCGTGCGATTGAATCATCACCGGGTCCTCGCCGAGACCGAGTCGGCCGCGCTACTCCCCGTCAGCGACCCGTCCGACCCCCCGGCGGTCCTCATCCTGGTCGGGGACAGCGAGGGGGACGAGTGGCCTCACGAGCTCGCGACGGCTCGGGAGCGGTTGACGGGCCTCCACGCGATCCTCCTCGTCCCCGAGCGCACCCCGGAACTGATCGAACGCGCACGACGCATGGGGGTCATGGCCGTCCTCAACCGCCCCTTCGCGATCCGAGACCTGGTCTCGGCGGTCGAATCGGTCGCGCGGGGCGAGGATATCCTCGACCGCGTCCCCGGCCCCCGGCGGACGACCGCCGGCCAACCGTAAAGTCGCTGGGGCCCTGCCTCCGCTGTGGCGAGGGACCTGCGCTCGTCCCTCTCGGAAGCTGTTCGAGGGGTGGTGACCACCGCCCCGAACGCACTCCAACGTCTCGGTCGAGATGCGTCCCACCTTCCGGGCGCGCCGCTCGCGTCCGTCCGCCCGGCGGATCCGGAGGACGTGGTGGACCTCGTTCGATGGGCCCGCCGGCACCGGGTCGGCCTCGTGGCCCGGGGCGCCGGGACGGCCTTGGACGGGGAAGCGGTGACGCTTGAGGGCGGGGTCGTGGTCGACCTCTCCGGGTGGAAGTCGATCGCGGGGATCTCCGTCGCTCGCCGCTCGGTCCGAGTCGGTCCGGGGGTCGTGAACGCGGACCTCCAGGCGGCCCTCCGTCCGTTCGGGTTGTTCTACCCGCCCAATCCGGGCTCCGCGGATTCCTGCACCCTCGGGGGAAATGTGGGGACGAACGCGTCCGGTCCACGCTCGTTCGCCTACGGTTCCACCCGTCGCTGGGTCCGGGCCATCGATGCGGTACTCGGCACGGGGCAACGGGTCCGACTCGGGAGTCTGGCGGAAAAGCGATCGGTCGGCCCCGACCTTCTCCAGATGTTCATCGGCAGCGAAGGGACTCTCGGGATCGCGACCGAGATCACGCTCCGGCTCGCCCCGCGGCCCGAGATCCGGCAAGGATGGGTCGTCCCCCTGTCCTCGAAGACCCGGTTGGGACCGCTGGCCGGGGGCCTCGCGCGGGTGAGCGGCACCGGCCTTTCTGCCGTGGAATACCTGGATGCTTTTTCCGCCGAGGGGCTCCGGTCCGGACGGGGCGCCCGATGGAGGTCCGGTACGCCGCTCCTCCTGCTCGAGCTCGAGGCCCACGACCGGAAGGAGGCGCATGCTCGGGGCCGACGCATCCGAACCGTCCTCCGTACTCTGGCCGTCCGCGCGCGACCGATCGTGTTCGCGGACGCGGACGACCTCTGGAAACTCCGGGGAGAGAACGGCCGGGTCTTGGACGAGCGGGTCGGGGCTCGGGTCCGAGAGGATGTTGCTGTTCCCGTCGACCGGATCGATGCCCTCGTGAGACGATTGCGCGCCATCAGCCGGCGCGAACGAGCACCGCTCTACCTCTTCGGTCATCTCGGCGAGGGTAGTCTGCATCCGAACTACGCGGTCGACCCGACGTCGCCGGCGGCCGAACGGATCCGTAGGGCCGTGTGGGCCGAGTCCCTCGCGCTCGAAGGGACCATCAGCGCCGAGCATGGCGTGGGGCGGTTGAAGCGCCCCTTTCTCGAGGCGGAACTGGGCGGTCCTGCGTTGGACGTGCTCCGCGCGGTCCGGAACGCATGCGACCCGGACCGGATCCTGAATCCGGGAAAGCTGTACCCCGACGAGCGGTCAACATCCGGATCGCCTTCTCGGTCGCCTTCGGCAGGGGCAGGCGGGCGAGCTCCGCGGGAGTCACCCACCGCCCCCGCCCGCCCGGAGGCCGCACGGCGACCGTCCCCGCGAAAACGTGCAGGGTGACGGTGAAGTGACTGTAGGCGTGGCGGACCACCCCGAGCGGTTCGAGCGGCGGGGCGCGGATCCCCGTCTCCTCACGCAACTCTCTCCGTGCGGCGTCACGCGGAGTCTCCCCCGGTTCGATCTGGCCGCCCGGGAACTCCCAGAGTCCCCCCAGCAATCCTTCGGCGGGGCGACGCTGGACCAGCCACCGACCGCCGTGGGCGAGGACGACCACCGCCGCGACACGGTGGGGCCGGGCGGTCCGCCGACGAGGTCGAGGAAGCGAGCCCGGATCGGCCAGCTCCCGACCGGCGCGGCAGGCGAATCGCACCGGACACTTCCCGCACGCCGGCTGGGTGGGGAGGCAGATCGTCTCGCCGAGTTCCATCACGGCTTCATTGAACCGACCCGCACCCCGCGACGGCAGGATCGCTTCGAGCGACGACCGCAACCGGGCCCGGACGATGGGGGACCGCGGATCCCCCTCCTCTCGGGTCCATCGCGTGGCGACCCGGAGTCCGTTCGCTTCGAGCGCGACCGTTCGGACGTCAAAGGCGAGGCTCGCTACGGCCCGCGCGATGTAGGGTCCCACTCCGGGAAGGGTCTCGAGCTCCAGTACGGTGCGCGGGAGGGTTCCCCCGAATGTGTCCCGGACGCGTCGCGCGGCCGCGCGGAGGTTCCGGGCGCGCGCGTAGTACCCCGCGCCCTGCCATTCCTTCAGCACTTCCTCCGTGGAAGCCCGCGCGAGCGCGTCGACCGTGGGAAACCGGCGAACGAACCGTTCGAAGTACGGCTCGGCCTGGGCGACCCGCGTCTGCTGCAACAGTACCTCGGCGACCCAGATGTGGTACGGGTCGCGGGTACGGCGCCATGCGAGCGGCCGCCGATGCGTACGGAACCAGGCGAGCAGGGCCGGGGCCAGCGCCGGGGGCACGGGCGGAGAGGAACCGGGCGACGTGCGAGAGCTCACGAGCGACCGCCGGAGGAAGAGAGTCGTTAAAGAGGGTGACGAAATCGAACGAGAGGAATCCCATGGAAACCATCGAGGGCGCAATCCAGGTCACGGATGCCACGTTCGAGACCGAGGTCATCCGCTCGGAGCTTCCCGTGGTCGTGGATTTCTACGCGGACTGGTGCGTCCCCTGTCGGGCCACGGAACCGATGCTCGCCGACCTCGCCGTGCGCCTCGCGGGCCGGGTCAAGTTCGCCAAGGTGAACATCGACGACGCCGCCCACATCACACGTTCGTACGGGATCCACTCCATCCCCACCTACGTGTTCGTGGAATCCGGCCAGGAAAAAGGCCGGGAAGTGGGCCCCGTCGGCCCCGCGGCGTTCCGGTCGATCCTGCGCCGCTACTTCGCCGAGACGGCGAAGGTCAGTGGCGGAACACCCGCCAGCCGGTAAAGTACATCGCGATCCCGGCCACCTCGGCCGCCGCGATGACCTCGGGGTCCCGCAGGCTGCCGCCGGGCTGGAGCGCGGCCACGACGCCCGCCTTTCCGGCGAGCTCCATTCCGTCCGGAAAGGGGAAGAACGCATCCGACGCGAGCACGGAACCCCGGGCGCGCTCGCCCGCGACCTCGCAGGCGAGCTCCACCGCCTTCACCCGGGTCGGTTGGCCGGACCCGATGCCGACCGTGGCCGCGCCCTGGGAGAGGACGATCGCGTTCGACTTGGCATGTCGGACCACGCGCCAGGCGAAATCGAGGGAGCACAACTGCTCCGGGGTCGCGCGATGGGACGTCACGGGCCGCATCTCGCCGGGGGCGAGCTGACGTCGATCGGCCTCCTGGACCAGAACCCGGCCGAAGCTGGACCGCGCTTCCCAGCGCGCGGTTTCGGGGTCCGGGGGGGCCGTTCGGACGAGCTTCAGCTTCGGGCGCCGGTCGAGGGCCGCCCGGGCCTCCGGGGTGATCTCGGGCGCGGCCAGCAGGTCGACGAAGACCCCGTGCAGCGGCGCCGTGTCCCCGTCCGCGAGCGGACGGTTGACGGCGATGGCGCATCCGAAACGGGCGACGGGGTCGGTCGCGACTGCGCGCTCGAGCGCCTCGCGGATGGTCGACCCCTCGGCCACCCCGCACGGGGTCGCATGCTTCACCACGGCGGCGGCCGGCAGCGGGAACTCGGAGACGATCTCGAGCGCGGTGTCGACGTCCAAGAGGTTGGTGTAGGAGAGGGAGTCCCCCTTCAGGACCTCGAACGTTCGCGGTCGGAAGCCCGCTCCCGCCCGATAGACGGCCGCGCGTTGGTGCGGGTTCTCTCCGTACCGGAGCCGGAGCGGTTCCCGGCGTAGGAGGATCACTCCAGGGAACGAGTCGTCCCCCGCCTTCGGAGCGAAGAGGTCCGCGGCGATGGCCGCATCGTACTCCGCCACCCGGCGGAACGCCTCGCGGGCCTGACCCCGCCGGGTCTCGGCGGAGATCGTACCCCCCTGCGTCCGCAATTCGTCCAGCAGGGACGCGTATTCGGAGGGGTCGGTGGCGACGGTCACGCCCCCGTGGTTCTTCGCGGCGGCCCGGGCGAGCGTGATGCCCCCGATGTCGACGTACTCCTCCCGGTCGGTCGCGTCCGGAGCCTCCGCGAGGTGCCGTTCGAACGGATAGAAATTGACGACGACGAGGTCGAACGCGAGCAGGCCGCGCTCCGCGAGCTCGCGGCGCCCCTCTTCGGTGCGAGGGGCGAGAATACCCCCGAGGAGCGCCGGATGGAGGGTCTTCACACGCCCGCCGAACCACGCGCCGATGCCCGTGAGTTCCTCCGCCGCGCGCGCGGGGATCCCCGCCGAGATGAGCGCCGCGCGCGTCCCGCCGGTCGCCCAGAGCTCGATGCCGAGCGCGTGCAGTTCCCGACCCAACGGTTCGAGGCCGGACTTGTCATCGACGGAGAGCAGGGCCCGCCCGATGCGGACCGACGTTCCCGTTTCGGACGCCACTCGCCGTACCCCCAACAGGGAGGGAGGGGGAGAGATAAGTTTCGCGGAACGCCGTCGCACGGGCGAGCCGGGCGAGGGACCCCGGCCATAAGACTAAATACGGCGTCCCAGGGTAAATTGTACCCTCGACCGAGGTTGTCTTGGCCCACGCGTTGAGGAGCCGGAATTGGCGTCGGCGTGGCCGTCGCGGCCAGGTGGCCGCCGTAGCGACGTTGCTCGGCCTCCTGCTCGTCGTGACGTTCATCGCGAACTTCCTCACGACGATCGTGCCGAACCAGATGTCCGTCAACGACCTCAACCACACCGTCGCGGTCGAGAACGAGATCGGTCGCCTTTCCTCCCTCCTCGCGGCGGCGGGTGGCTCCGGGGGTCCCGGTCAGCAGTTCGTCCAGCCGGTAACCCTCGGGTCCGATTCGGTCGCGCCCTGGACCCAACCGGACAGCTCCTCGGTCGGGAGCGGGCGGATCGGAGCCAACGCCAGCCTATCCTTCGGCCTGCTCGGCGCGAGCGTGTTCACGCCACCGCTCGGCTCATCGCAGGGAGGCCCCGCTCTGCCCGGGGGCTGCAGCTTCACGTCGGCCGCGAACGTCGGAGTGGCCTGCACGCTCGCGCTCTCCCAGCTCACCTTCAACTTTTCGGGCAACGCGAAGGCCTTCACCGTCACCTCGATAATCGCGACGGGCCTCTACGCCCTCAACTACTCCACCAACCACTCCACCATCTCAATCTCGGCGACCCTCGGAGCGAAGGTCGACCTCGGGATCTACGGAAGCAACGACACCGTCACGCTGTCCGTCCTCGGCGGCTCCTCCATCAACGTCACCGTCGTGGGGAACCACGATTACCTCAACCTCGGAAGCACGGGAACGGCCAACGTGGTGGTATGGAGCGACGGGAGGTCCGACTCCCTCTACGAGAGTTCCGCGGCCGCCGGAAAGATGCTCGTCGTCTCCTACGGCAACTCGGACTCCATCACGGCCAACGCGACCGCCGCCATGACCTACACCGCCTTCGTGACGGGATTCAACTCCACGAACGCGGCGTCGATCTACTGCCCGTACGACAACGTCTCGAAGACCGAGGGACTTTTCGGCACGGGAGCCACCGCGACCTACGCGGCGTACTTCAACAACACCGCCTACACCGGGGTCGCGGCGTCGGCGCCTTGGACCATCCACTACCAGGCGGTCGCCCTCACGCCCTGTCCGTTCTTCGCCCGGCAGCCGATCGCGTTGAAGACCTCGACCGCCGCCGGGTCGGGAATTACCGTGAGCATGCGCAATACCTACGCGCCCAGCGGCCAAGTGGCCTATGACGCGGGGGCGGTCGTGTTCGCGCAGTATGGCTCCTATCCCGTCATCGTGGACGCTCCCTCGCTCTCCCTCACGGTCCTCGGCGGGATTGGCGGGAACGTCACGGCGGCGTCGATCTGGTTGCCGTTCTTCTCGAACCTGGTCGGCTCGGTCTCGGGGAGCGGGACGGAGACGCTCAACCTGCGGCTCGTCCAAACGAGCGCCTACCTTCTGAGCTCGTCCAACAACACCACCTTCTCGATCAACCCGAACGTGCCGGTCCAGCTCGTGATCAACACACCGTACGCCTACGCGTGGGCCGCCTGGCTGACGAACCACCTCTCCTTCGCCGGGTTGTGGACCTGTTTGCCGGCCCCGATCTGCACGGGACCCTACATCCCGGGCGCAACCCTCGGCCAGGTGAGCATCACGATCCCGGCCACCAATCTCGATCTGCTCTACGTCGGCACGTCGGTCTTCTCCGTCGCGCTCTCCTAGAGCGCGGCCACGGTCAGCGAACTCGTCGCGGGCGGCCCTGGGCGAGCCACGCCTTCGCCCCGACGAGGGTTCCCCAGGTGCGGACGGTCTCGAGCGCCAGGTGGTCGTCGAGCGCGGCGGTCCAGCGGGTCCGAGCCGTCGCGGCGCTCCGGTGGGGGACCTCCACCACGGCCCGAGAGCCCTCCGATCGGATGAGTCGGAACGGGACAGGTGTGGGAGCTCCGTCGAGCTGTCGGCGCAGCGTGCTCTCCCACCAACGGGGGGAGAGGGGAGGAAGGTGTTCCCCCGCCACCTCGAGGCCGAGGTAGCGGGGTCGCGGGGCCGCGGACCTAGCGGACGAGGTCGATGACTTCCTCGGATTCACCGGCGGCGTAGCCTCCCTTCTGTCCCAAGAGGCTCGTCGCACGGACGCCCGTGATGATGAGCAACACCCGGAGGGTGTGTTCGAGGTCGGGTGAGTTCTCGACGGAGCAGCCCCAGATGATCCGGGCCCGCTTCGAGATCTTCCCGCCGACCAGCGCAGCGGCCTTCTCGGCCTCGCTGACGGTCATGGAGGGACCGCCGATGACCCGGACGAGGGCCCCGGTCGCATCCTTCAGGTCCACCGAGCCGAGCAGCGGGGACGTGAGCGCTTCAGTGACCGCTTCGGTCACCCGGTCGGTCGCACTCTCGCTCTCGCCCAAGCCGATGAGCGCGACTCCGCCGTCCTTCATGACGGTCAGGATGTCCGCGTAATCGAGGTTGACGAGCCCGGGTCGGGTCACGATCTCCGTGATGCCCTTGATCGCCGTCATCAGGCAGGCGTCGGCGAGCTTGAACGCCGCGTCGAGCGGCATGCGGGGCACGAGTTCGAGGAGCTTGTCGTTCTGGATTACGATGGTCGTGTCGCAGACCCGGCGCAGTCGCTCGAGTCCGTCCTTCGCCTGTTCCATGCGAGCGGCGCCTTCGCCCGAGAAGGGGAGGGTGACGACGCCCATCGTGAGCGCCCCCGCTTCCTTCGCGAGGCGGGCGACGAGGTGCGCGGAGCCGGTACCGGTTCCGCCGCCCATTCCCGCCGTGATGAACACGATATGCGCCCCGTTCAGGAACGCCCGCAGTTCTTCCTCGTTCTCGCGGGCCGCTTCCTCGCCGATCTCCGGGCGTGCGCCCGCCCCAAGGCCCTTGGTCGCTCGGCGACCGATGAGGATCTTGCGGGGAGCGTGGATCGTGAGGAGGTGCTTCGCGTCGGTGTTGATGGCGCACATCTCGGCGCCCTGGATCCCGTCCTCGACGCACCGGTTAATCGTATTGGAACCACCGCCTCCGCACCCGACGATCCGGATGTTGACCTTCAGCGTTTCCGCCAACTTCGCGAGTTCCGCGTCGTCAGCGCTGCCATAGGCCGGCACGGTCGGCTTCTTGTCGTCGACCAGGTTCTGGTTCTCCTGGTGCTTCGCGATCGCTTCCTGGATGATGGACTTCATTGGATTGTACCCCATCCTGTTTGTCAGACGAGCGTCATACGCTCTGAGGAAGCACTCGGGGGATTCTTACATAAACGTTTGCGTAGAGAGGACGTTGTGCCTTAAACACCCCGGGGAGGGCGATTGAGTTACAGGCTGAGTCACCTCCAGTTGATTTAGAGACAGCCAGGGCACCGAGTCTGTCCGCTGGCCCGCCGGGGTCATCTTCTCAGGCGAGGCAGGCTGGAGAAAGTCGGGTAGAATCCCAGCTTCGAACATCTGCCGTACCAGGATCGTGATGTTGTAGGCGATCGCCGTGCAGAGGACCTCATTCTGTTGGGCATCGAAATTCCGGGACGCGATGACCTCCCCGAACTTTTGTTTGTATGCCGAAAACGAGGATTCGACCTGAGCTCGTTGTCCGTAGATCTGGTCAAATTGCTCTCGGTGAAGCTGGAAGAAGAGGAACATTTTGTGATACATCGGGCTGCCCTTGGTTTCGCCCGTCTGGTTCTTCTTGAACGGGATGAAGGGCTGGACCTCCAACTCCGCCGCAGTGTTGAAATTGGCTCGGCCCTGGTAACCCTTGTCCGCGACGACTTGCTTGAATTGAAATCCGTTCTCGAGAGCTCGGCGTAAGAGACTCTCGAACATCTTCGAGTCGTGGACCGACCCATCCGTGAATTCGAGCACGGGCATGACGTGTGTCTTCACGCCGACCAGGGCGTGGAGCTTGCGCCAGTCGTTCTCCCGCTCCGGTTCGTACTTCTCCTTCCGGTAGTAGTTGAATCGAGTCGTTCGGAGGCCGGTTGAGTCTATCGCGCACTTGTCCTCCAGGCCGATCAACGGGATTGCCGATCGGGCTAGCATGTCGTGGAGACCAGACGTTACGTCATCCCGGCAAAGGAAACGGGAAGTGACGGCCCAAAATGGAGGCTTCGTAAGCAGGCCGTTTCTTGCGGCCTCCGCTCGGAAGCCGTGCGAGCGGCGGCAGGAGAACCCAAGGTAGGTCTTCTGAACCGCGCAAAACGCCTGCTCCCGAAGTGGTATGGGTTTACGACCGGCCAGATGGGGGTCTTTCGCCGGCTCAGCGAATCCCCAAGCAAGGTCTCTCAGCAGGGTGTTGAAGAGGCGATACTCTTCGTTCTGCGCCAGGTCGTAGTTATGCCAGTTGATCGGGACCCGAGCGGGCGGCGGAGTCTTCGCAGAGAATCCCTCGGGTCGGACGAATGTGTCGGGATCACGAATCCAGTGTCGGACCGCCCAGATGTGCTTGCAAGGCGCAATCCGTTCAACAAAGTCGGGGCACGAGCACGATTCGAAAGCGCCTGGGATTGCAACCCCCTCAACGTGGTAGATGCCCTTCCCCGACTGGGAGCCGACCACATACTTGCCGGGCGCAGATGACTAGGCGACTCGGTGACCGTCTCGAAGCATTTCGAGAGCCCGCACTTCGCGTCGGGTCACTCGCTCGGGATTGGCCGCCATGTGTATACCTACATGTTGCCCTACACACGAGGAGTACTTAAGGTTTGAACCTACATGTTGCCTCAGATGTAGACCACAACCCTCTTTTATTATGCCAGCATGGAGGGCCGAGGAGCCATTGCCGAAGCCGATCGAGTCCAAGCTTGTCAAAGCCATCGAGCGATCCGCCTCTCTACGCACTACCGTCCCGTCTACGGTTGTCGACGTACTCGGGGTGGATGCCGGAGACTCACTCCGGTGGACTCTGGATCCCAACGGGGCTCGGGTAATCGTTACGAAGTCCCTGGGGCAGGACGACTCGAAGAGGTAGGAATCCAAGCGGCGCTGGCTGCCGGGTCGAATCGGTTGCCGGGAGAATTTTCGCATTCGCCGACCGCCTTAGCGTGCCGGCTCTGAAGACACAACATGCCGGCTAAAAAGGTTCCCGAGGAGAGATTCCTTATAGGCTCTCTAGTAATATCATATGATGCCTATTGGGACTAATGTCGGCGAAGAAGAAGCAATTCAACGTGCGACTTGACAGCGTCCACCTGAAGGAGCTCGCGGACCTCGAGCCACACTATGGGAACACGGCCGGCGAAGTCGCTCGTTACTTGATTGTCGAGGGTTTGGAACGAAAGCACACACTCGACGGTCTTCGAGAGAAGAAGGCTATCAGGTAGTCGATCCTCCCGTTCACCGAATCGATCTCATCGGACAGACTCTCATGACACAATAGATGGAAATTCGGACCACGAGCGCGGCCCATCGGTCCTCAGGGTGGAGAGCATAGGTGGCAGCTCAAAGCCAAGTCAAGAGTCGACCGAGAGTGAGCGTCGACGCTCGAAAGCAAGTCGGACCAACCGAAGCCATGGACGGTACAGTCCCGGCTCAACTCTTCTCAGGTCGACTGGAAGTCGTACCAGGCCTCAACGAGGTATACGAGCTTGAGCTAGCCTTCTGCGAGAGTAAGGTACTCTCAGATTCAGAGATTGTCCGAAACGGAGCATACTTCGCGAGTGTTGGTGGAGTGCCCACTCACCACTTCTTGATGCGTCAAGGGCTCGCGCTGATCTGTGATCTAATCAGCCTGTCGATAATCACGCTGTCGTGGGGGGCATCCTCCCCAACGATGGCGGTCCTTGCCACCGTCCTGGCTGGTCTCGGGATGCTGTTCTCTGGAGCATCGCTTGTTTTCAATCGGGGCGGGCCGCTGGCGATGTTTTCAGCAATTGACGCGGGACTCTCGATCAGAGCATTCGCAGGCTCTGCTTACGTGCTTGGGAAAGATCTCAACTAGGTCGGCGGATGAGCGAACCGTTCTCAATGCAGTTTAACCTTCGGGCGCTGGCCGCAGATGACGCATCCTGGAAGCGACCGGGGTTCTATGTTTTCGTACTTTTTCTCATCGTAGTGGGCGCCTCATGGGGATTCTTAGCCTGGATTAAGCGATCCGTCGTCTTCGGACCGGGCTTGGCGACCACGACTGGACAAGTGGGCCTCAGTCTCATTCTATTCACGTTTGGGGTAATGACTTTTGTGGCGATGGGCCTTCCTCGATTCCTCTCCGGCGCGATCTGCTTGACTGTCGACCCCACCGGCGTTGTCCTCCAGTACCGTGGGCGGAAGGTCGAGCGGTTCTCTTGGAAGGAGGGTCGTGGATTTTGCCTCCTCGATTTCAGTGACTCTCCGAGGACAGTTCCACCAAATCGTGCCTACTCGTTGGACGGCGTCCACCTGTGGACCCGTCGGACGTTGATAACGAAAGAAGTGATGGAGGCGATACTGGCTGAAGCTAGTCGTCAGGCCGCGCCAGTCAAGGCATATGTCGGAAACTCGGCACTCTACGGTGTCTCTCCGAAGATTTATCGAATCACACCCGGAGACGTTACAAACTGACATGGGGCAGGAGGATCTGGAACCAAGTCGAAATTCCTTCCGACGCCCGAATCACAGAGGGGCTATTCATCGATCCGTGGCGGCCTTACGTCTGGTTGGCCTGATTCGTTTCCGGGTTCGTTCCGAGTTTTGCGACAGAACGTGGAGTTTTGGGACACACGAGCCTTTTAGGACAAAGCCGAGGGGGTCGAGGGATCGACTTAGTTACAGAAGGTCGATTGCGGCACAACGTCCGTAGAGAGGTACCGTCACATTCTCGGGGGAAACCGATCGGACATTTCTACTGTAACAATTCGGGGGTTCACCCCACTTGCGTTGAGGTCACCGCCGTCCGCCGAACTTGGAGAAACACTCAAGGCGAACGCAATCGATGCTCCTCCAACCCCATGGCAGAGGAGTTTCCCCTCCCCTCGAACCAAGACCAGATATTCGACCTCAGCGACCTGGCCGCGGAAGGAGACCGTAGGAGCAAGCCAACTTTCACACTGTTTCTCGTCCTTCCCATTGCGGTGGGCGGGATGCTCCTTGCTATTGGCATCCTTCAGGCGTCGGTGCTGGGTGGTTCGCTATCACCGATCTACCTTGGAGCTGTTGGTGTTATCGTCGCGATAGGCGTGATTGCGTACTTTGCTACGCGCCACCTGAGAAATCCGGTGAAGATCGTCGTTGGACGGGAGGGGGTTCAGTTCGACTATCCAGCCGGAATCTCACGGTCCTCCAAATGGAGCGATCCGAAGCTCCGAATCTATCTAGTCGACCAGACGGAGGCCAAGTCCCCACGTCTTTATCCGGTGAGCGATTTCATGGGGCGATTCGACGGAGCGCGGCCCGTCCAAGGTACGTTTTCCCCGATCGCCAAAGGGGCATACGAAGAAACACTGGCGTGGGCCCGAAAACTAGACCTGCCAATCAGCTCTCATCCAATCAACCTTGGGAGGGGGGCGGTTAGGAAGGATCCCACGATTCATCGGATACGCCATGCGAACGATATTCGAGCGGAGTAGAGGGACCCGCCCCGAATTGTTACATACTTTTTCAACCAAATTTTTCCCCCCGCATTGTTACAGAACCGTGTAGAGAGGAAGGTGTCGTTCGATCTCTGACGTGTCCTTCTATCGTGAAAGCAACCTGCAAACCGTCGTTTTTCCCCTGGAAAACTCCCCGTTCGGCACGCCCGTTGGAAATCTCTCGAGGAAGTCGTAGTTTCCGCCGCCGAAATTCTACGCGCAGCTTGTCGAGTGGATTGGCGACGGCACCTTCGACCCCGAAGCCTTCGACGCGTACTTCCTAGCGCTAGCTGCTGTCCCACGGTCGCGGAAGTCAGCCTCGAACCGTACGGGCCTTCCGGGCACTTCCGCTTGGCCCGCGGCTAGTCCCCCGCGGCAGAAGGACCAAGTCGACCGCCTCCTCTGCTTCCCGGAGAAGCGTTTTGCGCGCCGTGCCCATTTTCGCACGCACGGTCAAACCACGGACCAGGTCCGCGACTTGGCTCGCCCGCGCGGCTACAGGAAAGTCCGACGGGATATCTCCCGCGCTGATCCCGTCCCGGAAACGAAGTTCCACCATCGCCACGCCGCCAGCCGTAGTGTTCTGTAGGAATTGCCGGACCTCTGCGTCGTCCACAAGCGGCGCGACGCACACGAGCAGACAACCCGCAGGGCAGCCTTCCTCGGTCGCACTCTCGACGGAGTACCTCAGGAAGCTGGCGAGCGAGTCGCGAAGAGGCTGCGGCGAGAAGATTGCCTTCGCAGCGAGAGCGCCCTTCTTCTCTGCGTACGCCCTGAGGACGCGCAGGAATAACGTCCGTTTGCCCCCGAAGACGGCATACAGGCTCGGGCGACCAACGCCCATCCCGGCAACGAGATCGTCGATCGTCACTCCGTCGTAGCCCTTCGACCAGAACACCCGGGTCGCCTTTTGCAGCGCTTCCAGCTCGTCGAAGCTGCGCGGTCGTCCACGCGGCCTAGTGGTGTTGTGAATCATCTAGTCCAAAACTCCTTGCACCTGACCACTTGCTCTTTTTAACTGCTGTGTCGCGACTTGCTGACGAGAGACTTGACAGACAGGGACATCTTGGGGGACGGATCCCCCCCTCAAGTAGGTTCGGGCACAGCACCAACTATTATAGTACCAATCAGTTCCGAATTGGCAAGGCCACCATGTTGTCGCGAGGAAACCATCCATGAGACACTC
>JAKIVX010000028.1 GCA_022750335.1 Thermoplasmata archaeon | reverse complement strand
GTCGATCTCGGTCCGCGCCACTCGGGAGATGAGCGACGCCGGGTCCTCGGGGTCGCGGCGCACCCCCGTCACATTGGTCAGCAGCACCAACGCCTCGGCCGATAGCGCCACGGCGACGGCGGCCGCCACCCGGTCCGCGTCGACGTTCAAGAGCTCCCCATGAGCGTCCGCGGCCGGGGGTCCCACGACGGGGACGATCCCCACTCCCATCAGCAGGCGAAGGACCGTCGGGTCGACGGGGTCGAGGATCCCGGATCGATCGTCCTCGACCCGCACGACGCGTCCGTCGACCTGGGCTCGAGCTCCCTGCTTCGGATGCGCTCGCAGGAGCCTCCCATCGACCCCGGAGAGTCCGACCGCAACCCGACCCCGAGCGGTCAGCCCTGCGACGAGTCGGGTCTGGACCGCGCCGGCCAGGGCGAGCACGACCACCTCGAGGTGGGCCGGGGTGCTCTTCCGGGAGACGACCCCGCTCGGAGAGGTGTAGTACTCGGCCGGGCGGCCGAGCGCCGCCCCCAATCGGTCCACCTCGTCCGAACCGCCGTGCACGAGCACGTAATCCGTCCGGGTCGCGAGCTCATCCAGGACGGGGTCGAGCGCATTGCCCGCCGCCCCGCCGACCTTGACCACGATCGTCACGCGATCCCCCTCAGATCGGATGTAGACCGAGAAAGTCGAGACCGGTCGTTTCTGAAAATCCGGCGCGGAGGTTGAGGCACTGAACTGCGGCGCCCGCCGCGCCCTTCACGAGGTTGTCCAACGCGGCGAGAGCGACGACGCGATGGGCGTGCGGATCCGCTGCGAACCCCACGTCGCAGTAGTTGGTCCCGGCGAGGATCTTGGGTTCGGGCTCGCGGAAAAATCCGTCGGACTCGTGAACGATCCGTACGAACGGTTCGCTACCGTAGGCGGCCCGGTACGTCCGCCAGAGCTCCTTCTCGTCGACGTCCCGAGTGACGTATGCGTGGACGGTCGCGAGTACGCCCCGGACCGCTTCGACCCCGTGGCAGGTGAGGGCCACGTGGGCCCCGGTCTCCTGTTCGATCTCGGCGGTGTGACGGTGGCCTGAAGGCGCATAGGCGCGCATGACCCCGGAACGTTCCGCGTGGAGCCCGGCCGGTCCGGAATCGCGCCCGCTGGCCGAGGAACCGGACTTCGCGTCGACGACCACGTGCTCGGGGTCGACGAATCCAGCCTCCACGAGGGGACGCAGGGCGAGGATCGATGCGGTCGCGATGCATCCGGGGACCGCCACGATGGACGCGGTCCGGATCGCGTCGCGGTGGAACTCGGGGAGGCCATAGACCGCCGTCGATAGGAGGTCGGGCCTCGGGTGGGACCGGCCGTAGTAGCGGGGAAATTGTTCCGGGTCCCGCAACCGGAAATCGGCCGAGAGGTCGAAGACGAATCCGCCCGACGTGAGGATCTCCGGCACGCGGCCCATCGACTCCCCATGAGGCGTCGCGATGAACGTGGCGTCCGCCGGCTGGAGGCGGGCATGGGGGGTGAACAGCAGGGGGCTGACCTTGCGTAGATTGGGATGCGCGCGACCGATGGGCTTTCCCGCCATCGAATCCGAAGTGACCTGAACGACCTCGACCTCGGGATGGCGAAGCAGCAGGCGGAGCAATTCGCCGCCGACGTACCCCGACCCGCCGACGATGGCGACCTTCATCGGCGGCCCACGTCGACCGCGTAGTCGACGATCCGGCCCGCGATGTCCGCCCCGGTCGCCGCCGAGAGCGCCTTGAACTCGGGGGTGGGGTTGACTTCGTGGACGACCAGCCCGTTCGGCGACTCCATCAGGTCGACCGCCAGCACGCCTCCCCCGACGGCCTCGGCGGCCCGCAAGGAGAGCTCCCCGAGTTCCTTTGAAATCTCTGCGGCTTCGGTAGTGGCTCCGCGGGCGGCGTTCGTCCGCCAGTCGGAGGACCGGCGGTACATCGCGGCCACGGCCGCGCTTCCCACGACGAACACCCTAAGGTCGCGGTCGGGCTTCGGGACGTACTCCTGGACGTAGATCACGGAATGGACGGGCGACGTGAGCGCCGCCTTGTGCTCCAGGATCTGTTCGGCGGCCTCGCGGTTGTCGACCTTGGCCATGAGCCGGCCCCAGGAGCCGACCGCCGGCTTCAGGACCGCGGGGTAGCCGATCTCCTCGATCGCCCGCATCGCGGCTTCGGGCGAGAGCGCGACGATCGTGCGAGGGGTCGGGATCCCACGCTCGCGCAGTCGCAGGGAGGTGAGGATCTTGTCCCCGGCGAGCTCCGTGACCTCGGCGGTGTTGACCGTAGGCACGCCGTAGTGGGCGTAGAACCGGGTGGCGTAGAGCGAGCGCGTGTGGCTCACCGAACGGTTGAGGACGACGTCCGGGAGGCCCGGAGGTCGGTCGAGCCCGAACGTCGTCTCCCCATCGTCGATCCGCTGGACGGTGATCCCCCGCGCCTCGGCGGCGGCGAGGATCGCCTTCTCTTCGGGTCGGACGATCGTGGTGAAGACCCCGAGCGAAAACCCCTCACTCACCCCAATCCTCGGCTTCCTTCGGGGCGGGCTGGACGGCAAAGGGGTCCGTCTTCAGGACCTCGAGCTCGGTCCCGCAATCGATGCAGGGGAAGACCTCGCCGGGGATCTTGTCGTGGTTCGGGACAGTCGCTTCGCATTCAGGGCAGTTGGTCATGTTCGTACCTCGTTCAGTAGTTCCTCGACGAGCCCGACCTTCCGGTCGAGCGAGGAAAGGGAGCCCCGCCGGGTGGCCAGTCGGGACCGGGCGGTCGCGAGCTGGTGGGGGAGCACGGCCGGCCCAGGTCCACCCGGAGTCACCCTCCGGGCCAACGCGGAACGGGCGTTGAGGGAGGAGGCGACCGCGGGGTCGACGCCGGCGATCTCGCCGACGCGCGCCGGGTCGAGGCGTCCGCCGGTGGAAAGGAAGTGGGCGGAGACCGTTTCGTGGGCCTCCCGGAACGGGACTCCTCGGGCGACCAGGTGTTCGGCCAGGTCGGTCGCGAACATCTCGGGGTCGTCGGCGGCTTCGGCGATTCGGGTTCGGTCGAACGTTATCCCTTCCACCACCGACCGGAGGGCCGCGAGGCTGGAACGGACGGTGGAGACGGCGTCCCACACCGGTGGTTTGTCCTCCTGCAAGTCGCGGTCGTACGCGAGCGGGAGCCCCTTCAGCGTCACGAGCAGTGCGACCAGATCGCCGACCACCCGGCCGGTCTGACCGCGCACCAGCTCCGCCGCATCGGGGTTCCGCTTCTGCGGCATCAGGCTCGAGCCCGAACCGAGGGCCGGAGACCGCTCTACGAAGCCGAACTCCTTCGTCGCAAAGAGGACGACCTCTTCGGCGAGGCCACTGGCGTGCACCGCGAGAAGTGCGAGGTCGAACAGAAGCTCGACCAACGGATCCCGGTCGCTCACCGCGTCCAGGGAATTCTCGAACGGACCCTCGAACCCCAGACGGGTTGCGACCCGGGCCGGGTCGATCGGGAGGGTCGATCCGGCGAGGGCGCCGGCCCCGAGCGGGGAAGTGTCGGCCCGGCGGACGGTCGCGAACAGGCGGTCCGCGTCCCGGTCGAATCTCCAGAAATGAGCCAAGAGGAGGTGGCCGACCGTGATCGGCTGGGCTCGTTGCAGATGCGTGTACCCGGGCATCGGGGTCGCGAGCTCGTCCGTCGCACGGACGAGGAGCGCTTCCTCCAGGTCCAGCAGGGCGGCCGTGATCTGCTGCACCGCGGCCCGAAGGTACAGTCGTTCGTCCAGCGCCACCTGGTCGTTCCGGCTTCGGCCGGTGTGGAGCTTTCCACCGGTCGGTCCCACCAGTTCCGTGAGCCGCACCTCGACGTTGGTGTGGACGTCTTCGAGGTCGTCATGCCAGGCGAAGGTGCGGTCGCGAACCTCCCGGGCGATCTGACGCAGTCCCTCGACGATCGTCGAGGTTTCCGCGGGCGTCAACAGTCCGACCGCTCCGAGCATCTCGGCGTGCGCGATGCTGCCGGCGAGGTCGTAGGGCGCCAACGCCCGGTCGACGCTGAGCGAACTGAGGTAGGCCGACTGGGGAGTGCGAACGTAGGCGGGAACGGAGGAGGACTTTGCCATCGGCGAGCTCCTAGCTCCCGTGGTGGGCGGTGGGGGGCGAGGCGGCTTCGGGGCGGGCTCCGATCGCGGTCCAGGTACGAGCCGGGAGTCCCCAGACGTAGATGAACCCCTCCGACATTTCCTGTCGGAACTGGTCGCCGGTCGAGTAGGTCGCGAGCGCCTGTTGGTAGAGGGCGTTCGGCGAGCTGCGGCCCGTGACGACGGCCGACCCCTTGAACAATTTCACGGTAACCTCGCCGCCCACGCGGTCCTGGGTGGAGCCTACGAAGGCGTCCAGGGCGACGCGGAGGGGGGCGAACCAGAGACCGTCGTAGACGAGCTGGGCGTAGCGCTGTTCGACAGTACGCTTGAACTCGAGCAGGTCGCGGGGGAGCACGAGCGCCTCGAGGGCCTGATGGGCCCGAATGAGGACGACCGCGGCCGGACACTCGTAGACCTCGCGGGACTTGATCCCGACCACGCGCGACTCCAGGTGGTCGATCCGACCGACCCCATGGCCGCCGGCGAGGCGGTTGAGCCGGACGATGAGCTCGTGGAAGGGGAGGGGTTCCCCGTCCATCGCGACCGGGAGGCCCTGGTGGAAGGTCAGTCGGACGTAGGTGGGGGAATCGGATGCCGCTTGCGGCGAAGTCGTCCAGCCATAGGCCGCTTCCGGAGGTTCGACCGCCGGATCCTCCAGGATACCGCACTCGACCGAGCGGCCCCAGAGGTTCTCGTCAGTGCTGTACGGCGAAGCCTTGGTGGCGTCCACGGGAATGTCGTGCGCGTGCGCATAGACGATCTCCTCCTCCCGCGTCATCTTCCATTCGCGGGTGGGGGCGATGACCTCGAGCTCGGGAGCCAGGCTGGTGATGGCGAGCTCGAATCGGACCTGATCGTTCCCTTTGCCCGTACACCCGTGGGCCACGTGGGTCGCTCCCTCGCGCCGGGCTACCGAGACGAGATGGCGGCCGATGAGGGGTCGGGCGAGTGCAGTGCTGAGCGGGTAGACTCCTTCGTACAGGGCATTGGCCCGCAGGGCGGAGGCGAGGAATTCCTCCGCGAACTCCTTCCGCGCATCGGCGACGTAGGCGGCGACCGCACCCGACGCTTCCGCCTTGGCCCGAACGCGAGCGAGGTCGACCGGTTGCCCCACGTCGACCGTGACGGCTACGACGTCGAACCCCTTCTGTTCCTTCAGCCAGGGGATGGCGATGGAGGTGTCCAGACCTCCCGAGTACGCGAGTACAACTTTCGGGAGACCCATCTCGAGTGCCTTACTGGGTTGGAAACGCGAGCGGACGGATTTATACCATGTGACCGCGTGACGACATCATTGGGCAGTAGTGTCCAAAATCAGACAACCATGCCCGACGCACCCCAATCCATCGCCCGACGCGTTCGGGAATACCTCGACGGCCAGCCGGTCCTCGCCGACGCGCTCCGACTCGAGATCGCGAACCATTCTGCGGTCGCCCGTCGGATCGCGGAAGCCCTCGGCGTGCGCCAGACGGAGGCGGTGATCGCCGCCTGCCGGAGATACCCGAAAGGGCGGGGCGAATCGGCCCGGGCGGCGGGGATCCAGCGGGTGCTCCGGAAGAGTCGGATCGAGACCCGAACGAAGGTGGCGACCGTCACCGTCAGCCAGGGGATCGACATCCTCCAGCGCCTGGGGGACGTGGTCGAGGAGCTCCTCGACGAGAACTCGCTCTGTCGGCTCATCCAGGTCTCGCGCGGGACGGTGATCATCGTGGACGAGGACTCCGTGCCCCGTCTGACCCGGGCGCTTCGGGAGGGCCAGGTCGTCCGTGTGCGGAAGAATCTGGTCGAGGTCGCGGTCGCCAGCCCCGAGAGCATCGAGGAGACGCCCGGTCTGCTGACTTTGTTGACCGGCGTCTTGTCCGCGCAATCGATCAACATCGTCGAGGCCCTGAGCTGCTACACGGACACCATCTTCCTCCTCGAGCGCGACGACCTGAACGCGGCGATCGCCGTCCTCACCAAGACTCTCCAGTAGGTTGATCCCGTCCCAGTATGACGATTTAGGAAAGCGACATAACGGTTAAATCTCCCCTGCGACTCGATGGACCGATGGTATCGACGGCCCCCGAAGGGAATCCAGCCGGAGACCTCCGGTTGACTCCCGGGGAGATCCTCAAGATGGGACTCCTGTACGGTGTCCTCCTCATCGTCACCGTCCTGGCGTTTCTGGCCGCCTTCGCCTACCTGCCCCACCACTACTCAGGGGAGATCGCCTCGGGAGGACTCCTCTTTACCGGCCTCGCGATCACCGCCTACATCCTCGGTATCCGCCACGGGTTCGACGCGGATCACATCGCCGCGATCGACAACACGACCCGGAAGTTGCTGAATGACGGCAAGCGGCCGCTCACGGTCGGGACCTGGTTCTCGCTCGGCCACTCCACCATCGTCGCCGGGATGATCGTCGCGCTCGTCGTCGTAACCGAGTTCATCCAAAAGCAGTACAACACCTTCGCGTCCGTCGGGGCGGTCCTGGGGACCCTCATCTCGGGGGTGTTTCTGTTCATCATCGGGATCGTGAACCTGATCATCGTCCTCGACGTCTACCGGATGTTCCGGGGAGTCCGGGACCACGAGCTCGACCAGAAGGCGCTGGACGAGCAGATGAACAAACGTGGTTTCCTCAACCGAATCTTCGGACGATTCTTCCAGGTGGTCACCGAACCCTGGCAGATCTATCCGATCGGGGTCCTGTTCGGCCTCGGCTTCGACACGGCGACCGAGGTCCTCATCATCGGCCTCGCGGTCGTCGTCGCGACCTCGGGCGCGATCCCGCTCTGGGCCGTCCTGATCCTCCCGCTCCTGTTCACGTGCGGGATGGTCCTCTCGGACACGACCGACGGCTTTGCGATGCGCTACGCGTACGGCTGGGCGTTCAACCACCCGATCCGGAAGATCTACTACAACCTCACGCTGACCGTCATCTCGGTGATGGTGGCCTTCGTCATCGGTGGGGTCGAACTGCTCCAGGTCCTCTCCGGCGAGTTGGGCTGGCGCGGTCCCTACTGGTACTGGGTCGATACCCTCAACTTTGAGACCCTCGGGATCGCGATCGTCGTCCTCTTCCTCCTGAGCTGGGGCGTCGCGATGGCGATCTACTACGCCAAGGGGTACGAGAACGTCAGTTGGGCCGCGACGGGACCGCCCTCCGACGCCGCGAGCGAACCGACCTCCTCCACCCCATGACCCGCAAGGTCGTCCGTACCGCCGTCTCGCTCGAACCGGAGCTCCTCGCGCTGCTCGACCGCTGGGTCGCGGAGCGCAACAGCCCCAGCCGGTCGGACGCCATCCGCGCCCTCATCCGGAAGGAATTGGCCGACCGCACTCTCTCCGACCCGGACTCGGACGCCCTCGGGGTCGTGACCCTCCTCTACCGGCACGACGCTCCGAACGTGATGCAACGTCTCACGAGCGCCGAGCACCGGTGGGGCGAGCACGTCCGTTCGACCAGCCACGTTCACCTGGAGGGGGACGCGTGTGCCGAGGTGGTCGTCCTCCTGGGACGACGGCGGGAGGTCGAAGCCGCCGCCCAGGACCTTTCGGGCGTTCGGGGAGTGATGGAGGGGGAATCGGTCATTCTCACCCCGAGCATCGCCGGAGGACAAACCGGCCACCATCACCCTCACGCGTCGGTGGACCCGCCTCACTCACCCACCCCTCCGCGAAGTTCATCCGAACGGGGCGCTTCGCGGGTTCGTGCCGAAGCCCCGTAGAAGGATCGCCCCCGCTTCGGCGGTCGGTACTCCGCACGGACGGATCCACATCGCTCCCGTCGGATTCGAGGTCGAACGCGTCACGGAACCCCTCGAGGCCGACCGCGCCGACCGGGTCTACCTGTTGACGAGAGCCGAGCGGGACGCGGCGGCACCGTTCGTGGAGGAGGTGACCCGCCGCCTTCGAAAGGCCTCCTGGCCCGTCGAGGTGCGGGTCGTGCGGACTGACCTGTGGGACGTCTTCCACGCCCTCGCCTCGTTGCGGGCGATCTTCGAGGCCGAGGGACGCGTCGACCGGAGCGCCCGGGACGTGGTGCCGATCCGCGTGAATGTCTCCACCGGTACCAAGATCACCGCGATCGCCGGCACGCTGGCCTGCATGCTCTGGAACGGGACGCCGTACTACGCCCAGGTATCCCGAGCGTGGTACTCCGACCGCACCCCCCGGGTGGGCGAGGTGCACGACGTAGTCGAACGGGTGGAATCCGTCGGCGTGTACGAACTTCGGGCCCCGGGCCCGGAGTTGGTCGAGGTCCTCGAGGCGCTCGCCCGTCGCGGAGGGGTCCTTCGAAAGCGCGAGCTCCTGCGGGAGTTGGCCCTCGACCGACCCGGACCGGACGGTGGGAAGGTCGTTTCTCCCCAGGCCCAACACGGGCGGCTCCGACGCCGGCTCGACCCCCTCGAACGGCGTTGGGGGTTCGTCCGGACCGAGTCCTCGGGTCCCCGGGCCCGCGTTCTGCTGACGGACCAGGGCCGCCTGGCCCTCGCCATGTTCGGCCGGGGAACCCCGCCCACGGACCGGATTTAACCCATTTAACGGATTTATCGTTACTACAGATAAGTAGGGCTCCCACCCTCATCTTTCTCGTGGACGACAGGGACGGACGGGTCGAGTTCGGTGGTTGGATCGCAACTCGCTCGGAGTCGGGGTACGGAGTGCCGAAGACGGTCGAACGACCGTGGCCGACCGAACCGACGCGCCGCGTGGAACCCGGGGGGACCGGGCGCCGCGCGGGTCCTTCCCGTCCGCCTCGGGGCCCTCGGGGACCTCTCCCACGACGGGAGGCTTCACCGACGGGCCGCGACTCTTTTGGCCCCGGCTCGGTAGGCCGAACCCGATAAGCGGCCGCCGCCGTTCCCGTCCGGGTGGCCGACCTTCGACTCAGCTCGGTCCTACGCCTCGCGGGCGAGGCGGTCGGGCTGGGGTGGGACTTTGGACTCGAGACGCTCGAAGCGCTGGCGTGGGTCGCCCAGACGGTGCAGACGTCGGTCTACGTCTCGAACTCCTTCGTTCGGACGGCGACCGGATTCCGGTTCGCGCTGGCCAATCCCCCGCTGCGGATCGGGGCCTTCTCGTCGATCCGGGTGCTGGTCGGGGACGTGCCCGTTCCCCCCGAACGGCTCCGAGTCCGATTGACCCCGGCCGGGAGCTGGAGGTTCAGCTCCGAGATCGGGACCAACGAGCCCTTGGAACTCCAAGGAGGAAGCGGGACCGAATTCGACGCGGAGTGGCCGCTCGACCCGCCGTCCGGGCCCGTACGGATTCGCCTCGAGCTCCACAACGTTGCGATCCCTCCGCTCGTGTGGATCGAATTCCGGGAGACCCCGAAGGAGCTCCCCTCCCCGTGACCTCCCCGAACGACCGCGGGTCCTCGTCCGAACCTCCCTTGCTGCTGACCAGTTTGGCCTCCGCGGCGCTCGGCGACGGTCGGGGCGACCTCGAATGCGTTCGGGAAAGCCGGGGGGCCCCAACCGAGTGGGGCGGCGTCTACGCCCAGTTGGTGCGATTGACCGGCCCGTGGAGGATCGACCTCGCCTCGGGGGAAATCCGAACGGACCTGCCGTCCTGCCGACAGGAGGCGAGCGAATTCCCGGGAGGATGGACCAGTCGCCATCACTGGGAAGGCATCGACCTGGTGCAGGTGGTGGCCGCCTCGGCCCAGCCAGCGGGGGTGGTCCGGGAGATCCACCTTCGGTCCGAGTCGGACCGGGAGGTCACGATCGTCCTCACCAGCCGCTTCTCCCCCTACCTCTTTCCCGTGCTGGTCGAGGGCATCCGTCCGGTGGAATTCGAGGCACGGATGCTTCCCGACTCCCTTTCGATCCGACATCTAGGGTTCGCCCTTCGGGCCTCCTCGACCGTGTCCGCCGATCGGCTGCTCCTGAATGGGCGCCCGTGGCTCGGGGAAAAGTATCACGGCCCGATCAACGAAGTGGCCACGGTCCACTCCATACGGCTCGCGCCGGGGAACAGTGCTGAAATTCGTTGGCAGATCACCGGCGGACTCGGGCGCGACCTGGACGCCTCCCTCGCCGGGCCCGGCGGGGCAGGGGGTTCGGCCAAGGACGTGGCGGCGCTTCGAGCGTCGGAGGACCGGCGCTGGACCTCTTCTGCCCCGGACCTTCGGTTCCCGGACGCCCCGGAACTGGAAGTGGGGTATCAGAATGCCCGGGCGGCCCTGCGCCGCCTCTACTCGGCTCCGGACGATTCGTTGGTCGGGCTCGTCGCAGGGTACCCCTGGTACTCGGCCATCTGGAGTCGGGATCTCGCCGTGATGCTGCCGGCGCTCCTGTGGCTGGGCGATTTTGACTGGGTGGCCCGCTCGCTCCGATCCGTGTTCCGGTTCCAGAGCCGGAGAAAAGTGGCGCTACTCGCCGGGGAGCCCGGAGAACTCCCCATGCAACTTGCTCCCGGCCCGATTTTCCTGTACGGAACCTCGGACAGCACGCTTCGCTTTCCCCCGGTTGTCGAGCAGATGCATCGGCACACCGGGGAACTGGCCGAAGTCCGGGAATGGGCCGGGTCCGTCCATCGGATCGTGACGTGGGGAGCCGCCCGCACCAACCCCGCGACTGGCCTGCTGCGCCACGGAGGCGAGGCGGAGGAGATCGGCCTCGCGACCGCGGGCCTGGCACGGATCCGCTACGGGATCGACTCCCCCGACACGACGATCTGGGACTCGGCGGACCGTCGGGAGCAGGCGCTCGATGTCCAGGTGCTGTGGTGGCAGACCCTCCGCTCCGCCGCGCGGCTGCTCGGCCATGCCGCCGACGCCGACCGGAGCTCGACGTGCGAGGCGCTCGCCGCGCGCCTCGTCACGACGATTCGGGCGAAGTACCCGTGGTCCGAGCAGGACTACCTGTACGACTCGCTCCGCGAGGGAGCGCCGGTGGCTCGGGTCCGACCGAATGCACTGCGCGCGGTGAGCGCCGGGTTTCTCGACCCGGTGATGGCACGGGCGGTGGTCGGGCGCGCCGCACGCGCGGACATCACCACCGCGTGGGGGGTGCGGTCCCTCTCCTCGGACGACCCGGCCTATGACCCCGCGGTGTACCACGAGGGCCAGGTGTGGACCATCGCGACGGCCTGGGCGGCGGAGGCGGCGTTCGAGGTGGGGGATCGGGACGCGGGAGTGGCCCTCCTCCGAACGATCGCCCGCCGGTACGAGGAGGAAGGAGGGCTCGCGAACGAATGCTATCGGGGGGACCGCGCCGAACCGTACAATTCGTGCTACCTGCTCGGGTTCAGCGTCGCGCCCTTCCTTTCTCTGCTCTTCGAGCGACTGTGGGGAATCTACGTCGACGGGGTGCAGCGTACGGTCCGGATCGTCCCGGGGTTTCCCGACCGATGGACCTCGGCCTCGCTCCACCACCTCCGGGTGGCCGAGGGCTACCTGGACGTTTCTTGGAGCCCCGGCCGGCTGGTCGTTCGCTGGGACGGAAGCGGGCTACTCTCGGTCGACGCGGGGTCGGGTCCTCGGCCGGCCCCGGCGGGCGTGGAGACGACGTTCGAGCTGCCGCGGCCGCCGGAGAACTGATAAGCGAAGAGGTCAGGCGGGTCTGATGCCAAACGCGATCGAGGTGCGGGGGCTCACCAAACGGTACGGCCCCCTGTCCGCGGTCGAGCAGATCGATTTCAACGTCGAGGCTGGGACGGTCTTCGCGTTCCTCGGCCCGAACGGGGCCGGGAAGACCACCACGACCGAGATCCTCGAGGGGCTGCGACGACGGACCGGAGGGGACGTGCGGGTCCTCGGACTGGACCCGTGGACCCAGGGGTATGCCCTGCACCAACGGATCGGCGTCATCCCCCAGGATTTCCGATTCTTCGAGAAGCTCACGCCGAAGGAGGGGATCCTGTACTACGGCAGTCTCTTCGGGACGCGGCCGGACCCGAAGTCCCTGCTCGCCCGCGTCGACCTCGAGGACAAGGCCGACAGCCACTTCGATACGCTCTCGGGGGGCCAGAAACAGAAGCTGGGCCTCGCGCTTGCACTGACCAACAACCCTGAGGTATGTTTCTTGGATGAGCCGACCACTGGTCTCGACCCCCAGGCCCGTCGCTCGATCTGGGAGGTGATCCGGACGCTCCGACGGGAGGGCCGAACCGTCTTCCTCACCACTCATTACCTCGAGGAAGCCGAACTGCTCGCCGACCAGGTCGCGATCATCCATCACGGGAAGATCATCGCGTCCGGGACTCCCGGTGAGATCATCCGGGCGCATGGGCGGCCCGAGCGGTTGGTCTTCGATGCTCCGCCGGCCCTCGGGGAGTACCTGCACTCCACGCTGGGCGTTGCGACCGAACTGCGCGACGGCCGGGTCGAGGTCTCCCTCGAATCGAATCGGGACGCCCTGCGGATCCTCTCCGCGGTCGACGCGAGCGGCCTCCCGTGGAAGGGGTTCAGCACTCGGACGGAGACCCTCGAGGATGTCTTCGTGCGACTCGTGGGGCCCATGGATGACGGCGCGCTCAAGTCCGAGGTGCCGGCGTGAAGCCCCGACGCGTCTTCGCCGACTTGAAGGTCGTCAGCCGGTCGTACTTCCGCAATCCCGCCGCGCTGTTCTTCTCGCTCGCCTTCCCGATCATCCTCATCGCCCTGTTCGGATTGATCTTCTCCGTCGGCAGCGGGGGCCCGGTCTCGATCGCGGTCGACAACTTGGACCACAACTCGCCGACGAGCGTGGCGTTCCTCGCGGCGCTCAACCAGACGAAGCTCGTGACCGTCACGGTCGTCAACTACCCGGCGGGGTCCTTCTCCGCCCAGCTCGGGGACAACGGGTACTCGGCCGGCCTGATCATTCCGGCGGGATTCGCGGCCGATTATGCGAACCGTAGTTCCGTCAACGTCACCGTGTTCACCAACCCCGAGGACGCTACCGCCGCGGGCCAGACCGAAGGCGCCGTCTCGGCGGTCGTCAACTCGATGAACCTGGCGGCCGCCTGCGGCGGGGGGCACTGCACGCCGGTCATCGGGATCCCCCCGACGGAAAACATCGGTAGCCAGGTCTACACCTACATCGACTACCTGATCCCGGGGCTCATCGGGTTCTCGATCCTGACGAGCCCGATGTTCTCGATGGTGGAGATCGCCTCATCCTATCGGAAGGACGGGATCTTCCGGGAGCTCTCGCTCACGCCGCTCACGAAGTCCGAATGGCTCCTCTCCCGGATCGTCTGGTATGTCCTCCTCACCTTCGTCACCGCCGGCATCATGATCGGCGCGGGGGTCGTCTTGTTTGGCGCCCACGTCGAGATCACCCTCGGCCTCCTCCCCTTCCTGTTCATCGGCCCCTTCCTCTTCGTCTCGCTCGGAATGCTCGCCGGAACGGTGGCGAAGACTCCGGAGAGCGCGGCGGTCATCGGGAATATCATCACCTTCCCGATGATGTTCCTCTCGGGCACCTTCTTCGCGGTCTCCGCGTTCCCCAACTACTTGCAGGCGGTGGCGCACGTGCTGCCCCTGTACTATGTCATCGACGGGATGGACCAGGTGATGCTCTTCTCGAACCCGATGCGGGCGCTGTACGACTTTGGGGTGATCACGATCCTGGCCGTGATCGTCTTTGCCCTCGCGGTCCGGTTCTTCCAGTGGCGGGACACCCAATGAGCGGATCCAGTCCCCCCGCCCCCACCGAGTTCCGGTCCCTCATGGGCCGTTGGCCTACGGGCGTCGCGGTCGTCACCGCCCACGG
>JAKIVX010000027.1 GCA_022750335.1 Thermoplasmata archaeon | reverse complement strand
ACTGGAGCGCGCGGAGAGACCCGCATATGGGGGTTCAAATCCCCCTGCTCCCACCGGCCTATCCGGCGGGTTTCTCTCCACGATCAAGGATTTACAACGAGTGCAACGTGGGTTTCCGCCGGCGGTCGGCGAGAAGCCTGCGGACCTCGGCGCGCGTCGCGGCGGTATAGGCGGGCGGTCGGGCCACGATGGCGACGTAGACCAATACGGAACCGTCGACGATGTAGAACACCCGCTTGGTTCCGAGGCGAAACTTCCAGACACCAGGGAGGTCGCGCAGTTCCTTGACCTGAAGCCAAGGATAGGAGCGGTAGGGGTGCGACAAGAGGTAGGCGGTATGGGCGCGCAGTTGGACCTGAAGTGGGCGGGGAAGGCGGAGGAACTCGCTTCGTGCTTCGGCCGTGAACTCCGCAAAATCGAGGGTCAAACCCGCGCCTCGCGGAAGACCTGCTCGGCCGGGTAGCGAGTACTGGCCCGAATCCTTCGCCGCAGCTCTTTGAGGAATGCCGGAGAATAGTTTGCCTCCACGAGCTCCTGAAGAAGCTCGTCATAGGACTCCCCGGCGACCTTTACCGATTCCAATAAGCGGCGCGTGCTCGAATGAACCGATATGGTCGTGATCGGATCGCTTGCCATAACGTATTAATTATCGACAATTACTACTTAAGCTCGCGGGCCTGCTGATTTCAGAATTGACTCCGACCTGAGGGATACCATTGAAGGGCCGGGCCCTCGGAGCGATGGTATCCGAAGCCCCCAAATTTGGTTGGCATCCCTTGCTCCCACTTCCGTGGAGTGCAGGTCGTCTTCCCTCCGGATTAGATCATCCTGTCGGATCGATGTCAAATCGGAGTTTCAGGACTAGTCCCTCGCGACTGGGGCTCCGAGACGCCGAACCTCTACGCGCCGACTCGAATCGAACCGCGGGCGAGGCACGGTGCTACGCAACTCCCACTGCGCCCTTGGACCCCGGCACCGGGCGGAGAGGCTCGGCGCGGAGGGATTCACTTCACTCGGTGAGGTAGTAGATCAATCCGTGCGGGTCTTGCACGTAACATCTCGGGACCTCTGGCTCATCCTTGACGACAGTGCAACCACTTCTCTGGAGGCGAAGCTTCGCTTCCTGCACATTGGGCACCGTAACTTCTAGAACCGGTCCCAGCGACGGACCTCGCTCGATGAACAGATTGATGTGCTCGCCGTGCAGGCTCACCATCTGGGGCGTCTCGCCCGTGATCGCGAACCCGAGCTCAGTGACGTACCAGTGGGCGGCCCCTTCCGGGTCGTCCGACTGAATGAGAATGTCCGTGCCGAACGTGTTCCCCATTGGCAGCTCCGGGAATCAACCTCCGCTGCCCCCGGTGTGCTCGGCGCCCGAGCCACTGGTCGACTCGTTACCGGTCGTCGTGACCTCTCCGCAACTCGGGCAAGTGGTGGCGTTGTTCGGGAGCGGTGCCTTACAGTTCGCGCACAGGGCC
Organism: Thermoplasmata archaeon; assembly: GCA_022750335.1. Taxonomy (GTDB): domain Archaea; phylum Thermoplasmatota; class Thermoplasmata; order Lutacidiplasmatales; family UBA184; genus Lutacidiplasma. Next base: position 12,363 of record JAKIVX010000027.1, on the reverse strand, counting down.
ACGGGTGCCATGCGCGCGCGAGGGTCCTCTCCCACATGAACATTCCGTCATGTCGTGGGTCGAACCGGAGAGGATGTCCCCCGCGGGTCCACTTCGTTTGAATGTCTTCGGGCTCGACCTACGCTGCGGCTAGACGACCACGAGGAGGCGATACGGAGAGAGATCGTCCCCCTCGGCCAGAACCATGTAGGGAGAGGGCGGGTCCCCACCCCAGAGGAAGACTCGACCGCTCCTCGCCGTCATCCGAACCCGAGTTTCGGCGACGGGTGCGAGCGACGCCGTGAGTGGGTCGTCGACCATGCCGACGAAGAGGGTATGGATCCTCGCCCGGTGAAGGTAGGTCTGCACGATCCCGGGCAGGTTTTCCGGAGTGTAGGCACCGGGGGTCTGCGCGTTCAAGGCCCGAAGTCCGGAGCTCCAGAGGACCGTGAGGTTGGGACTGGAGGATTCCGGGTTCTCCTGGAGGAAGCGGAGCGCTTCCGGGGTCCGGGGCTCCGTCGCCCCGGGGAGGTTATCCGGGAACGAGATGATCGCCCCGGCGATCTCCTCGTCGAGGCCCATCGCGCCAGTCCCCTCGACTCGGACCTGGCGGAGGAACTCTTCCCGCGAGAGTATCCCGCTGCACATCTTCCAGATCTCGTTCGGGTAAAACCGGGGTGGAAGCACGTGGAAGGTCTTTCCCCCGTTCGTGAGGACGCTCGTGAGGAACGAAGACATCAGTAACCGCACGGCATAGTCCGGGACTTCTGGGTCGGTCTCGATGAGCGTCACGCGTCCGAGGTGCGGGCGACCGAAGTGGGTGGCGTAGTCCGTCGAGCCGGGCCAGAGCGTACCGGGGGTCGGGTCCATGTCGGGGTCGGCCCGACCGAGGCGAACCTCCTTGCGCGAGTCGAGCCGCGAGGCGCACTGGAATCGCCCTCCTTCCAGCGTGAAGGGATAGGTGGGGCTCGCGATCCGGACCCCGCGCAACTTGTCTAGCACCAGCCAGCGCTCGAGCCGGTCGCGGCTGGATTGCCGTTCGAGGCTCACCACGCCGTTCACCAGGTATTCGAGCTGGCCGGCGTTTCGGTCCTCGACGACGAGAACGACAAACACCGGCCCGGAGTGCATCTGGGTGAGTGCCGCCCGCTCGAGTGCTGCGCGCGAGGGGGGAGTGGCTCCTGCCGCGCGATGCAGGTCGACCTGCTGCTCGACAATCGAGTCCCAGGAGTCGAGGACGATCATGGTTGGGAGTTGGGGGGAGGCGCGGCTCCACGCTTCGACCACTTGGGGGGGCAGTCCGGGGGCCGGAGCGGCGTCGGCCTCGACGGGCTCGGCACGCGCCACGTGGGCGTCCGCAAACGCCCGGAGCGTCACCTCCATCCGGTCCGGGGACCGGGCCGCATCCACCACGGTGACGCCGAAGGCGGGTCCGACGAGCCAGGGAAAATCCTTTGCGAGCTCGGTCCGCCCGAGGCGTCCGGAAACGTACACCCGTTTGCCGCGGAATGACTGCAGGAGTGCAAGGGCGAACGTGGTCTTGCCCGTGCCCGGAGGGCCGCGGACCAGCAGGGCTTGCGGGGGAGGGCGAAGCAGGAAGGACGAGAGTTCTGCCGGCAGCGGTAGAATGGATCCCATACTCTCCGGTCCGACTCCGCATCTTTCTTCTGCGGTGGGCCTCCCTATAGACCTGCCGAAGGGAGCTTCGTTCCGGTGGAAGAAGAGGCCGCGCTCGAACCGATCCCGAACCGGGGTTATCGACGGGCGGGTCCTCGGTGCAATCGCGGTTCGGCCCGACAAATCGGACTACTTCGGTCGGTTCCAACGTTCTGCAAAGCTCGAATCCGCCGATCCTGGTCGTGGCTCTTCCGAGACGGCGATCGCAGGCTCCGCTCGGGTGAGCCGCGGAGGGTGGGGCTGCGGCTCACGTCGCCTCCGTAGGACGACAAGCCCTCCGACCGCCGAACCGACGACCAGGATCCCGACCCCGGCCAAGGTCCAGTCCCAAGATCCGCCCGGCATTCCCGAGGAGCCGGGCGGAGGTGGGGATCTCAGGTTGGATGTAAACGCCACCGCGAACGCCACCGGTTGGCCCGCGACGAGGACCGTTCCGTTAGGGCGACTGCAGTTGTACCCGGCGGCCGCAGCGATCGAGTAGCCAAAGGTCCCATTGAATTCCAAGAACGTGATGATGTCCGACGTGGAGGAGTGGTTCGTCCCGTTGAGGACGACGGACCACTCAGTGCCTGCGGGAAGTCCGCTCTCGGAGAACGCCACCGGGAACACGATCGGAGCGAAATCGATCGACTCGTTCGCTCCGTGTCCGTCCAAGACGAGCAAACCCGACCCGGGGGTAGCCGAAACGGACGAGGGATGTCCGACCAGGAAAAAGTAGGTCCCGTTCGTTTCGTTGAACACGATCGTCGATCGGGTGGAGGAGTGGCTGGTCGAATTCACGGTCACGGACCAGTTCGTCCCGGAGGGAAGGGAAGACTCGAGGAACGTGACCGGATAGGAGACTTCGAAGTCGACGGGGACAGTGAGGTTGGTGCCGTTGACGACGAGCCGGGAATTGTACGCGGGGAGATACGGGCCCACGGGCCCGATGAGGACGGTGTAGGTTCCGTTGGGGAAGGACAAGGTCAGGGTCGGAAGATACCCGAGGACGGACGCATCCAGTATGCTGACGGACCAGGGGCCTCCGGGGGGGAGACCCGTCTCGTGGAACGAGAGCGTGTAGTCCGCGATTTGAAACTCGATGCTCTCGGAGGCGCTGCGGCCCATCACCGAGACCGACCCGTTCCGCGGGGAGGGCGCATACGGGGAGTCGGAGCTGGAAGTCGAGAAGAGGAAGGTCCCGTTGGGCTCCTGGAAATCCAATTCGGTGGCATTCCCGCTGCGGACCGTCCCATCGAGCGCCACGGACCAGGTGTCGCCCGTGGGCAGGCCCCGTTCGAAGAATTGCACCGGGTAGGTCACGAGGACAAAAGAGAGGTTCAGCGAGCCGCCGGCTCCCATGATGGTGAATGTACCTTTGCCCGGGGACGGTTGATACAGATCCCCGGCGGAATGGGCTTCCCAGTTGAAAGATCCGTTCGAGGCGGGGATGGTGAGCGAGGTGGTGTTGGAGAACCAGGTGGTCCCGTTATCGGTCACCGACCACCGGAACCCCGTCGCCAGCCCGGATTCGGAAACCGTGACCGGATAGGTGACCGGTTGGTCGGTCGAACCCGGCGAGAGGATCGACAGCGTGCCGCCTTCGATGTTGCTGACGTAAGTGGCGTTCGCGCCGGAGACCCACGTGAGGCTGATCGGGTCGTTGCCCACCTCCACGCCCCCCACGAACGACTCCGTTGCGTCCGAGATAGCGCCGACCGCGTCGTACGGTTGACTCGTAACCAAGATCTGTTCCGTAGTGTTCACGAACGTGAGGCTCTGGGCCGGCGAGGGCCAGGCGACGTTGGCGACGACGTCATTGGTCGCGCCGGAAAAGACCGTCAGATTGACGAGCCCACCTGGACTGTAGGAAATGTTGCCCACATACAGGTCTCCCGTGGCCGAATCGAAGGCAAATCCCCACGGAGAGGGGCCGATACCGGAGACGTTGCCCACCACCGACTCGGTCGTGGGGGAGATCTCGGCCACCGTGCCCCCTCCATTCGGGAGGCCGATTCGCAGGATCACGGCTGCATACACGAGGCCGTTCAGCGGATCGAAGACGGTGGAATCGGGCGAGCCGCCGAGTGAGATCGTCGAGATGACTTGGTCGGACCCAGTCGAGATGACACTAACGTTGTCCGATGCGTAGTTCACGACGAACACTTCTCCGAGATGGCTGTCGAGGGCGAATCCAGCCGGCTCGCTGCCGACCGGAATCGTAGCGACTAGATCTCCGGTGCTCCCGGAGAGGACCGTCACTTCTGAACCGCCGAGGTCGGCCACGAAGGTTTGCCCGGAATGGGGGTCATACAACACGGCGTATGGTTCGAACCCGGTCGGAAGCGTCCCCACGACGGAGTTGTTGGAGGTCGACACCTCGAGGAGTGAATTGGCGTAGAGGTCCGCGACCAGCAGGTCCCCCGTAGCGTTGTCGTACGCGGACCCGGCGGGCGAAGCCTGAATGACGTAGGTGTCGGACACGGAGAAGGTTGAATCCGATACGAACGAGATCGTCTCGGGTTCTGGATTGACCACGAAGACCTCTCCAAGACTGCCGTCAAACGCCATCTCCTCAGGGCCCGGAAGGGCCGAAACATTCGCGACCACCGTGTCCGAGGAGTCCGAAATCACCTCCACGTCATGGAAGTAGGGATCCGCGACGTAGAGGTCCCCGGTACGATTGTCGAACACCACCGCTCCCAACTCACCGTAGGTCGCCACATGGGCTAGAACGCTGTAGTTGACCCCAGAAAGGATCGTGATGTTGCTCGTGACGTTCTCGGGACCGTTGACTTCCCGAGCCGCGGGGTTGGGAACGAAGAGCTCGTCCCGCGGGCCATCGAAGGCGAGGCTGTCAGGGGAGAACGGGAGGGTCGCATTGGCCGTGATCCGGTTCGAGCTCTCCGAGATCACCCCGATGAGGTCCGGCTGTTCGGCGACGTACACCTCGCCTCCTACGTCGTTGGCGGCCATCACGGAGGGGCCGGAGAACCCGGATACGGTCGCGACGGTCGCGCGGGTGGTTCCATTGAGGACCAGTACGTCGCCGGAGGCTGGTTCGGAAACGAACATCTCACCGCTCTCACCATCATACAGCAGGTCGCCCGGACTTACGCCCAGGCTGAGGTTGGCAACGACCGAATCGTTGACCAGAGAAAGGACGGTGAGATCATTGGTCTCGGTTTCCGCGAGCCAGAGGTCGTTGGTCGCATCATCGTAGGCCAGCGACCCGCTGGACGTGAGATTCCGGATGGTGGTCACCACATGCGCCGTGGCGATCGAGATGATCTCGATCTCCCCCGGAAAGTCCACCACCAGTTCTCCAGCGAGTGGGTCGACGGCGATGGCCTGAGGAATCCCCGGACCTGGGAAGTCCTGATCCCCGGGCAATAGAGTGTCGTTACTCAGGATGAGCGTGTCCGAGACGTTGATACCGGCCGAGCTCTCTGGCGGCGCGCGAGAGCCCACCGAGGGAGGGCCCACCAGGAGTGGGGGTAGTGGGGGGACCGAGTCCGAGGTAGGTAAACGGTGGGGGGTTCGAAGGTCGGCCCCCCCGATACGCGCGGAATCGGCCGTCGGGATTCTCGGTCTAGGAGGCTCGATCGCGTGCGCCCCGAGGACCGAGTTTCCACTGAGGAGGGTGAAGATGGCGACGGCCAGGACGAGCGTCGGAGTCCACCGCGTTCCTAGATTCGCGAGTCTGCCGCGCCGCAATCCCCTCACCGACCTCGGGACGGAGGCCCCCCACGAAGCGGCACCGGGGTATCAGACTATCACTAAAGCCCGATTTGGGAGTGCGGGGAGCAATCTACCCCGACGATAGGCAGCGAAACCACCGGTTCCGAGATTGGTTCAATGGCTTTGCCCCGGGGGATTCCCTTCCGACGCGGACTCACCAGCGAGAGCACAGGCAGGTCCGGACGCGCCGTAACTCGTCTGTGCGCGGAACGGACCCGCGTTCACGGCTTCGGCAGGTCCAAGCGACGGGAATAAGAGGAGGGCTCCGAGTGGGACGACCGGTCCGCTGTGCCCACTTCCGGTACTCCGTCGGGTCCCCCGCCCCAGCCCGTCGTGGTCCCGAAGCAGGCCTTCTCGCTTACCATCAGTTCCGGGGCCGTCTTCGCCGCGAGCGTCCTCATCCAAGTCCTCGGGCTCATCGGCAGCATCGTCCTCATCAAACAGACGACCAAGGATACCGCCTTGGTCGGCCTGGTCGGCGCCGTCCAACTTTTCCTCCTGATCGCCTCGTCCATCAACGGGGTCGGAGACCTCCGTCTCGGCACCGCCTACACCTACTTCCTGGCCCGTGGGAAACCGGCCAGGGACAACACGGCCACCTACCTCTTCGTCCGGATGGGAATGGTCGCTGTCGCGGCCTTCGTCCTGTTCGTCCTGGCCCCGATCTCCATCGGTGGGAACCAGATCGTCTCGGGCAACCAGGAGTACCTCGCCTTCGGCCTGTTCATGGCCCTTCCGCTCCTCTGGTCGTTCTCGACCGTCTACAACTCGATGTTCATCGGTGAGGGCAACTCGCTCCGGGCCCAGTATCCCTCCCTGGTCGAGGCGCTCGCCCGCCTGCCTTTCCTCTTCTACGTCGCCTACCACGACTTCACGATCCTCGGAATGACCCTCGCGTACGTCGCGGGGGCGGTCGCTTCGACCCTGTTCAGCCTGCCCGCGGTCTACAAGCGGATGAGCAAGTTCAAACGGACGGAGGCCACCCGGCTCTTCCGGTTCGCCTGGCCGCTCATGGCCAGCCTGCTGATCAACTATCTCGTCACGAACTCGGTGCCCCTCCTCGTCGGGCTCAGCCTTGGCACGAAATTGCTGTCCGTGTTCCTGGCCGCGAACGGCTTCCGGATCCTCATCCTCTCGCTCCCGGCGGCGATATCGACCCCGCTGTTTCCCTACCTCGCCGGCTTGCATCGTCAGGCGAAGTATGAGTCGATACGACAGAGCACCTGGCAGGCGCTCCGGTACTCGGCGATGCTCCTCGTCCCCGGGGTCGTCGCCCTCGTGACCTACCGGTACAATTTCCTCAACGTGTTCTATACGTCGTTCTACGCCTCGAAGGGCGCCCTCGCGATGGCGCTCCTGTCGGTGGGCGCCCTCCCCCTCGCGCTCAGCCAGGTCATCCAGTCGAGCATCAACGCGATCGGCCGCCAACGGCTCGAGCTGTACATCACGAGTACCCAGGTCCTCGTGCTCTTCGCAGGGGTCGCATTGCTCGTCCCCCCGTGGGGGCCGCTCTCGGTGCATCCCGGGGTCGTCGCCGGGGCGATCGCCATCCTGGTGTCGTCGGTCGCCGCGCTTGCGCTCAACACCTACTTCATGGAAACCTTGATCCGGGTCCACATCCACCCGTGGTCGATCCTATCGATCATCGTGAGCGCGGCCGGTTCGTTCACCTCGCTCTGGCTCATCAACCACAACATCCACCCGGGGTCCCCCGGGGCTGTCGCGGCCGGGGTCGGCGACCGATTCGCGACCCAGTGGCTGGCGATCCACAGTTCCTCACCTGTGAGCACCTGGTACGAGCTGTTGACGGTCGTCGTGTTAGGTTTCATCGTCTATTTCGTGATCCTGGCCCTGGTCGGGGAACTCACCCGGACCGACGTCCGCCGTATCGGCAACTCGCTGAGCCTTCCAAAGGAGTTTGTTGAGACGCTGGCCCAGGTTCCGTGGAAGGAGGCGCCGCCCGACCTCGCGCCGGTCGACCTCTCCCGAGCGGCGGGGTTCCATTCGACCGAGCTTCCCGAGACCTTCACCGGGACGCGCGAGATGCCAGAGATCATGCCCGAGGCCGAGACTGGCCCGTCGGACGAGGACCTTCCTCCTCCGGAGTGAGCCACGGACGGGAGGGAGGCTAGTGCCGTTGTATCACGGCGCGCTAACGGGAAGTTGCGGCGTGGAATGCCCGGAACGGGGTCGGTTTGTCGCTTCGAGAGATTCGCAGAGCTTATCCACCGGGACCGACTGCTTTGCATGAGGAACGACCATGGTTCATATTGAGATTCGACCCGCGGCCTCGGAGCAAGTGAAGGCCCTCATGCGCGGCCAACAGCCGGAGATCGGGGTTCGTGTCTATGCCCAACCGGGCGGCGGCGGCTGCGGATGCGGCGGCGGCGCCAGCGCGATCAAGTTCGGTATGGCCTTCGCCAAGCCCCGGGCCGATGACGACATCGTCCGCACGGAGGGATTCTCGATCCTCGTCGACCCGACGAGCACTCAGTTCGTCGACGGAGCGGTCATCGATTATGTCGAGAGCTTGAGCGAATCCGGCTTCAAGATCACCAACCCGACCCTGCCGGAGCCCGACGAGGGCGGAAAGTCCGGGGGCTGCGGGTCCTGCGGCGAGAGTTCGGCGTCCGGCGGCGGCTGCGGGTGCGGATAGACCGGCCACTCCCCGCTCGCGGGACCCTTCAGACCCCTTGCGAGGGGCGACCCGTCGGTCGCGAGCCGTCGCTCCGGCCATGAGCGTCGAGCCCCTGTGGAGTGAGAACCTCCGCAAAACCTACGCCGTCAAGGGGATGCCTCCCGTGGAGGCGCTCGCCGGCGTCTCGATGAACGTCCACCCGGGCGAGCGGGTCGCGCTCCTCGGCCGGAACGGAGCCGGCAAGACCACGTTCCTGCGGATCGCGTCGACCCTACTCCGACCCACCTCCGGGCAGATCCGGGTCTTTGGCCACGATGTGTCCGAGCATCCCGAGCGAGCCCGCCCGTACATCGCGGTCGTGCCGCAGGAGGGGAAGCCGTTCTTCCACCTGCCTCCGCGGGAGATGATCTACACCTACCTGCGGGCACGGGGCCTTTCACGGGAGACCTCCCAGAGCCGAACCGAGGAGGCGATCGAGCGGATGGGACTGGCCGAGTTCGCCGACCGGCTCTGCATCACCCTGTCGGGAGGACAGCGCCAGCGGACCATGGTCGCGACCGTCATAGCGACGCAGGCCCCGCTCCTCTTCCTCGACGAGCCGACCATCGGGATGGACCCGTTCGCTCGGCGCGAGGTCTGGGCCTCCCTCCGCGACCTGACAGCGAAAGGCTCCACGATCCTCCTGACCACCCACTACCTCGACGAGGCCGAAGCGCTGAGCCACCGGCTCTACATCGTCGAGCGGGGCCAGGTGATCGTGAGTGGAACTTCCGACGATCTGAAACGCTCCGTCGGCGGGACGCTCAAGGTCTCGCTCCCCCAGGGAGCGAGCGAGGTCGAGTCGTTCCGGTCGTTCGGCGAGGTCGTTGCCGACGGGGAATCCCTCACGATTATCGTGCACCCAGAGCGACTCGGGGAGTTGATGGAGCTCGCGGTCCGCCGGCGGCTGACGGCGACGGTGGGGCCGGTTACGCTGGAAGAGGCGTTCCTTCGGGTCGTCGGGCGGAAGATCGATGAGGACTGACCCGCCCACGACCCCGATACGGCAATCCCGTCCGTTCGGTGGGACCGGTGCGTTCCTCTGGACCGAGGTCCTGGTCCAGGCCCACGAGTCGCTCGCGATGGCGACCTCGATGGTGACGCAGACCGTGCTGCTGGTGTTCGTCTACATCCTCAATCCGGGGCTCATCGGGGTCGCGCTCATCGGGGCGGTCCTCTTCTCCGCCTTCACGCTCGGGCAACGCGTCCTCAACGAGGCCGCGTACATCCGGATCGACCACAAGGCGAACGACCTCTACCTCGCCGGCCCGATGACCCCCGAAGGGTACTTTCTCGGGATGGCGGGAGGCATCCTGATCGTGTACCTCGCCCCCATCGCCCTGCTGGGCGCCCTCGCGGTCCTGGTGGCGCACCTGTCCCTCACTACCTCGCTCGCCCTTCTCGGACTCGCCGGACTCGTCTGGCTGTTCGCGGCGTCGATCGGGTACATCTTCTCGACCTTCTTCCGCGACAACCGGGCCATCTGGGCTTACGCGAGCCTGTTCTTCAACGTCTTTGGGGTCCTGCCTCCGGTGTTCTACCCGCTCGGCTTCTTTCCTGCCGCGCTCCGCCCGGTGGCGCTGCTGATGCCGCCGAGTGCGGCCGCCGCGCTCCTCCAATCCCGGATCGGAGAGACCACGTTATCCACGGGCCAGACCGAACTCGCGCTGTTCGGGCTCATCGCCGAGACCGCCCTCGTCTTCCTGTTCGCGATCTACTGGGCCCGCCGAACTGTCCGGGGACCCTAGATGGCGAGCGTCGAAGAGCAGTTCCCCGACCTCCCGACCTCCGGGAGGGCGATCCCGTCGTTCGGACTGGTCGGCTGGCGATGGATCAGCCGGAATCCGGCCGTCACGATCACCCCGGTCCTGATCCCGTTCATCTTCCTCTACTTCCTCTCCCTCATCTCGCCGCCGTCGCTGCTTCCGCTCGAGATCGTCGGCGCGATGCTGTTCACGATGCAGAACATCGGCTCCTGGGTCCTCGGAGACAGCGCGACCTGGCGGATCGAGTGTTCGCTCCAGGACATGTTCGTCGCGAGCCCGTTGAGCCGGCTCCGCTACCTGTTCGGCGTCGCGTTCTCCAACCTCATCGCCATGATCCCGGCGCTCGTGGTGTTGCTCCTGCTTCTGACCTGGGTGGGGGGGATGCGCGGACACCCGGTGACCGGGCTGGTCCTCCTCACCCTCTTCATCAGCCTGTTCACGCTCTGGATCCTGTTCTCCTCGATCGGGATCGCGATCTCGAGCCGGGTGCGGACGCAACGGGAGATCTGGCCCGTGGGCAACCTCACCTTCACCCTCCTCGGGATGCTCTCGCCGCTGTACTATCCCCTCTCGGCCCTCCCGCCGATCTGGCAGGATGCGGCCCGCTTCCTCCCGACCACCTACGCCGCCCTCCTCGTCCAGGGCGCCCTCGGGGTCACCCCGGCCACCCCCACCGAGATGGTCCTCTACGCAGGACTGCTCGGCCTGTGCGCGGTGGTCGGGCTCGTCATCTGCCTCCGGCTCTACCGCTGGGGCGAAGCATGAGCCGATTCCGGTGGCAACGTTGATACGGGGAGCGGCCATACACCCTACGGTGCCCTCTCGCACGAAGCTCGTTCCTCGGTGTTGGCCACGTCGGCCGCTCGCCCGAGGTTTTTTTCAGACGATCCGTCCCCTCCCCGTGGGAGGCCGGTAAGAGAACCAAACGATGGGGAACAATGAGTTCGATGAGATCCTGTCCGCCCTCGACCGAGAGACCGCCCGGATCCGGGTCCGCGCTGAGCCCCGCCGGTACAACAAACCGGCGACGGTGATCTCGGGCTTCCCCCCCGGGGTCGATCTCGAGGAGACGACCCGCACGCTCAAGAACCGTCTGGCGACGGGTGGTTCGGTCGTCGACGGCGAGGTCTATCTGCAGGGCGACCACCGGACGCGGATCCGCGTGGAGCTCGCCAAGCTCGGCTTCGACCCCGAGACGGTCGAGGTCTCCGACGCGGCCCTCCCCAAGCGGGGCCGGCGCGGGTAGTTCGGTCGCCGGTCGACGGCGTTTTCTGCGCCGAATACGGTCGTTTGCACGCCGATTGTGCAGGTCGTCGAGGGTATATCCCCGCCGACCTCGACCTACCTGGAGCACCCGAATGGCGGCGTACGCACACCCCGAGGTCCTGGTCGAGAACGAGTGGTTGGCCGCCCATCTGGCCGACCCGAAGATCCGCGTGGCTGAGGTCGATTACGACCCCGCGGCGAACTACGAGCTCGGGCACATCCCGGGCGCCGTCCTGTTCGACTGGCGCAAGGACATCAACGACCCGCTCGCGCGCGACATCCTCTCCTCCGAGGCCGCCCAGGCCCTGCTCCGCAAGGCGGGCATCGACGACGATACCACGCTCGTGCTCTACGGTGATTTCAACAACTGGTTCGCCGCGTTCGCCTTCTGGGTCTTCGCCTACTACGGTGCGAAGCACATCAAAATCCTGAACGGGGGCCGCAAGAAGTGGATCGGAGAGGACCGACCGATCACGAAGGATGCCTCGCACCACCCGGCAGGTCAGTTCAAGGCCCACCCGGGCGACGCGAAGCTCCGGGCCTACCTCGACGACGTGCGCGCGGGCCTGCCCCACGTCAAGGCCGGCAAGTTGTTCCTGGTGGACGTCCGTGGTCCGAAGGAGTTCTCGGGCGAGGTCACCGCGCCCCCCGAGTACCCGACCGAGCACGCCCAGCGCGGCGGCCATATCCCCGGCGCGAAGAACATCCCCTGGGCCCAGGCGGTCAAGGAGGACGGAACGTTCAAGCCTCGGGAAGAGCTCGAGGCACTCTACGGTGGAAAGGGGGTCACGGGCAAGGAGCCGGTGATCACCTACTGCCGGATCGGCGAGCGGTCGAGCCACACCTGGTTCGTCCTGAAGTACCTCCTCGGATACCCCGATGTCCGGAACTACGACGGTTCCTGGACCGAGTGGGGCAACCTCATCCGGACGCCGATCGAGAAGCCCTAGGCCGCTCCCACCCCTTCGGTTCTTCCTACGGGCGGGCGGTCTCCGGACCGGTCCCCACGCCGCCCACGCCGCGCCGCCGCGGGGTCGGGTGGGCTTCCTTGCGCACCAGGTACTGGTGGAGGCTCCCCTCGCGCCGATAGGCCCGCACCGGGTGGCCGGTCTGGTCGGACCAACGCACCATCTCGATCGGGCTCGTCGGGTCGTCCGTCACCAACAGGACGTGCGTCCCCGCCGGACGGCGCGCCAGCTCCTCGTTGAGCATCGTGAGGACGGCCGAGCACTCGATCCCGATCTCGAACAGCTCGACGTCCGGAACGGCCGGCCAGCA
>JAKIVX010000012.1 GCA_022750335.1 Thermoplasmata archaeon | reverse complement strand
TCGTCACGAACGACGGCGTCACCATCCTCAAGGAGATGGACGTCGAGCACCCGGCGGCCAAGATGCTGGTCGAGGTCGCGAAGACCCAGGACCAGGAAGCGGGCGACGGGACGACCACTGCGGTCGTGCTCACCGGCGAACTGCTGAAGCGCGCCGAGACCCTCATCGAACAGAACATCCACCCGACCATCATCTCGCAGGGCTACCGCCTCGCGAGCACGAAGGCCCTCTCGATCCTCCACGCGATCAGCCAGCCAGTCTCGATCGCGGACCGGGAACTCCTGACGCGTATCGCCGTCACCTCGATGGCCTCGAAGGCCGTCTCGTTCAACCGCGAGATGCTCGGCGAGATCAGCGTCAAGGCGGTCACCGCGGTCGCGGAAAAGAAGGGCGAAGGTTACTTCGTCGATTTGGACAACATCCAGATCGTCAAGAAGCAGGGCGGCTCCATGACCGACACGTCCCTCATCGAGGGCGTCATCGTCGACAAGGAGAAGGTCCACTCGGGGATGCCGACGCGCGTTGAAGCGCCGAAGATCGCGCTCCTCGATGCCGCGCTCGAGATCAAGAAGACCGAGATCGACGCCAAGATCGAGATCAACGAACCGTCCCAGCTGAACGCATTCCTCCAGGAGGAGGAGAACATGCTCCGCCGGATGGTCGACCAGGTGAAGAAGTCGGGCGCGAACGTGGTCCTCTGTCAAAAGGGGATCGACGACCTCGCCCAGCACTTCCTCGCGAAGGACGGTATCTATGCCGTGCGCCGCGTCAAGAAGTCCGACATGGAGAAGCTCGCGAAGGCCACCGGGGCGTCCATCGTCTCGAAGGTCAGCGAACTCACCCCCGAGGACCTCGGAACGGCGGGACTGGTCGAGGAACGGAAGATCGGAGAGGACTCTCTGACGTTCGTCACGGGCGCCAAGAAGGCCCGCGCGGTCTCGATCCTCATCCGGGGCGGAACCGAGCACGTCTTGGACGAGATCGAGCGGTCGCTCGATGACGCCCTCAACGTGGTCGCGGTCGCCGTCGAGGATGGGCGGTACGTGTACGGCGGCGGCGCGACGGCAGCCGAGCTCGCTCTCCAACTACGCGACGAAGCGGCGAAGATCGGGGGACGTGAGCAGATCGCCTACGAGGCGTTCGCTGAATCCCTTGAGACCATCCCGCGCACGCTCGCGGAGAACGCGGGGCTCGACCCGATCGACATACTCATCGACCTCCGAAAGTCGCACAAGGGCGGACAGAAGCGCGCCGGCGTGAACATCACGACCGGGAAGGTCGGGGATATGGGCGAGCTCAACGTCATCGAACCGATCCGGGTCGGTCGCCAGGCGATCCAGAGCGCCACGGACGCTGCCGTCATGATCCTGCGGATCGACGACGTCATCGCGTCCAAGTCGAGCCCCCCTCCCTCCGGCGGCGGCGGAGGCGGCGGTATGGGCGGCATGGGTGGTATGGGCGGCATGGGCGGTATGGGCGGCGGCGACTTCGGCGAGGACTAGAGTCGCACCGAACCCCCGCGCGAACCTTTTCTCGCTCCTCGGGAAAAACCCCGGGGAGCGGTACTCCTTTTGAGCCGGTTCACGCACGACGGCGTGCGAGGAACACTCCGACCTTCCGAACGGCCCGCGCGCGGTGGGAGATCGCGTCTTTCTCCGATGCCGGAACCTGGGCGAACGTGCGGTTCCACCCGTTGGGGACAAAGATGGGGTCGTACCCGAACCCTCCCCGGCCGACGGCCCGCCGCGCGATCGACCCGTGGACCTCGCCGACAAACATCCACTGTCGGCCACCGTGACGGAGCCCGGCCACCGTCCGGAAGTAGGCCGTGCGAGAACGCCGTCGGAGAAGTTCCAACATCGGAGCGAATCCCCAGACCTCGAGGAAGTGTGCGGAGTAGACGCCCGGAAAACCGTGGAGCGACGGAATGAAGAGGCCGGAATCCTCGACCAGGACGTACCCCGAGATCCCCCCGACCGACCGGAGCTTCGCGGCGACCACCTCTTCGAGGGTGTCGGCTTGCGGTTCCACGAACTCCTTCTTTCGCCAGTGGACGCGGACCCCGGATTCGGCTAGGACGGCGCGCACCTCGGGCACTTTGCCGGCGTTCCGGCTCACGAATGTGACGACGGGGGGAGAGGCGCTCACCACGAATATTCGTTGTAGGCGATGATCTCGTCCGGGCTCTTCCGTCCATCGGGCGGGGCCCCCGCCGTCCCGTTGGGCGTTGCCGGGTATCCGATCGGCAGAAGGCCGAGCGGATGGACGCCGTCGGGAACCCCGAGGACGCTGCGAACCTTCTCGTCGTTGAACTCGATGATCCAGTTGGTCCCGAGTCCCTCCGCCGTGGCCGCCAACTGAAGATGGCTGACCGCGACGGCGACATCAAGCGGGTAGGCGGAGATGTACCCCCCGATGGTGGCCGGCATATCCTCCTCTACGGCGAACGCCACGATGACCACGGGCGCGCCCGCGATCAGACGGCCCCGGGCGGACGCTTGCGCGAGCAGGCGTTTCCGCTCGTCGTCCTGGACCACCACGAACCTCCACGGCTGCAGGTTTCGGTAACTGGGGGCGAGGCGGGCCGCCCCGAGGACCTTCTTCAGGGTCTCGGGGGCCACTTGACGGTTGGCGTATTCCGGGCAGGGCCGGTAAGAGCGAATCGCCTCGAGAACATCCATGGTGTCGGCCGAAAAAAGGTCCTGGCTCAGCAGGACGCGGAGGCGAGGGTTCCCCTCGCAGTTCGAGGCATCTGTCCGGACGAGTGTCGTAGTGGATAAAAAGGGTTCTGGGAGCGCCGCGCGGCTCGTTCTAGGGGCGACGGCGACGCGCGGGCTTGGGGGGAAGGAGCGGGCCGCAGAACTCGATCCAGTTTCCGTCCGGATCCCGCGTGTACACCAGCCTCAGATTCCGCTCGGTGAAGTCCGCGACGATCGGGAGTCGCCGGCGACGGAGGAGCGCCGCCCACCGGGCGATGTCCTCCACCTCGAACCCAAGATGGTCGAACTCCGTTCCGGCCCGGAACGGTTCGTAGAACTTGTTCGTGGTGGGATAGAAGTTCAGTTCGAGCTGGTGCGTCCCGTTCGGGAGTTCGAGACCGACCCACTGGCCTCCGTGATCCATTCGGCCGCGCTTGCCCGGCCGGAATCCGAGCTTCTGGTAAAATCGGATCGAGCACGCCACGTCTTGCACGCGAAGGCCGGTGTAGCTCCAGGTCATCCGGGGAGTCGGCATGTCCTCGGTGAGCGTTAGCGGGGCATAATCCCCCGGCCGTCGAACGCCGCCAGCGGTCGGCGGCAGCACGAGGAAGCATCCTTCTCCCGAGAGGAGAACCTCAATGTATTCTGGCATCTTCCGGCGGCGGCAGGCTATACTCGGCCGCCCCGGGCGACCGGCCCGACCGAACGAACGTCCCCACGGATACGTCGGCCGGAACGACAGGGACCCCGACGTCGAACGCGAGAAGGTGCGGAAGGTTCGGACCTTCGGGGGCCAGATAATTCGGAGGGCGGGGGTTCACTTAGAGCTTGAATTTGGCATCCGGCTACTCCCCAGTCGGTCCATAACCGTCACCATGATGGTGGCAGGTGTCTCGCGGAAGGGGGCCCCGGCGTGGGTGGCTCGCGACGCACGTGGGCCGGCCTCAGACGAACCGAACGGAGACCGCCGCCGGGTGACCGGCGACGTCGAACGCTCCGTGGGAAGAGGTCGGACTCGAGTGCTTGTCTCCGTGCACGGTGTAGGCGTACACCCCGTTCGGTTCCCAGAAGGTGATGGTCGACGACCAGGACCGTTGCATGTACCCGTTGACCGTGACCGACCACAGCCCCCCGCTCGGCAGTCCGTGCTCGGTGAACGTGACGCGATGCAAGACGTAGGGCAGAAGCGGCACGTGGTCGCCGCCCTTCGTGATCTGACCGCCGTCATTGTACGGCAGGACCCCATACGGGTCGGATGGCGAGCCGTAATTGGACCAGAAGTTCCCGCCCTGGTAACTCGTACCGAGGATGCTGCCCGAAAGTTTCCAGCCGTTCATCCACCGGAAATCGGACGCAGGTTCGCGCGTCACGTTCCACTGATCAAAGAAGCTCGCGCCGACAAACGACGCCGGCACATACGTCGGCGTGACGGCGGGGAGCGGCACGTCGAAGTAATTGTTGTACGTGAGGTCGCCCGACGCGAACAGCTCCACCCCCGCTGCGTCCGTGTAGTTCAACAGGTCGTACGGGTCGGCGCACGCCGGGACCGAGACCGTGAAGGTGTTGCCCCAGAAAATGTTCCCCGAGCCACCGGCGACGTAGATCGAGACCCCCATGTCCTCAAAATTATTGGCGGCGACCAAGTCGTGGGAGGAATTCCAGAGGAGAAGGCTGCCGAGTGACTCACCGATGTTGAACGCGCTGAACCACCCGGAGATGACGGGGTTGTCCACGACGGAGACGTGCGACGCGTTCTGGAACTCGAACTGGAGGTAGTTGAAACTCGGAAGGCCGTAAGCGGACAGGGCTGCGAGCTGGCCCGGTAATGAGTACTGCACGAGGAACGACGGGGCGTTCTCGACGGTCACGTAGTCCGTCGTGTAGGTGAGGAACACTCCCATGAAATCCGGGAACTGGAAATCATTGAACGTCCCGAAGAGCGGGTCGATCGTCCCCGGGGTGTTGATCAGCACATACGGGTTGGCCTTGGTGCCCGCTCCGCCGGGTTGGCTGATCGCCGCGAGTTGGGCATTATTCCAAGCCCACAGAGGCGTGTACACGCCTAGGGATGGGTCCGATCTCAGGGTGACGGTAACCGAGGACGAACCGGTCAAGGTGAAAGTGGCAGGGCGATACTCGCTGAAGAGCACCTTGTACGTGTAGGTCCCGGGCGGGAGCGCGTAGTCGGACTGGCCCGAGACGAGGGTCGCCCCCCATTGAGCGGTGCCCGCTCGGAACGAGGGACCTGGAGAGACGAACACAAACGCGTTCGAAGGAGAGATCTGCAGGTCCTGATCGATGTGGCCGAATACGGCCCCCTTCAGTCCCCACAGCGGCACCAAGAAGGAGGGGCCCGGGCCGAGGTGGGCCGCGGGGACAGGCCCGCTCGAGGCCCATTCGGCCATTCCCTCCGTGGTCTCCCCGGTATCGGTTCCGAAATCATACGCGGCGGGAACGGACCGGTACGTGCTGGTTCCGTTCGGCAGGGTCAAGAGTTGCATGATCCCCTGGACGTTGGAGATCGAAGTGGTCGAACCGTCGTCCGAACCGCCGAGCATCAGCTCCGCGTCGTTGGGGAGATACCCGTTTGCACCATCCTCCCTTCCGTTGATCTGGAACGTGGGCTCGGGCGCGGGAGAGGTCGCATGCCGGGCGGCGGTGGAATTGAACACGACCCGGTCATACGAGCCGGAGAAGGTCGTCCCATTGGCCTCGGTCACCGAATAGTTCAGGTAGACCGTCGGCCGATTGTGGAACAACGTCGCATTGTTGTAGACGCGGACGGTGAACGGCATGGCGGTGTGGAAGGTCGGCCCGTTCGCAAAATAGTACACCGGCGCGATCACAACGCCGTCGTCACTGTAGAGGGAGCTCGCGGTGAAATTGAACGCGGGGCTCGAGAAGTTCCAGATGTTGTCCACGATCGAGAGTTGGTCGAGGTGGGGGATGTACACCGGAACGTTCTGGATCCAGAACTGATTGCTGGTGTTGCCGAACAGGTCAACGTTG
Source organism: Thermoplasmata archaeon (assembly GCA_022750335.1). GTDB lineage: Archaea > Thermoplasmatota > Thermoplasmata > Lutacidiplasmatales > UBA184 > Lutacidiplasma. Next base: position 41,955 of record JAKIVX010000012.1, on the reverse strand, counting down.
GTCAACACGGTGTTCAACTGGATCGAGACCGAATCGGGTCCGTTCCCGTCCAGATAGGTCGCGTTGAGCTGATCGAGCTGGAGCACTCCTTCAACGCTGGAGGTGTACGAGATCGACCCGACGTTTTTCCCTCCAACCTGCGCGAGGCCGAAGTCGCCGAGGCCCATCGGAGCGGGGGCCTCCGAGTAGAGTGGGGCGACCGCTTGATCGACGACGGGAACGCGAGCATTCAGGTTCGGTAGGAAGACGTCTCGGGCCGGGACATGGTCGGCGGCCAGGTCCGCGTGGATTCGAGAGACGACCGAGTCGGAAGGCGCGAAGCCCGTGTTCCGTGGCTGTGACGGGAGGGCTGGGCTCGAACCGTCCGCGAGAACGGAGGCCGGCCCGCCTCCGGAGCCACGCGTCGTCGCAGAGGCCACCCCGATGGCGAACAAGGACGAGACGACCATGATGACCGTGGCGCTTAGCACGAGTGCGATTCGCATCGGTCGGTAGCCCCGCATGCGCCTCGGAACTACCGCCCAGATATACGTCTCTCGGAAGGTGCGTTCAGGGCCCGGCCCCCTCCTGGCGGTCGGGCGGGCGCACCAACCGGACTCAAACTTTGAGAGCGTTAGGCGCGCCCTGCGACGTCTTCCCAGAAGCGAGGGCGGCGGTGACCTCCGACGGAGAGACCTCTGGTTCGAGAGGGTGGTCTCGGGAGTATCGACGTGCAGCCGCTTCGGAGGAGAGTCCGGCACGAACGAGTGCCAGGATCTCCTCGCGCCGTCGGCGGGCGCGACGTGAGATCGACTGATAGGCGGCTCCCGCCGCCGAGCGGCTATCGACCGCCCTTCGGCCCGCATCGGGCCCAGAGCGGGGGAGGTCCCGCGTTCCCTCGCGCGGTCCGTTTTCGCTCATTGTGGTCTACGAGGAAGGACCGGGTAATGACGGCTCCTCTCGCGAGTTCCGCCGGGCGGTGGAGTATCCTACTGCGGATCGGGAGGGTCGAGCGAACCGCACCTTTTGCCCGGCACTATGGCCTCTTGATTTCGAATCAGGGTCCAAGGCAGGGGACGGCGCCCGGGATATCGCTTGCAAGATTTCTTAAGGGACGAGTCCTACGCGCTCACTCGTGAACTCCCCTCCCAACCCCTCTGGTGGCGCAATGGCCTCTCCGCCTGGAACGATGTCGACGCCCCCCATGGGCGATCGCTCGGTCGAACGGAAGGGGGTCGGATGGGCCCGGGCCGCAGCGCTGACGAGCCTTCTCGGTCTGCTCATCGCGTGGCTCGGTCCCATCGCGATCATCTACGTCACTGGCGTGGAGTTTCATTATGGTGGATTCCACTTGGGTTCGGGCAAGGCCACCGTCGCTTCGATCGAAGACATCCTGATCGTGCTCGCGATCGGTGCCGTATTGTCGTTGGTCTCCCTCATCCTCTACTTCGTCTCGTTCAACACCCTCCGCAAGGCCGCCCCCGGATTCGGAGGGCCGGTCGCCCTGATGGTCGTCGGCCTCCTCGGACTCCTCCTGGTCCTAGTGGGGGTCGCCCTCGTGCTCTCGGACTTCCTCAATGCGGTCGCCTGTTCAGCCTCCGGCGCCTCCTCATCATGCCTGAACGTCTCGCAGTTTGCCGGCGCAGTCTTGGCCGTGCTCGGAGGACTGTTCCTCGCCCTCCTCGGATGGATCGGCCTGGTCATCGGAGTCTACCGCATCGGCAAACGCTTCGATTCTACCATCACGAAGGTCGGAGGGATACTGACCATCATACCGATCGTGGGGCTCATCGCGCCGATCCTGGTGTTCGTCGGGACCCATCAAATCCTCCGACAGCTCCGGTCTCCGCCCTCCTCCAACCCCTAGACGCGGATCAGGACGGGGGCCCGGACCTACTCCCCCGGACCCGCGGCGGCCCCGACCCGCGGCGGCCCCGACCCCCGTGCTTATCGCCTAATGCCGCCGTACGCCTCGTCGTGGTCGACAAAGCCAAGCGCCTCGAAGCAGCGAACCTTGAACGGGCAGAAGCCGCCGTCCGATGGGAGGACGCGGACAACACGGCCCAGGAGACGCGCCGACCGGCCGACATCGTCACTGCCAATGCGGACGATCGCGCCTTGACCGCTGCGGACCGCAAGATCAAAAGTATCGAGTCAGAACCCTGACTTCGAGGCGCTCCAGCCACGTCGCAGGGCCGACCTCTCGGGTCTTCCGGTCGTTCGAGCGGCGTTCCAGACCATCACCCGGAACTCCTGCCAGCCGCCGTCGAGGCGCCCTCTTGATGCGGTGCTGATGGGCCTTCGTCAGTCCGTTGGGCTGTCCGCGACCGCCCTTCCGAGGTTTGCAGCTCAGAGCCCTTGGTGGACGGCGGGGCCTCGGGCTCCATCCGTGAAGTTCCATTCGGACTCGGTCTCCTCGGAAGGTTACGCCCTCGATTTCCAGGCGTAACCGCTGTTCCCGGCCTTCGTCCCCCAATAGACAGATGCGACCACCCGCGCCCACTACACGATGCCAGGGCAGTCCCTGGCCACGTTGCAACGCCCACACGGTTAGGGGCGCAGCGCCCGGAAAACCGGCGGCCCTCGCGACCTCGCCATAGGTGATCACCTTTCCTCGCGGGACGCGGACGATTACGTCTCGAAGGGCTGCGAGTGTCGTCTGGACACCATCCCCCCGGGTCACTCATCCGCGGCAATATGACACCCTCACTCCCCCGACGCAGCATGGAAGCCAGCGGAGGGAAGGTTGACCTCCCATTCGACTCACATTCAGAGCGTGTTGGTGAGGTAACTCGCGGTACTCGCACACGGAGAAATCGAGACCCCTCCGCCACCCGATTTTGGACAGTACCCCTTCAGCCCAGCCATTAAATATGGCGGACACCCGACCCGAAGCCTGCTGACAACTGTCTGACAAACAGCCCACTGTCAGCGCGGGGAACGGCGCTAGGGATACGCACTGAGGAGGAACGCTCGATGTATCTGAAGCGCGTCAAGCTCCGAAACTTCAAGTCGTTCTCCGGTGCGACCGAGATCCCATTCCAACCCGGATTCACCGGGGTCGCCGGCCCGAACGGGATGGGAAAATCGAACATCTCGGACGCGATCCTGTTCGTCCTGGGCCCCACGAGTTCGAAGGCCCTGCGAGCCGAGCGATTGACCCATCTCTTCTTCAACGGCGGGTCGTCCAAGAAGGCCGCCACGGAGTGCGAGGTCACGCTCGTCTTCGACAACGCGGACAAGCTTCTGCCCGTCGATTCGGCGGAGGTGGAGGTCACCCGGTACGTCAAACTGGCCCCCTCTGATGCGGACGGGTACTACTCCTACTTCTACGTCAACGGAAAGCGAACGACCCAGACGGAAATCGATTCGATCCTTTCCCACGGCCGCCTCAGCGGCGACGGATACAACCTCGTCCAGCAAGGGGACGTCAACAAGGTCGTCACGATGGGCCCGGTCCCGCGGCGGGGTCTCCTCGAGAGGCTCGCGGGGATCAGTCAGTATGACGAAGAACTGGACCGCGCGACCGCCAAGCGGACCGACCTCGACTCGAATCTGGAGCGGATCCAGACCCTTCTCGGGGAGATCAAGAACCACCTGGGGGCCCTCGAAAGCCAGCGCCTCCAAGCCATCCAGTACAAGGAGTTCCAGCAAGACAAGCGCCGGACCGAAGCCCGGCTCGCGCGCGCCGGCCACCGGATCGCCGAACAGGAACTCGCGACGTGCCAGCAGCAGGTCGAGGCCGCCCGGTCTGAGATCGACCGCCTGCAGGCCTCCCGGACCCAGCTGACCACGCGCGATCAGGAGCTGGCGCAGTCGGTCGAGGCGGTCGACCACGAGATCGCGGAGGCCGGAGGCGCCGCGGCTCTCAAGTTCAAGGAGGAGCTCGACGCAAAGAAGATCGCGTTTGCCCGACTCGACCAGACGCTTTCGCACATGTCCGAGGCCTGTGACGCCCTCGCCCAACAGGTCGAAGAGCTCACCGCCGCAGTCAAATCCGACGAGACGGCTCGCGCTAAGCTCGAGGGTCAGGACAAGGAACTCTCTAAGCGACTGGTAGCACTTTCGACCCAGGCCGAAGCCAATTCCAAGGAGATCCAGGGGGCGACCGCTCCGGTCGGGAAGTCTCAGGACCGGCTCGCGGGAGCCCGCAAGGCCCAACTCGAGCTCGAGCGCGAGTCGGAACTCCAACAAAAGTCGTGGCAAGAGGTTGTCCAGCAACGGGAGGCGGCGAAGGCGTCGCTGCAGGCGGCCGAGCAACTTCAGGCCCAAGCGGAAGATGATCTTCGCGAGCGCTCTGTTGAGGTCAAGGACCTAGAACTCCGGATCAAGGAGTCCGGTGGTGGCGGCTCGGGGATTGCGCCGACCGGCGACCTCCAGAAGGAGTTGCACGCCGTCAAAGCCCGCGAACAGTCCCTCAGCGTCGAAGCGGAACGCCTGACCCGCGAGGTCGGCGAGCTCAACCGGCGCTACCTTACGCTCGACGCTCGCCTCAAGGCACGGTCCGAGTCGGGCGGCCGACCGAACCAGTTGGCCGCGGTCGATTTCCTGCTCTCACAGCGAAACCTGGGGAAGATCGCCGGCATCAAGGGAACGGTCGAGGAGCTGGCCGAGTACGACCCGAAGTACCGAACGGCACTTCAAACGGCTGGAGGGAACCGCTTCCAGGCGCTCGTGGTCGAGACCGACCAGGTCGCCGAGCAGTGTATCCAGCTTCTCCGGCAGGAGAAGCGAGGCCGAGCCACCTTCCTACCCCTCAACAAGATGCTTCCCGGGCGTCCCCACGGCAAGTCCCTCCTCGTCGCGAAGGGACCCGGGGCGGCGGGCTTTGCCGTCGACCTGGTCCATTTCGACGAGTCGCTGCGGGCGGCCTTCGGCTACGTCTTCGGCGAGACGGTCGTCATGGAGGACCTCGCCCGGGCCCGGGCCCAGATGGGTGGGGTCCGTCTGGTCACGCTGACGGGAGATCTCATCGAGGCGACCGGCGCGATCTCCGGAGGCTACATCGACCCATCGAACCAGGGCCGCGGTGCCGACAGTGCCGTCGAGCTGAAACGACTGGGAGCCGAGCTCCGCGAGAAGAGCGAGGCGGAGGCGGCGGCGCGGGTCGAACTCACCCAAGCGTCGGACCGGATCCGGGTCTTGGCGCAGGAACTCTCCACGCGGTCCATTCAAGATCAGGCCCGCCAATCAAACCGAAAGGGACTGGATTCGGACTTGGCGGCGGCGCGGGAGCGGTTGGCGACGGCGCGCTCCCGCATTTCCAGCGCGGAGACGGAGGCGAAGCGGCTCACGTCGGGGTTGGCCGCGGCCGAGGTATCCGCCGAAAAGCTCGCTACGTCGATCGCCCAACTGAAGGAGCGCATCTCGAGGGCCCAGGAGCAGTATCTCGGGCAACTCCCCGAGGCGATCTCCACCCGCCTTCGTAGCCTCCAGGAGATCGCCCAGAAGACGGGGGACGAACGCGTTCAGGTCAACGGCGAGCTCGAGTCCGCCCGGGCCTCGCTGCAGGCCCTGATCACGAACCTCCAGGGTCGGCGCACCGAGCTCGATGGTGCGGAGGCGTCGCTGGCGTCCAAGAAGAAGGAGATCACCAAGACCCAGGCCGAGCTGCTCGAGGCCCGGTCCTCGCTGGACGCCCTCAAGACGCTCGAGTCGAAGCAGGGGGACACGCAGAAGGTCCTGGCCGACAAGAAACGGGTCCTCGAAGCGGAACGCCTCCAGGTCACCGGGAAGCTCGGGGAGGTTCAGGCCAATTTCACGACACGTCAGGGGCTCGTCGTCCAGGAGGAGACCCGCCTCGCCCAGGCGGAAGCGAAATTCCACGACCTCGAAGCCGCGCTGCGCGAGTTCCCGGAACCCGAACCGGATGAGAAGCCCGTGGCTCTCGATGAGCTCAAGCGCAAGATCGCGACCCTCACCGGACAGCTCGATTCGATGGGTTCGGTGAACCTCCGCGCGGTCGAGGAGTACGACGCCGAGAAGGGCCGGCTCGACGAGTTCGGGACCGAGGCATCGCGGCTCACCAGCGAGAAAACAGAGCTGGTCGCTCTCGTGGGCGAGATCGAACGCCGCAAGCGGGAGAAGCTCTCCGAAGTGGTCATCCAGGTCAACACGAATTTCAAGGAGATCTACGGCGAACTCAGCGCGGGAGGCGAGGGCGAGATCGCCCTCGAAAACCCCGTCGACCCGCTCGCCGGTGGCCTCATCATCAAGGCCCGGCCCGTGGGGAAGACCGTCACCCGGCTCGAGCAGCTTTCGGGCGGGGAAAAATCGCTCGCGAGCCTCGCGTTCATCTTCTCGCTCCAACGCTACGACCCGAGCCCCCTCTACGTCTTCGACGAGGTCGACATGTCCTTGGACGGTCTGAATGCGGAGTACGTCGGCCGGCTCCTCCGCCACAACGCCGAGCGCGCCCAATTCATCGTCATCTCCCTCCGCAAAGTGACGCTCAAGTTCGCCCACCACCTCTTCGGCGTCACGATGCGGGGTGACGGATGTTCGCGCGTGGTCGGGATCCACCTCGAGGACATCCACGATGTGGAGGCGCGGGATGGGGCCCGGGCCGCCGATGCCCCAGCGCCCAACGCGCCGCTGGAGGCTCGATGAGCCTCTCGGCGACGGAGACCCCCATCATCCTCGCGCCGACCGCCGTCCCCCGCGACGCGGCGGAGAAGGTCCTGCGATACCTCGTGTTCCACCGTTCGCTCCTCGGGGAGGCCGAAGACACCACCCCTCTGCTCGAACGGTACCTGACCCTGGTCGAGAACCTGAAGGACGGCGTCCACCTGGTCATCGCGGATCCCTTCCAGAAGGCGACCGCCCTCCTCTTCGAACTGGTCATGGACCAGGAGTTCGACCCCTGGGAAATCGACCTCGTGAAGTTCACCCAGGCCTACCTCGACCGCGTCAAGGAAGAGGGGGGCGTCAATTTCGCGATCGCCGGACGGCTCGTCTACATGGCCTGGAGCATCCTCTACCTTCAGTCGGAAGTGCTGCTCCGCGCTCGGGAAACGCCGGTCGAGGTTCCGACCGACGCTGGAGCCGGGGGTGCGGATGCGATTCCCGACGACAGCTACCTGCCGCTTATGGAGACTCCCGAGGCGATCGACGTCACGAGCGCGGTCCTCGGTTCGTCCGCTCCTCCGCCCCTCCTCGAGATGGTCCGCCACCCCGAGACGCGCCCCGTCTCCCTCCTGGAATTGGTCCGCGCTTTCGGGGAGGCCGAGGCCGATGCCCGGCGCTCGCTGCGGGTCCAGGAGTTGCGGGAGCGCCTGCGCGAGGAACAACGCGCTCCTCCCGAGGTCCTCGTCCACGGGGACGTTCCCGAGACCGATCTCGAGGACACGTGGGAGGCGACGTGCCGACATCCGGTCGGCGAACCGTTCCCGCTGCTGGACCTCTGGAGCCCGCTGACCGGGCGGGACCGACTGGTCGCCATCTTCCTCGCCCTCCTCTTCCTCTCGCGCGAACGCTCGGTCGAGCTCCACCAGGAAATACTCGGGGAGTCCGCGGTCGAGGTCGTCCGGACCGCCGAGGTCCGGGCCCGCCTCGCTGAGAAGGTGTGACGTATGCCCTCCAAATTGGACGAGTTGGTCTTCCAGGTCGAAGCCGTGCTGTTCGCCAGCGGCAAGCCGCTCAGCGTGAAGGAGCTCACCGACGCGCTCGGGCTCGACGACTTCCGCCCGGTACAGAAAGCGGTCCGAACACTCGAGCAGACGTACGAGAACCGTCAATCTTCGCTCGAGGTCCGTCGGGTGGGGGACCGATTCGCCCTCCAGCTGAAGGAGGACTACGTCGCGACGGTCCACGCGGTCACTCCGGTCGAGATGGGCGCCCGCACGGTCAAGGCCCTTACGCTCATCGCCTACCACCAGCCGATCCTTCAGAGCCACCTCGTGCGGATGCTCGGGGACGTCGCCTACGAAGAGGTACAGCACTTGAGGGGGATGGGACTCGTCCACACCGAACCCAACGCCTCGACGCTCGAACTCACGACGACCCGGCGCTTCGCCGAATACTTCGGGATCCCCTCCTCCCGACCCGAGGAGATCCGGAAATACCTCGAGGCCAAGCTCGGCGTAGCATCGTCGGTTGCAGAACCGCCCCCGCCGCCGTTGCTCGAACCTTCCACTCCCGAGGCACCGGTTCCCCCGGCGGAGCCCCCCGAGGCGCCTCCGCCCGTCGTCGAAGCTCCTCCAGCCGTCTAGTCGGGTCCACCCGCCGAGGATCCGGGCGAGGGATCGAACCGGGTAACGTTCGACTCAGGCGACGAGGGGAGGTGGGGCGGGCCTCCCCCGACCGGACTTAAGCCACAGTAACCGGAAGAGGAGTCCGACCCCGAGCAGGGACAACCCGACCCCGATCTCGAGGGGAGCCAGGGAGAAGGCGAGCCCGACGCATCCGACGAGCCCCGCCACCATGAGGACTCGGGGAAACATGCGCTGCTCCGGGCGCAAGCGCAAGGCGGAGAGATTGGTCACCGTGTAATAGAGGAGCGTCCCGAAGCTCGAGACGGCGATCGCGATCGTGAAGGGGGCAAAGGCGGACACCAGCGTGGCGACCACTCCGACCGCCAGGACCGCGACCCACGGATTTTGGCCCGGCCCGAGGTGGGTGAGCGGACTCGGAAGGTCGGACCCCCGCCCCATCGCGAATGCGACGCGAGAGACCCCGAGGAGGTCCGAGAGACCCTCGTTGAAGGTCGTGGAGAGCGCCGCGGCGACCACCAACCCGACCCCCGCCGCGCTGCCCGCGGCCACCATGGTGGCCTCGAGCGGGGAACCGGACGCGGCGAGCCGCGTGGACCCCAGGACCCCGACCGTGACCAACGCGACCAGCAGGTAGATGGCGGTGGCGCCCCCCAGGGCCAACCCCGTCGCGCGGGGAATCGTGCGTCCCGGATCCTTGACCTCTTCGACCAAGGTCGCGATCCGGCTGTAGCCGGTATAGGCGAAGAACAGGAGGGCTGTGGCCTGGAGGACCCCGGTGACCCCGCCGGGGGCGAACGGTTCGAAATTGCGGGACTGCACCGCCGGGAGGGCGAGCACGACAAACCCGAGCAGGGCGACCACCGAAAACGCGACCACGACCTCGGTCACCCGGACGGATCGTCGGAGGCCGACCGCATTCAACAGGGTCATCCCGACGGCCGCACACACGGCGATCGCCCGCGTGGGGAAGCTCGGGACGACGCCGGAGAGGTACTCTCCGAACGCGAGGGCGATCGCGCCCGGGCCCACCGTATTGGCGACCAGGAACATCCAACCGGCCGAGTATCCCCACCAGGGGCCGAGCATTTGGCGGCCGAACTCGTACGTGCCTCCGGTTCGAGGAAGGACGGCGGCCAACTGGGTCGACGAGAGCGCGTTGCAGAGGGCGACGAAAGCAGCGAGACCTAGGGCGATCAGCAGCGCGGGACCCGCGATGCCGGCGGCGGGGGCGATGACCGCGAAGATCCCGGCCCCCAGGATCGCCGCGAGTCCAGTGCTGACGGCCGCGTAGAATCCCAGCTGCGGGCGGAGGGTCACTCCTGAATGCGCGGTCACCGGCTGACTCCCCTCTCCCGCGATTCGGAACCGAGGGATTCTTCATTAAAAGTCCGAGGGAAGGGACCTTCCGCTCCGCCCGTGAGCACGGGTCGGGGCCACGCCGGGCGCGCCTCTACAGCGCGCCGCACCGAGGGCAACGGACCGGCTCCGCCGGCCGGACCGATCCACAGTAGGGGCACAGGAACGTGGCGGCTGCGTGGGCTTCGACCGGCGGTGGGGGGGGCGGGACCTCGTAGGCGTCGGTCGGGGCAAACGATGGGGTTGCGTCGGCGGGATCGGGGGCTGTCGAGACCTGGCCATAGGTGGGTCCTCCCGTTCCGTACGGAGAACGGCCCCGGGAGGGCCGGGCACGGCGGGTGGGCCGTGCGAAGATGATCACCACCAGGATCGCGAGCACGACGGAGAGCCCGAGGATCACGTACACCATGAGGTCGTAGATCGGGGCGTTGGGCGGCGAGGCGATCCCGGGCGTCGGGCCGGAGTAGTGGAACTCGGTCACGACCGGGTTTTCGTCCGCCGCGAGGAACTGGAGCGCCTCGAGTCCTCCCCAACCCGTCGTGGCGTCCCATCCGGCGGTCGCCGAGAACACGTAGTTCTCCCCGACCGTCACATCGAGGAACGGTGACGCGGCGCCCGGATGGGCGGTGAAGTAGCTCCCCATCGTGTAAATCGTGGGGTCGAGGTACCCGAGGCCAAGGTCGAGCCCCGAGCGGTTCTCCACCGCGATGAGGTCGGCGACCAATCCGGCGAACACGGGGGCCGCGACGCTCGTCCCTTCGAGGACGGTGAAGTAGACCGCCCCGGTCGCGTTGGCGTAGACGTACGCGACGGTCGAGTTGGCCGGGAACGCGACGTCCGGACCTGCCCTCCCGAGCGTCGTCGCGCCCTGCGTACTGGCGGCCCTCACGATGTCGGGCTGTGCGGCGGAATGGAGCTGCCAGTACGGTTCCGGGTAGACGGCGCTGATCCCTCCCTCGGTCCCGGCACAGAGGGTGGGACAGCCGGTGGTGTCCCACCAGGCCGACATCCCGCCAATCCCCGTCAGGTTCGAGTCGAACGTCACGTTGAGGGAGCTTCCGTTGAAGGTGGTCGTGGGCACCCCGTCGAGCGAGAGCGAAACGCCCCCGACCGAAGTGACGCCGGTCGTGTTGAACGCCACGGAGGCGGGCCACACCGGCCACGGCCCGTCGCCCCGTCCGGTCATCGAGTCGGGCGCGTCCCCCTGATCGCCGCTTGCCATGACGACCGTCACCCCCGTCCCCGCGGCCATGGTGAGGTCCGAGTCCCACGCCGAATCGTTGAGGTCCGGAAGGCCGAAAGATCCGCTCACCACCCCGAGAGTATCTGGCGCATAGGGGAACACGAGCGCTGCGTTCAGGTCGTCTGCGAAGTCGTCCGCCAGATCCCCGATAGGGGTGCTGCCGGTGAGCAGGCTCCCCGCGAAGTAGAAATTGTAGAGGGACGCCCCCGGAGCCAGGCTGCCGGCCATCTCGAGGTCGAGCGAGTTCTCGAACTCATCGAGGCTGGAGTCGTTCAACGATCCGAACGACCCCGGGGCCGGAGCGGCGATCCCGTCGACGTCGACCGGGACGCCGCGGACGGTGGGCTGCGGCCACGATTTCGGCAGGGTGTCGTTGAAGTACGTCTGGATGACGGAAGGATCCCACCCCGGAAGGTTCTGGTTGGTCGATTCGTTGTATCCGCTCGCGAGCAAGGTCGCGATCGCCAGGTGAACGGGAAAGGTCCCGTTGGCCCCGATCGAACCTCCCGGGAACAGGGACGAGGCCCCGTAGGCCTGGGTGAAATCGGAACCGACGAACCATTCCCCGGACGTGTTCGAGAGGACGAACTGGGACGCACGGGATCCCGGAACCTCGGAGAGCGCGCCGGCGTGAAGATCGAAGGAAAGCAGCGGGTCCGCCCCATCGCTGAGCCCACCGACCCCGATCACGTCGCCGGAGAGCGCGTCGGGAAGGACGGGGGTCCCCACCGCGCTGTAGAGCGGGAGTCCGTCGGCCGTCCCGTACTGGAGGATGGAAATTCCCAGAAGGTGCTCCACCGCGCCCGCAGAAAGCACGGCCGAAACGACGTTGTGGGAAGGAGTGACGGAAAGGTCCAACGCACCGCTCGACCGCAACTCGGAAGTCACTTCTTGGACCGTGGTCGGTGTCGGCCCAAACTCGGAAACGAACTGAGGCTCCGTCAGGAAATGCCGGTAGGCGGGGGACGCAGGATCTTCGACATTCGAGAGGAATCGGGAGAGTGTGACGGAGTGGGAGTACGGAAGGGTCAGGGCGATCGAAAGCTCGGTCGATGCGCTCAACGGACGAGTCAGGGCGTGATCGGGGAGGGCGACTTCGTCGGTGACGAGCGCGAGGCTGGACGGGAGTTTCGCCCCCGGGCTTCCGTCCGGTGCGAGGGCGGCCATCGCTCCGCTGAGGACGAGCAGGAGACCGACGGCCGTGACTCTCGCGACTGTTCCACTCCGCATCTGCCTCTCCTAGTCGACCTCTCCTAATCAACGTGACCTCCCCAGGGTTCCTCCGCGGCAATCATTTAGGCCTGAGGAGGCTCGCGAACTCGATGTCCACCTCGGACGCACCGGCCGACGGCCCCTGCGTATTCTGCCGCATCGTGGCGCACGAGTCGCCGGCGTACACGGTGTATGAGGACAGTGCGACCATGGCCTTTCTCGACCTGTTCCCGTTCACCCGGGGACACCTGCTCATCGTTCCGAAGCATCACGGGGCGCGATTGACCGACCTTCCCGCGGCCTCCCAGAACGCCCTCATCCGCACCCTCGACCTGATGGTTCGCCGTTCGGAGCGACTGACGCCGGACTACAACGTCGCGCTGAACGCGGGGGCCGCCGCCGGTCAGATCATCTTCCATGTTCACTTCCACGTCATTCCCCGCTACGGGGAGGCGAACCCGTTCCATTCCTCGGTCCGCACTCGCCTCTCGGAAGCGGAGGCCCACTCCGTGGTCGCCGACCTGTCCGGCCCCTAGGGGTGGGGGCATGCGGGCTCGTCCACCGGCCGTCGCCGGCCAATTCTACTCGGGCACCGGCGCGGAGCTGGCACGGCAGGTCGAAGGCTGTTTTCTGTCCGACCGCGGGCCGGGGGAGCTTCCGACCCGGCACCGATCGCCGGGGCGTCGCATCCGCGCGGCCGTCGTTCCGCACGCCGGCTACGAGTACAGCGGCCCGATCGCAGCGCTCGCCTTTGCCGAGATCGCGGCCGAACGACCGCCCGAGTCCGTCCTCATCCTCGGGGTCGACCACCACGGCGCCGGCAGAGGCCCCGCCCTCTCGGAGGTCCCGTGGATGACCCCCCTCGGCCCCACCCCGATCGACGAACGGCTCTGTGCGGCCCTGTCCCGACCCCCGGTGGAGATCGACGAATCGGCCCAGGCTCTCGAACACTCGATCGAGGTGCAGCTTCCGTTCCTCGAGTACGTCCTGCCCCACCCCCGCTTCGTACCGTTGCAGGTTCCGTTCGATTCCTTCGCCGCTCTCGAGCGCGTCGGACGCGTCGTGGCCGACGCGATCCGGGGCCAGGACACGCTCCTGCTCGCGTCGACCGACTTCTCACACTACGTGCCGGCTGCGACGGCGGAGCGCCTCGATCGGCTGGCGATCGACGCGATCCTCGCTCGGGATGCGAGAGCGCTGTATGAAACGGTGGGGACGAACGACATTTCGATGTGCGGGATCGCACCGACCACGGTCCTGCTCTCCGCGCTGGCAGCCGAGCCGCTCACCGCCCGGCTCCTCCGATGGGGGCACTCCGGGGAGGCTGTTCCGATGAAGGACGTGGTGGGGTACGCGTCGCTCCTGCTCGAGACTCCGTCCGCCGCCCCGACCCCCGTTAAATAGCGGGCTCGGCTCGGCGCCCTCGCTCGCATGATCCTCTCGGATGCGAAGATCCGCGCGGAGATGGAGCGGGGTCGGATCATCGTCCGGCCGTTCCGCGCGGATTGTCTCGGCACCAACTCCTACGATGTCCACTTGGGCCCGTTCCTTTCGGTCTATCGGGGGGGAGCGCTGGACGCTCGGCGGGTCAACCCCGTCCGCGAGTTCCGGATCCCGCCTGCCGGCTACGTTCTCGTGCCCGGGCAACTGTACCTCGGGGTGACGGAAGAGTACACGGAGACCCATGGCTACGTGCCTTTCCTCGAGGGCAAGTCAAGCTTGGGACGGCTCGGAGTCGACATCCACTCGACCGCGGGCAAGGGCGACGAGGGGTTCTGCAACTATTGGACGCTCGAGATGAGCGTGAAGATCCCGGTGCGGATCTATGCGGGGATGCCCGTCGGCCAGCTGATCTATTTCGAGATCTCGGGCCGGGTCGATCGGAGCTACTCGCACAAACGGTCGGCGAAATACCGCAAGGTTTCGCCGCACCCGATGCCCTCGCGCATGCATCTCAACTTCCGGACCCGGCGCCCCGCCCGCGCCGCCCGCAAACCGGCCGGGGAGGCGCGGGACGCCGCCTACGCGCCCGGCGCGGGACGTCCCACCAAATAGAACGCCGGCCGACCCGGTCGCGCCCGGTCCCGACGTCCCTTGGGATCGTGCTCGGCGGCTTCCGACTCCCGGTGCACGGTGACCGAGCGAAAACCGAACCGACGCACGAGATACCCCTCGGCCGCGCGGAGCGTGGCGACTTCGTCGATCTCCGGCCCCTCGCGGGGCGGCTCGGAGCGGAGCGACGCCCCGACCCGCTCGACGTACTTCGGGATCTCACCCCGATGGGCCACGAGCTCCGGATGGTCCTTCACCCGCGTCATGATATCTCGAACGCTCGGCGGTTCCTTTCGGTCGACTTCGTCGCGGAGCCACGACTCGAGCGTCGCCTTCCATGGGTCGGCGACGTAGAAGATCAATTCCCCGGCGCTCCCTTCGCCCCGACCCTCGGACGCGCGCTGGACCGCTCGCAGGTCCTCCTCAACCTGATCGAGGTACGATTCCCGGGCTTCCGCTGCCGGGGAGCTTGCGAACGTGTCGGCAGCAGGCAGTAGAGCCCGGGCGACCAGCGAGGAAAATCGCCCCACCCCCACTTCCTCGGCGAGATGGGGGGTGATCGGGGACAGGAATAGGTTCCAGGCCCGGACGAGGCGGTCCGTCGCCCGGCCCGGGGAACCGCCGCGTGTGTAGTATCTCCGCAGCAGGGCCGGTACTTCCACGTAGACGATCTCAGCGGCTCGACGGAGGTCCGTCGCCTCGAACGCTGCATGGGCCCGCCGTACCCAATCGTGCGTGGCCGACTCGAGCCAAGCGTCAAGCTCCGGAGGGCCGGCCGCGTCTCCGATGGCTTCACGCACCAGCCGTTCGATGTCGCCCAGACGGGATCGGGCGGCGTCCACGTGGGTCGCTTCGAACTGGAAGTCCTGCGACGGCGAGGCCGCCAGAAGAAAGTAGAGACGGATCGGGTCGGGCCCCCATTCCTCCATCGCGCGATCCGTCGAGGGGATCTTCCCGCCCTTGCTGGATACCTCCTTTTTCGAAATCTTCGCCCCGGCCGGCCCGGTGATCCATCCGTGGACGAAGATCCCGCGGGGCTGGAGCTCCGGAGGAACGAGCCGGACGTGCGTGTAGAGGAAGACCGGGAAGTGGACGCGTTTGTGCTCCTTTCCGCCGATGTTGAAGTCGAGAGGATACCAGTACCGGAATTCCTCTCGAACCTCCTCCTGGACGCCCCGATCGACCGCGGGGTCCCCGGACCCCTGCCCTCGGAAGACAAAATCGAAGAACGCGTCGCTGAGGTCGTCGACCTTCAAGCGACCGTCGCGGACGAACCGTCGGACCACGAAGTAGGCCATGTAGAACGTCGAATCGGCGATCGGTTCGATGATCCATTCCGGGTCGAGGGGGAACCGCGTCCCGAGCCAGGCCCCGCGCCGGGTCGAGGGGCGGTCCCCGAACCAGTCGAGGATCGACGGCAACTCGCGTCCGTACTCCGACGGCCAGGTGGTGATCCGGCTCGCGAGCTCCTTCGTTTCGGCTTTCCAGTCGGGGTCCGAGTAGTGGAGGAACCATTGTTCCGGCACTCGCCGAATGACGACCGTATGTCCGTTTCGGCAGATGACCGGTTTGGTGAACTCTTGCAGCTCGAAGCTTCCGCCCAGGGGGAGCAGCTGGGAGGCTACCTGTTCTCGAGCTCTTCGAACGGGCACGCCCTTGAGCGCGGGGACCGTCATGCGACCCCGGACGAATTCCAACCGGTAGAGCCGCTCGGTCGCCTCTTGGACGGCGTCCCCCTCGGCGAGCGAAGTGGCCCCCACCGCCCGGAGCGCCCGTTCGGCCGGCAGTCCTTCGCCCGCCCGAAGGGCCTCTTCAGAGCTCGACAAAGCTTCGTTCGCGTCGATCTCCAGGAGGACGGGAGGCGCGCCCAGTCGGGCGCGTTCCGCGCCCGACAGTGCCCCGATCGCGGCGAAGTCCGCGGGAGCGTGCGCGGGAACCGACATCACGATCCCGGTGCCGATCCCGGGATCGACGACCGCACTCTCGAGGATCGGAACTCTGGTGTCCCGGAGGGGAACGTGAACCTGCCTCCCTCGAAGGCTGGCGACGGGGACTTCGTGGCCGAGATGCCCTCCGTGCTGCTCGACCATTCGTTCGGCACCGGGCCGGGCCATCAGGTACGCTCCGGAATCATGATGCCAGACGACGAGCATCTCGTCGGGGGCGACCCAGACGTTGGTGACCCCGAACACCGTCTCCGGGCGCAGCGTCGCTGCGAGGAGGATCCGCCCGTCGTCCAGTCGGAACGGCACCGTCGTGAATT
The DNA here is from genome assembly GCA_022750335.1 of Thermoplasmata archaeon. Taxonomy (GTDB): domain Archaea; phylum Thermoplasmatota; class Thermoplasmata; order Lutacidiplasmatales; family UBA184; genus Lutacidiplasma. The sequence continues at coordinate 25,637 of JAKIVX010000012.1, read as the reverse complement.
TGACGATCTCGGCATCTCCGCCCGACTGCAGGTCCGTTTCGGACGGGTCGACCGCGACCGGTCCACAGACGGGGCACACCGAGGAGAAGTAACTTGCCCGGACGAGCGCGCCGGCGGCGTGGAGCGTGTGAAACTGCCATCGAATGAAGGCCCGGTAGTCCTCGTCCACCGTCGTGAGGAACGTCGATTCGTCGATCAACGCCCCGAAGCGGCGGAACACTCGCAGATACTCGCGACCTAGGAAGCGGGCGGCCTCCTCCGGATCCTCGAGCCGCGCGCGCGCGGCGGCGTCTATCCCGCGCTCGGAGAGAGCCTCCAGGATCGAGGGGTCTCCGTTCTGGAGCTTCCGGGACCAGGTGACCGCCGGCAGCCCGGAAGCATGGACCCCGAACGGGAACAGGACCTCCTCGCCCCGCATTCGGTGGTACCGGTGCAGGGGGTCCGCGTAGGCATACCCTCGCAGATGGCCGACGTGGAGAAAGCCGCTCGGGCCCGGGTAAGCAACCAGTGCGTAGAATTTCCGGTGCCCCGGGACCCGTCGCCCTCGGGATAGGCCTGCGCCCGCCCAAGCTTCTTGCCAGTGCGCGTCGCGGGACGGGTCCATGACGGGCCTTTGACGCGGGGGCTCTATTTGAGGAGTCGCCGGTCGGGCCGACGAGTCGTCAGCCGAACTCCTTTAGCACCGACGCCGAGTGGCCCATCCATGCGGATCATCGAGGTCTTCCACTCGGTGCAGGGCGAGGGCCCGCTCACCGGGGTACGTACGACCTTCATCCGGACCGCACGCTGCAACCTCCGGTGCACGTGGTGCGACACTACGTACTCGTTCGGGGCGGGTCGGGAGCGCTCGATCCCCTCGCTCCTCCGGGAAGTCGCCCGCCACCGGACTCGGCACGTCTGCCTAACCGGCGGCGAGCCGCTGCTCCAGCGAGAGTCGGTCGAGCTCGTACGCCGCCTCTCCGCGCTCGGGATCACGACGGTCATCGAGACCGGAGGATCGCTCGATGTGACGCCGTACCTCCCCTTCCCTCGCGTCATTCTCAGCGTCGATGTGAAGTGCCCCAGCTCCCACATGGAGGGGCACAACCGATGGGAGAACTTACCGCTCCTCCGGGAGTCGGATGTGATGAAATTCGTGGTCGGCGACCGTCCCGATTACCTCTACGCGAAACGAGTGCTCGGAACCTATCCGGGACCGGCGGCAATCGTGCTACAGCCGGTCTGGGGGACGGACGGTGGGAGGCTCGCGGATTGGGTGCTGAAGGATCGCCTCGACGTACGGGTGATGCTCCAAGAGCATAAGGTGCTCTGGGGAGATACCCCCGGCCGATAGCCGGGCCCGGCGTCCCTCGGGGCGCCTTCGCGATAGGCTAATGAGGTCGCGCCCCCCGTCCGCTCTCTCGGCAATGTCGGGAGAAGCCGCGCGTTCTCAACACTCGATGGGCGGGCACGACTTCCCGTTCGGGAAGGCGCGCGGAATGGTCTTTCCGCGGGTCGTACTCGTGGGCCACGGAGTCCTGGCGGACCTCGGTTCGACGTGCCGACAATTCGGTTTCCAGCATCGCGGTGTGGTGGTCACCGGACCCCGCACGGCGGAGCTGGCGGGGAACCGCGCGACGCTCATACTGGGCGAGGCGGGGTTCGACGCCGCCACGCTGATCGCGGGCGAGGCCACCGAAGAGGAGGTCGCCCGCGTCGACCGGGAGACCCGCGCCCTGGGGGCCCAATTCCTGGTCGGTGTGGGCGGCGGCAGCAAGATCGATATCACGAAGGTCGTCGCGGCGCGGCAGAAGATCCCGTTCGTGAGCCTGCCCACGTCCGCGGCCCACGATGGAATCTCCTCGCCCCGCGCCTCGATCCACGGGGTCGAGCGCACCGTCAGTGCGGAGGCGGCCGTCCCGGTCGGGGTCATCGCCGACACCGAGCTCATCGTGAAGGCTCCTTTCCGACTGCTCGCTTCCGGCTGTGCGGACGTCATCTCGAACGTCACGGCCGTACTGGACTGGCGTCTTGCGGTCCGCCTGCGGAACGAGGAGTACTCGAGCACCGCCGCGACCCTCAGCGAGTACGCGGCCCAGGAGATCATCGACCACGCCGCGTCCATCAAACCGAACTTGGAGGAGTCCGTGTGGACGGCGATCCGGCCGATCCTGGTGGCCGGGATCTCGATGAGCGTGGCGGGGTCGTCGCGCCCCTGCTCCGGCAGCGAGCATCTGTTCAGCCACGCGCTCGACCGCGTCGCCGAGCACCCGAGCCTTCACGGCGAACAGTGTGGCGTCGGGGCGATCATGATGATGTACCTCCACGGGGGCGATTGGCACCGCCTCAAGAACGCGCTCCACACGATCGGGGCCCCGACGACCGCTCGGGAACTCGGCGTGAGCCCGGACGAGATCGTGAAAGCGCTGGTCCTCGCGCACTCGATCCGCCCCGAGCGCTACACGATCCTTGGTGACAACGGACTCAGCCGCGAAGCGGCCGAACGGCTGGCCAGCGTCACGGGAGTGGTGGGCTAACATGGCAGAAATCACGCTACTGGCAAGTGCGGAAGCGAAGGAAGGGTTCGAATTCGTCTACGAGGGCGGAGCTCCGGTCTGCCGGACCTGCCCCTACCGACACGCGTGCCTCACGCTCGACGTCGGACGCCGCTACGCGGTGACTAAGGTGCGGACCGTCAAGCACCCCTGCGCCCTTCAGGAGACGGACGCGAACGTCGTCGAAGTCAAATCGGTCGCACGGACACTCGTCGTCGAGTCCCGCAGCGCGGTCGTCGGCAGTTCGGTCGAGATCGGACGGTTCGCCTGTCGCCGGCTGGACTGCCCGAACTGGTGGGACTGCGCCGGCCCGTCGTTGCCGCCCAAACAGCGGTACCGGATCGAACGGGTCGACCCCGTTGCAGCCGAGTGCCTGATCGGCCGAACGTTGAAACGGGTGGACGCGGTCTAGGCGTCGATGCGGGGCTGTGGGGTAGCTACGGGTTCGAGACGCGCATCTCGACCCGCTCTATTGGTCCATCCTTCGAGCTTTGGGAGCTCGGGACCCCGATTCAAATTCGGGCAGCCCCATCCGCCGCGGGCCGGTCCGCGAGGGTCTACTTGACCTCGTACAATTCCGGAATCCGGGCGCGCTCCGCCTGCCAGAGGGCGGAGTTTCGCTCGAGATAGTCCACCTCGTCTTGGGAAAGGAGCAACTTCGGTCCCGGCTCCGCCCATCCCAGCGCGGAATGGCGTCCTTCGAGCATCGAACGGAACGTTTCTTCCCGGAGGATGAGGTAGTTGTTCCGACCGAGGGCGAACGGCTTCCGGGGGGAAAACCGAGCGCCGAGGGCCGCGACAGTGAAGAACATTCGGTACGCGGCCCGGCGGGCCGCCGGTTTGCGCCGATTGAAGTCCATGAGGTCCCTGACCTGGTAGTGGGCGCCGATGATCTGGTCCCGCTGTACCTGGTAGATCCGGCGGAGTCGGGCCAGCCGGGACCCGCGGACGTAGCGCATCTGTCGCTCGTAGGAGGAGAGGCGTTCCGACTGCGACTCCCGCCGAGCCGTCGGGTAGGCTACGAGGCCGAACCGTGCGATCACCCGCGCGTATAGGTCGATGTCCTCCCCGCCCACCAGGTCGCGCCAGCCCCCTACGGACTCGATGGTGGACCGGCGGAGCGCGCAGATCTCGGAGAAGAGCATCGCTTCGGTCGCGAGTGAAAGATACCGTCGCACCAGTTCGCCGTACCGGGGGGCGTAGGCGAGGCTAGTGTCGAAGGGGATGATCGTCGTCCCTCGGCTGGCCTCGAACGCGAGCCGGCGCCCCTGGCCGCGGTTCCGGAATGAGTGCGGCACGAGGCGGAACCTTCGGTCCGACCGGACCTGCTGCTCCAGAAACGTCCGGGCCCCGTCCTGGCTGGGACCGTCGGCTACGACGATCTCGAACGGCTGCGCGGTCGCCTGCCCGATCTCCCGGATACTGTCGAGCGAAGCCGGCAATCGGTCGCCCGTGTTGAGGTTCGTCGCGCAGAACGAGACCGCGGGTCGCCCCTCCATCACCAGCACCGTGCGAGTGCGACAAAATCAACTTGGCGGTGCTGGCGAGGGTACCAGAATCCGTTATCCACCCCGGCCCTGCTCCCGCTCCGATGGCCCCGGGTTCTCTCGAGACACCGCCGACGGCCCCCGCTCCCTGGTTCGCGGTGACCATGACGGTGCGCAACAATGTGCGTACCTTGCGAGAATCGCTCGGAACGATCCTGCCCCATCTAGCCGATGGTGGGGAGCTGGTCATCGTCGATGCCCTCTCGGACGACGGGACGCAGGAGATCCTTCGCGAACTAGCCGCAGCGGATCCTCGGCTCACCGTTATCGAGAAGGCATGCAACCGCGGGATCGGCCGGAACCTGGCCGTGGCCTCCTCGCACGCCCCCATCGTCCTGACGCAAGTCGATGGGGACAACCGGTATGTCGACGGCGTCCTCCGAACGGTGGCGGCCCGACTTCGAGAAACGCCGACCTGGGATGCCGCCTTCGCGGTGGGTGCTCACGACTGGGACCCGTCGTCCACCCGGTTCTACGCGTGGCGTCGGGCAGGATTCGACCGCACAGGGGGCTATGAGGAACGACAGGAACGGGAAGATCCACCGCTCTTGCTCCGCGCGTTCCGGGCCGGCCTTCGAGTCGAGCGGTGCCTGCTGCCCAAGCTCGCCGACGACCTCAAGCCTCGAGCGAAGGGCCGTGCCCCCAGCGTCAGCCCATGGCGTCGCGGAACTCACACCATGTGGGCGGCCCGGAAGTTCCGTGTCATGGGCTACCGATACTCCGAGTACCTGCGTCTTCTCCGACTGACGCGTCGAACGGAACCAAGGTTTCTGGCCGGAGGGGCCATCGGACTACTGGCGTATGCCCAGGGCGCGCTGCACCACGACGGGCCGGACGTGCTCGAGCGGGATGATGAGGTGAGGCCGGCGGGGTCGATTCCCCCGGCGAGCCCGTCCGGAGCGCCCGGACCCCGGTGAGTCCGGTCGGTCGCAGGAGCAACGGAGACTTCATGGAACCCGAACCGGAAGCACCGCCCGAAGAACCGGAGTCCTCCAGCGGGCGCCACATCGCCTCCGCCCAGATCTACTGCGATAGCTGCCGGCGGGAGACCGCCCATCGCATTCTCCGCGTAGTCCCCGGCGGAACCGGTGGCGGCACGGTGCGGGGGGTCGCCCGATGCAAGGAGTGCCGCCTCACCCATCCGTTCGAATCCGCTCCGGAGGCCACGGTCGATGTGCGCGTGGTCATCTCCGAATACGACCGGTCGAGCCGCTCGATAATGCAGTTCCCCCGCCACCGTCGCGTGCTAGTCGGATCGGGCCTTCCCTTGCAGGACCCGACCCTGCGCATTCGGCGCATCGACCTCTTCTCCGGTCAGCGGGTGTCCGATGCACGGACCGAGGAGATAGCCACGCTGTGGGTGACCCGCGAATCCGTCCCGTCGGTGAAGGTCTCGATCGTCATCGGACGTTTGACCCGGACGACCCGCCTTCCCTACACGGCCGGCACCCGTTACGAGGTGGGCACGTCGATCGTGGTCGAGAACCGTCCTCTGTGGATCGCGGCGGTGCGCGCGCGGGGTCACACTTGGAGAATGCCGGGGGACGTCTTCCCCGCCGAGGAGGTCGAGCGCCTCTACGTCCGCAGGACCGAGATGCCGCCGGCTGGGAGTAGGGACTGGAGCAGCGACCGGGACACGCCGAGGGACGACGCGAGCGACCGCTCGATCGTCGCGCGGTCGCGCTCCTCGCCCGGTCGCAGGACCGCGCGAACGGTTCCCCGGGACTGAACGGCCGGCTCGGGAGCGGCCATCCACCGTTCCGCCCCCTCGTACAGAACCACGCCGAGCGCGATCTCGAGCGGCGTGTCCCGGACGAAATTCTTCGTCCCGTGGATCACCCAAGCACCCCGTGGCACGAACTCCCCGGACGCCGCGGCCTTCGAGACTTGGTCCGGAGTGACCCAGAACGCGGTGGTCGAAGCCAGGCCGGCGCGCCACGCTTTCGAAAAGCAGCCGGCCCACTGCGCCGCTTCCCGAAGCGTCGGCTCTCCGACTGTCGCCGTCCCGGTCGGTCGCTTCACGATCACGCTCGCCGCCCCGTGCAGGTCCGCATGCAGATAGAAGTCGCCGTCCTTCAAGTTCCGGCGCACGACCAGGTCGTTGGAAGGCGCATCCCGACCGGCGATGACGATCGCGCCCTCGGAGCTGATGAACCAACGGAACTTCTCGAACCAGAACGGCTTCTTCGGGGCGCCGGGGGAGCCGGGTTTGGAAGGGCGGCCCGACCCCGACCCCGCGGCGTCCGTGACCGTACGGGTGGCGGTCTCGGCTAAGGCCGTGCGCGCCCCGGCCAGTTTCGCGGTCCGTCGCTTCGCCTCCTCGAAAAGTCCCTGGGCGGATTCGCGGGGAGACTCCGTGATGCCGAGGACGACCCGCCGGCCGTCGAGGTCGACCTCGACCTCTCGTGGGCCGGTTCCGAGGGCACGGGCCCGCTCGAGCGCGGTCTCGGCCTCCCCGTAGTGGGCCAAGATCGTTTCCGCGCCCGCTTGGAGGTCCGTGATCTCCTTCGTCAGGTCGTCGATCGCCCGAGTCTGCCGCTCCAAGAGCCGCTCGATCTCCTTCCGTTGCGCGGTCGCGGCCACTTCATGGGCGCTGGGCGGGATCGGGACGACCGCCCGGAAGTACTCCCGTGCGGCGTCCGAGAACGTGGGCCGACGGTCTTCGGTCACGCCGGGAAGCCCCTCCCATCGACGGGAACGGTAGGGGGTGGCGTCGACCAGTACTCCGTCCCGAGAGTAGAGAAATCCGGCCGGTCGGTCGCCGATCTCACCCCGAAGTTCGGAGAGGGCCGTGTGGAGCTCCCGCGCCCGGTCCGCGGGGGCGGTCGTCGACGGCTGGTGGCCGTCCACGCCCATGCGGGCGACGAGCTCCTCCGCTAGCTGACCTCCCAGGCCGAGACGAGCCGCGAGCGTGCTGGTCAGGTCGGTCCGAGACCGGGAAAGAATCTCCTCGATTCCCGCGGGTTCGAGGGACCACGGGTCCGTTCGGACCGGAGGGCGGACATACTCCGCGCCCACGCGGACGAGCCGGTGGGCCCAGCGCTTCGTGAACGCGACCGCGACGATCTTCTGGTCGAGGGCGACGGTGACATTGCCCGTCCCGAACATTTCGAGGGCGAGGAGCAACTCGGAGGAAGTATCGCCGCGCGTGAATCCGATCTCGAGGAATCGTTCGCCCGCGGGCTCCGCGACGTGCTCGATCGTCGCACCGGTGAGCAGCCGGCGAAGTTCGCGGGCGAAGGGGGACAGTTCCTCCGACCGCTCAGAACCGAAGGGAAGGAGGGCGGCGTAGCGACCGGGGACGAGGAGGAGTTCGCGACGACCCTCGCCGCGGGCTCGGAGCGCGAGCGACCAGCCCCCTTCCGCCAGGTCGAAGGCCTTGTCGACGTGGGTGCGATCGAGCGCCCGGACCTCCCGGACGACTGCGAGGGTATCGAGGGCGGTGAACCGGTCCTTCGTGGTCGGCCCGTCCACCATCGTCTCCACCGTCGGCCCGTTCCGGCGACCCGCCGCCACGCATTAAGCGTATGTCGTACTGGGCGGCGAAGTGACGGACGCGGGACCGCGCTCGGCAACCGAGTGGCGGGCCGCGGCCCAGACCTTCGCCACGGAGTACGTCCGACCGCGGGCCGAATCCATCGACCGGGACGACCGGATCCCGTCGGAACTCGTACGCGCCCTCGCGGCTCAAAAATTCACGGCCTTGGGGCTCCCGCCCGACTGGGGGGGCCAACCGGCCGACACGGCCACGGTCTCGGCCGTGCTCGAGGAACTCGCGGCCGCGAGCGCCGCCGTCGCGGTCACGCTCGCAGTCCATCTCTCGGTCTGCGCCACTCCCATCTCCCAGTGGGGCACGGCCGGGCAACAGGCGAGCTGGCTCCCCGCGCTCGCTCGAGGAGACCGGATCGGGGCGTTCGGACTCACGGAGCCCGGCGCCGGATCCGATACGGCGTCCCTGAGAACCCGCTACGAGCACGTCCCCGAGGGGTTCGTCCTGAACGGTTCGAAGACGTTCATCTCCAACGCCGCCACGGCGGGCCTACTGCTGGTCTTCGCGTCCCGCGACCCGTCCCTGGGCTCGCACGGTATCTCGGCGTTCCTGGTCCCGGGGGGGACTCCGGGATTCTCGGTCACCCAACGGTTCGACAAGCTCGGACTGCGCGGAAGTGAAACGACGGAGCTCTTGTTGGAGAATGTTCGTCTTCCGGCAACGGCGCTCCTCGGACCGGAGGGCGGAGGACTGAAGGTCGCCCTGAGCGCGCTCGCGGGAGGACGGGTCGGTATCGCGAGTTGTGCGTTGGGAGTCGCGCGGGCAGCCTTCGAGGAGATGCGACGCAGGGTGCGGCTCGAGGACGCCGACTGGAAACGCACGCTCCTCGCCCGATCGTTCGTCGAATTGGCCTCTGCGCGGGCTCTGGTGGAGGGAGCGGCGCGACGACGCGACTCCGGTCAGCCGTTCACGACCGAAGCTTCCGCGGCCAAGCTGGTCGCCTCCCGGGCGGCCGTCTTCATCGCCTCGGCGGGGATGGACGTCGCCGGACCGTCGGGAGCGATCTCCGGAGCGGCCCCGGAGCGTCTCCTGCGGGATGCACGCGTGTTCCCGATCGTGGAAGGAACGACGGAGATCCAGGAACTGATCCTCGCGCGCGCGCTCCTCGAGGATGACCCGCCGCGAACCGCTTAGTACCACGCCCCACTCCGGGCCCCGTGTCTCCCCGGCCCCGAGCGCCGACTCGTTCCCCGAACCCAGCCAAGGGACCGGTGGCCTCCGTACCACTAGCCGACCTGCCCCTCGACGCTGACCTTCGACGGGTCCTGGAGGCGGACGGGATCACCTCGCTCTATCCTCCGCAAGTGGCCGCCCTCGGGCCGGTCCTGGCCGGAGAGAGCCTCCTGCTCGCCTGCCCGACCGCGAGCGGGAAGTCCCTCGTGGCGTACCTCGCCCTGCTCCGCGCGACCCGGGCGCATCGGACCGGCCTCTACCTCGTCCCGCTCCGCGCGCTGGCCCAAGAGAAGGCCGAAGAGTTGGAGCGGTTCTCCGAGCTCGGGCTCAAGGTGGGTCTCTCCACCGGCGACTTTGACCTCTCCGCGGAGAAGCTCGACCGGTTGGACGTCCTGGTCGCGACCAGCGAGAAGGCGGATGGCCTCCTCCGACGCGGCAGTCCGTGGCTCGACCGACTGGGCGTGGTCGTGGCCGATGAGGTCCACCTGCTGCGGGACCCGGAGCGCGGTCCGACCCTCGAAGTCAGCCTGACCCGCCTGCGCCGAAAGTACCCAGACCTGCAGGTCGTCGCGCTATCGGCGACGGTCGGGAATTCCGTCGAGGTCGCGGACTGGTTGGGAGCGCGCCATGTGGCGAGCGACTTCCGTCCGGTCCCGCTCAAGCTCGGGGTCTACTCGGACGGCCGCATCACGTTCACCGACCTCTCCACGCGGGAGATCGGTCCTCCGGGGGAAGCGGTTCCGCGGCTGGTCCGATCGGTGATCGAGGACGGCGGCCAGGCCCTGGTATTCGTCAACAGCCGGCGCGCCAGCGAACAGGTCGCCGAGTCTCTCATCCCCATCGTACGGCCGCTCCTCTCCGGGGCGGAGCGAGAGCGCGCCCGCTTTTGGACGGAGTCGCTCGGTCAGGCCTCCGACGAGGATACGCAAGGGATGCGGCGTCTGCACGGACTCCTTCCGAACGGGGTGGGATTCCACAACGCCTCCCTCACCAACCCCGAGCGGCGGGTGGTCGAGCAGGCATTCCGCGAGCGGACCGTCAAGGTCCTCGTAGCCACCCCGACGCTCGCCGCCGGGATCAACCTGCCGGCCCGCCGCGTGATCGTCCGGGACACGAGCCGGTATGAGGGCCGCCTCGGGATGCAGATGCCGATCCCGGCGGGCGAGATCCACCAGATGCTCGGCCGGGCCGGCCGACCCCGGTTCGATTCCTCGGGCGAGGCCCTGCTGCTCGCCCGAACCGTCGACGACGAGGAACGACTGCTCGATGACTATCTGTCCGCACCACCGGAGGACGTCGTGAGCCGGCTGGCCGCTGAGCCGGCCCTCCGGATGCACGTGCTCGCACTCGTCGCGAGCGGGGCGGTCCGGAGCCCCGCCGAGCTCACCTCGTTCTTCGCCGCCACGTTCTACGGCCGGACTCTTCCCCTGGTGGAGCTCGAGACCAAGGTCCGCAACGTCCGTCGATTTCTCGAGGAAAACGAACTGCTCACCCCCGGCCTCCAACTCGAGGCCACGCGGTTCGGACGCCTGACCAGCGAATTGTATCTCGACCCTCTGACGGCCGTCGTCCTCCGCCAGGTGCTCGAACGAGCCCCGCTCGGCGTGAAACCGTTCGCCCTCCTGGCCGCGATCGCGTCCACCCCCGACCTCCCTCCTCTCTACCTCCGCCGGGGGGAGGAGGCCGACCTCATGGGCCGGTTCACCGACGAGGTTGAGGAGATGCTGGTCAAGCCCGACGAACCCCCCTTGCACCTGGACCTCGACGGAACCCTGGCGGCGCTCAAGACCGCCTCCGTCCTCGAGGACTGGATCGACGAGGTCCCCATCGTCGAGCTCAGCGAGCGTTGGGCGATCGGGGCAGGGGACCTCCGCTCGAAGGTCGAGGATGCCGAGTGGCTCTTGTTCGGGGCGGGGCGGCTCGCGACCGTCTTCCAGAGGAGACTGGGTCGCGCGCTGGACGACCTCGCGACCCGGGTCCGATACGGGGCCCGGGAGGAGTTGCTCGACCTGGTCCGACTGAGGGGCATTGGCCGGGTTCGGGCCCGCATGCTCTTCAAGGCCGGGTTCGCCGACCGCGAAGCGCTCCGTCGGGCCCCGGTGGACCGGGTATCGGCTGCCCTGAAATCGCCCCAACTGGCCCGAATGGTGCTCAGTCAGCTGGGCCGGAAGGAGGAAGGACTCCCGGCCCCAGAAACTTCTCCTCCGGAGCCGGTCCCGGCGTCGCCGTCCAGTGCGCGGAAACCCACGACCCGTCGGCTCGACGAGTATCCGTCCGAAGAGCCGACGTGACCCATTCGTCCACGGGGAGGAGCACGCGTACGACCGAACGCGTTCCCCCCATCCCGCCCGGGCGGATCTCCCGTCGAAGGTACCCGGCCTGTTCGAGACGAACGATCCGCCGCCAGAGGGTCGTGGCCGGCAACGGTCGGGAGCCTTCCGCGGCGGCGAGCTCGGCTTCCCACCGACGGACCTCCCCCACCCGCGCCTCCTGACCCCGCACGGCCGACTCGATCGCCTGGACGACGTGGGGTTCGACCGCGACGGGACACGAACGCAAGCCCAGCGGGAGACGCTCCCGACCCGAGCGCCGACTCCCCAGCAGTTCTCGGCGCAACTGGTCGAGGGCGAGCGCGGCGCTGGCTCCGTCCTCCACGGCCCGGGTGACGACGCGGGCGACGAGCTCGGGCGGGACGGGGCGACCCAGTGCGCGTTCCGCCCGGTCTCGCACGAGTAGCGAGAGCACGCGGTCCGAGTACGGTCCGAGGACGACCGGCCGACCGAGTGGATACCTCCCCGCCAACGATGCCTCGGCGGCTCGGACCCCATCCGGGGTCCCAGCTAGGATCGTCCAGGTGGGAGGGATTCCGTTCTCCCCTTCAGGGAGGAATCGGTCCGGGTCCCCGAGGGCCCGAAGGACCGGGCCGAGGTCGGGCCCCCCCACCCCCAGGTCGTCCAGGACCAGGACGGTCGGTCGACCTTCCCGCCGGAGCCGACGCAGGAATCCGGCAAGGATCTCCACGACCGAGAACCCTTGACCATCGAAGCCCTCGTCCAAGTGCCGTAGCAGCGCGCTCGCGACGCCGTGCGTGCCTCGTAGACCCAAGGTTCGGGCGACCACGACTCTCGGTGGCCCGCTCCCCGGCACGGTACGGAGGGTGTCGGCGACCGCGCGGGCCGCGCGACGGGCGACCGTACTCGTGCCGGAGCCCCTGGCGCCGGTGACCGCGGCGATCCAGGGAGGGGGAGCACGCGGGGCCGGGGCGTCCAGCCTTCGAACCAGCTCGACGACCTCAACCTCGCGACCCATCGCGACCGGCGGCAACCAATCTCGGGCGAGAACTTCCGGGTGGGGGGTTTCGAACATCAATCCTCCGAGAGCGAGCGTCTATAAGAATACTGATGTAACCCAATAATACGGATTGAACGATGCCGTCGGTCCATGGCTGAAATGGGGACAACCCCGAGCCGTGGAGGGGAGGACTGGACCCGGATCCGGTCCCGCGGGCGGTTCCTTAAATCCGTACACGGCTCGGCGGACCCCGGTACCGCCGATGGCTTACCGCGTCACTCTCATCCCGGGCGACGGGATCGGGCCCGAGGTCACGACGGCGGCCCGTCGCGTCGCCGAAGCGACCGGGGTTTCGTTCGATTGGGAAGTCGTGGACGCGGGCGAGGCGGCGATCAAGGCCAGCGGGACCCCGCTGCCGGAGGCCGTCCTGGACTCGATCCGGAAGAACAAGGTCGCGCTCAAAGGACCGATCACCACGCCCATCGGAGGCGGTTTCCGCTCGGTGAACGTCGCGCTCCGCCAACAACTCGACCTGTACGCTTCCGTCCGCCCGTCGCGCTCGATCGCCGGCGAAGGAACGCGATTCCCCGAGACCGACCTGATCGTGGTCCGCGAAGCCACGGAAGGGCTCTACTCCGGGGTTGAGCACTGGGTCGACCGGGACCATTCGGCGGCGGAGACCGTGAACATCATCACGCGCAAGGCCTCGGATCGGATCTGTCGGTTTGCATTCGAGCTCGCCCGGCGGGAACGCCGCAAGAAGGTCACCGGCGTCCACAAGGCGAACATCATGAAGACGACGGGGGCGCTTTTTCAGATGGCATTCCGCGAGATGGCCGCCGCGTACCCGGACGTCCCCGCCGACGAACGGCTCATCGACAACATGTGCATGCAGCTCGTGAAGAAGCCCGAGGAGTACGACGTCATCGTGACGACGAACCTCTTCGGGGACATCCTCTCGGACCTCTGCGCCGGGCTCGCCGGAGGGCTCGGAGTGGCCCCGGGGGCGCTCTACGGAGACCACCTCGCTGTCTTCGAACCCGTCCACGGCTCGGCTCCCAAGTACGCAGGTCAGGACCGGGCCGACCCGGTCGCGGAAATTCTCTGCGTCGAGCTGATGTTACGCCACTTGGGTGAGAAGGAGGCGGCCGACCGGGTCTTCCGCGCCGTGTGGGAAACGATCGCCGAGAAGAAATTCGTTACCTACGACCTCGCACTCCCAGGGTATACCAGCCGGCCCGTGCCGCCCTCGACCTGTTCGGCCATGGCCCAGGAGATTGCTCGTAAGATTCCTCTCGTCGACCCGCGCGCCCCGATCCCCCGGTTCCGTGCTACCACGACCGCCTCCGCCGACCCCAGTCTCGAGACGTGAGTCCGGCGGCCCCGCTGCCCCGCCGGCCGCACTGGTCCCCGAGCGCCGTCACGATCAACCGTTTGGGCCCACGCACGTCGAACTCGGTGTTGACCATCGGCCCCCCGCCCACCGTGGTCCGGCTCCCCGCTCGTCTCCGCGGTGCGGTAGCAATGGTCCTCGCCGCGAGGGCCGAGACGGGTCGTACTCGCGACGTCCGGCTCATCATGGTAGACGTACACCGCCGCCGGGGTGGGTGCGGACAGGTCCTTCCGCGACCTTGCTCGTTCGCACGACCGCGCGGACCGTCTCGGCCGTGTTCCGAAACCTTCACGGGGCCCTCATCTCGTCGGGGAGGTACTCGGCCCGCCGCATCGTGTCCCGACGGCCGGAGGGTAGGTTTAAGGACGCGCGGTGCGCCTTTCACGAGAGAGGATCCGTGTCGAGCCCCCGGCCCGTCCGCATTCCGAGGACCCGGTCGGTTCCCCGGGGTCCCGCGAGTGCCGGAGACCTCCTCGACCACCGGCCGAACGGCGCGGGCACGCAGCGGGCCTTTCGATTCGCCCTGCTCTATCTCTTCGTGCTCCTTCTCCTCGACCTCGTCCTCGTCTCGCTCGACCTGACTTCCTCGGAGGCCAGCAGTCCGGGCCTCCAGGGGGATCTCCACCTGTTCCTCGCGATCGCTGTCCTCCTGGCGGTCGGGAGCGTGGTGTTCGCTCTATCTCCGGCACCCCGGTTCGTCGACGTCCGATCGACCGCCGTGGTGATCGTCGGACGGTGGGGCTCCCGAGTCACCTTCCCTGCCGCGGATCGGCTGGACGCCCGCGTCCTTCGCCACTATTCGGCCGGTTGGTTGTCGTCGCAACCGGTCGACCTCGTCTCGGTCACCGACCTGCTGGGCCGACGCCACACGTACCAGATCGAGTCCGGGTTGCTCAGCCCGCCGTCCGAAACGGCCGACCCGTAAGACCGGGGCCGTTCAATCGAGCAGGTCTTCGAGCTCGCCGGCGACGAGCGTCAACAGCTGGTCCAGGGCTCGGTTCTTGAGCTCGGTGATGTGACCGGAGTCGGTCTCCATACGGGCCAGGAATTCGTCCCCGTCCCGGACGAAGGAGAGGGATAGGAGATGACGTCGACCGTCGATGCGTCGGGGCTCGGAGTGGGTCGGTGCCGGTTCGGGCGGCGCAGCGGACTTCTTCGTCGGGGCCGGTTTTGCGGCGGCCCTTCCCTTCTTGGGCATCGGCTTCGGCGCCGCCTTGGGCGGGATCTTGGTGGCCGACTTCTTGACCGGCCGCGAGGATTTTACCGGTGCCGGCTTCGGCCGCCGTGCGTGGGTCTTTGAGGGGCGCTTCGAGGGCATGAGGGTCGCCTTGGCTCGGGCGGACCAAGCCCCCCTATTTATCGATATGTCCGCGGAGTTCGGCGTGCGCGACCGCATGCCGCGCTACCCGCACGTCTTTACGCGGAGGGCCGCTCTTCCTCCCTCGCATGCGCTCCCCCGAACGATCCGGGACGGTGGACCTCGTGGCGCGCCCGAACCTCGCCCCCTCGACGGTCGCACTGCTCGCCGGTCTCTCGCTCCTGCTCGTGTTCCTTGCCCTGGAACCGTATCTCTCGTACGCGCTGTTCGGGTCGGATTCCGGAGAGTACTACCGCCTCACGACTACGCTCCTGGCCACGGGCCACCTCCCCACGGGCGGCGGTTATTCGGGGTGGGGAACCGCCTATCCAGACTTTCCGGGAATGTTCCTCGTGGCGGGAGGGGCGTCGGGAGCGCTCGGGATCAGTGCGTATTCCGCCCTCACGATCCTCATCCCGGTCGTGGCGGTCCTCTCCGTCCTCCCGCTCTTTCTCCTGTTCCGTCGGCTCTACCCCAACGACACCGTGGCGCTGCTGGGTGCTGCGATCGCCTCGATCGCCATGCCGCGCCTCTTCTCCATCGCGCATCCCGCGCCGCTCGCCCTGGGGGATTTCCTCTGCGTCGCCGCGCTGTGGATGTTCGTCGAAGGACGCCAGGACCGCCGATGGTACGTCCCCCTGGCGCTCACGAGCGGTGCGTTGATCGTGACCCACCACCTCTCGTCCTACTTCTTCATCGTCAGCGCGCTGGGCGGGCTGGTCCTCCTGGAACTGTGGCGGCCGGGAGTGTGGAGCCGCCGCTTCCCCGCCCGGGAACTCGCGTTCGTGGCCCTGTTCGTCACGGGGACGTTCGCCTACTGGTTCTACGGGACCACGTCATTCGTGACGAAGGTGATCCTGTACAGCCTGCCGTTCCCGACCTACGTCGGGTTCGCGGCCTTTGAAGCCGGCGCGCTCGCGGCGGTGGCGGTCGCCGCCGGACTCATCCGCTGGCGGCGCGCGCGTTCCGAACGGCCGAAGGATTGGGTCCGGCTACCCTCAGACACGAGCCTCGTCCGGGACGCCGCGGTGATCGTCACGATCGTGTTCGGCCTCGTGGGCGTCCTACTGTTCGTGCCGATCCCGGGTACGGGCCAGACGACCGTGCCGACGGCCGTCCTTTGGTTCACGCCGCTCCTCGCCCTCGGCCTGTTCGGGGCGGGGGCCCGCCGGACACCCTCGCTCGCCCGGCTGGGTTCCTTTCCCCTCGCCTGGCTGGGAGCGCTCGGTCTCTCGGCCGGCACGATGCTCGCTCTCGCGGCGTTCGCCGGTACGAACCCGAAGTACGCCGCGGCCGCGAACCTGGCCGCGACGATCTCGCCCTCCCGTCATGCGGAGTACCTGTTCCTTCCTCTCGGCCTCATTCTCGCGATCGGCATCGCCCGAGCGGTCGCGCGGCTCGGGGACGCGCGCGGACGTCGGATGATGTTCGCCGCCATGGTCGGGGTGGTCGTCCTCCTCGGGGCGAACGCGGCGATCGTGTACCCTCCCTCCAACGACTTGGGAGGGTTTCAGGAAGGATTGACCCACGGGGACGCGGCGCTCTGGTTGTGGGTGGGGATCGCGGCGCCCCCGACTTGGACCGTGGCGAGCGACCATCGGTTGAGCTCGATGATCTTTGGTTTTGACGGGAATCCGGCGACGTGGGTCACCACTCCTGCCCTTTTCACCGGCAATGATCCCGGGGCGGCTGCGGCCGAACTTCGGAGCGTCGGGACGCCGAACCCAGCCGCCCCGCATCCGATCGACCTGGTGGTCGTCGACTCGGTCATGTACTCCGGAGTGGCGCTCGATCCGGCCCAAAAGGCCGCACCCCTCAGCTCCACCGCGATCCTCTGGTTCGAGGGCGTCCCCTTCGTCCCACTCTACGAGGACGGACTGAACGTAGTCTACCTCGTGGACGCCCCGGAAATTCCGGCGGCGTTGTAGGGGGATTGCGAACCGTCCCGGTGCCAACTCCACAGCAATCCGGGCCGGCTCAGCTCGAGTTCGGCGAGCGCCCGGGCCGCCCACGCCAGTTTCGCCTCCTTGCGCCGACGCATCGCGGGGTCTGGATCGTCTGATCGCTCAAAATCGAATCCCCATAGCAGCACCCGCGCCGCCCC
Organism: Thermoplasmata archaeon; assembly: GCA_022750335.1. Taxonomy (GTDB): domain Archaea; phylum Thermoplasmatota; class Thermoplasmata; order Lutacidiplasmatales; family UBA184; genus Lutacidiplasma. Next base: position 8,688 of record JAKIVX010000012.1, on the reverse strand, counting down.
CGCGGCTTCCGCCAGGAACGCGGCCCGGTCCCCGTCGGTGAAGCCCCCGTCATCCAGGAGTCCGTCCCGCGGAGGGCCGGCCCAAGAACCGGCGAGCTCCCCCGGAAACTGGGGGACCCATTCCTCGAGGAGGCCGCGGTTGTCGCCGTGGGCGTGGACCACGACCAGGGCCCCCCGTCGGTTGGCCGTCACCTCCGAGGGTACCGGTCCGTCCAGGTCCGTCGCGACCACGTCGGGGACCACTCCGGCTTCGAGGCAGGTCGCGGTCGCCCCGTCGGCCGCGACGACCGCGATCCCCGCGGGCGAGAACGGAAGGCGCCACAGTGGCGGTGGACCCGCCCGGGGGGCGAGACCGACGACCACGACCTCGCGTCCCCGAAGGCGTACGGACACGCGTTCGTGGGCTCGGGATCGGGCCGACAGGGACAGCAGCGTGCGAAGCTGCTCGGCGGCCGCCTCCTCTCGGGCCCACGAGAACCCGAATTCGAGGCGGATCTGTTCGTAGGTAGGGGCCCAGCGGGAGTACTCCAACAAGAGCGGCACTCCGACTAGTGCTTTATAGTGCGGGCCTTGCTTCCGCCGCCGGGTACTCCCCTTGATGCGACCACTCGCCCAAGAAATCCTCTCCCATCTTCCCGGAGACAACAAACGCGGCTCCGAACCGCTTCCGCCTCCGACGAACGATGACGCCGAGCTCGAGGCGGTGCTGGCGTCCCTCAAGACCAACATCAAGGTCGTCGGCTGCGGGGGAGGTGGCTGCAACACCATCAACCGCCTCGCGGAAGAGGGCCTCGCCGGCTCCGACATGATCGCCTGCAACACCGACGCCCAGCACCTGTTGGCGATTCACGCTCCGAAGAAGATCCTCCTCGGCCGGCGACTGACCCGCGGTCTCGGGGCGGGCGCCCTCCCGCAGGTCGGGGAAGCGGCGGCCCACGAAGCCGAGGACGAGCTCAAGAAGGCGCTCGCCGGTTCGGACATGGTCTTCATCACCCTCGGTCTCGGCGGCGGTACGGGCACCGGTTCGGCGTCCGTCGTCGCCCAGGTCGCGAAGGACGCGAACGGCGGCCAACCCCTCACGATCGCGGTGTGCACCCTACCGTTCGCCTCCGAGGGACTGGTGCGCACCGAGAATGCGATGTGGGGCCTCGAAAAGTTGCGCTCCGTCATCGACACGGTCATCACCATCCCCAACGACCGCCTCCTGGAGCTCGTACCGCGCCTGCCGATCCAGACCGCGTTCAAAGTGGCGGACTCGGTCCTGGCGCGCGCGATCCGGGGGATCACGGAGATCATCACCCGCCCCGGCCTCGTCAACCTGGACTTCAACGACCTCCGTACGATCATGAAGGGCGGCGGCGTCGCCCTCATCGGAATCGGCGAGTCCGAGAGCGAGAACCGGGCGGAGGACGCAGTCCTCGAGGCGATCCATTCCCCGCTGCTCCACGTCGATATCGCCGGCGCGACGGGCGCGCTCATCAACGTGACCGGGGGACCGGACATGACCGTCAGCGAGGCCCAGAAGGCCGCGGAGGTCGTCCAGAAGGCGATCAGCCCCACCGCTCGGATCATCTGGGGAGCGGCCGTCGACCCCACGATGCAGAGCACGATCCGGGTCATGCTGGTAGTGACCGGAGTTAAATCCCCCCAGATTTTCGGTGGAGGGCAAGCGACGGCCGCCGGACCGGGTCGCAAGCCCGGACCGGAGATCGACGTCGTGCGCTAGGTACCATATGGCATTCCTTGACCGCGCTCGCCGCGCCCAGGAGGAGTTCGACGGCCGGCTCCGCACCTTCGGCCACGGGAAGTATGGACGCATCCTGCGGATGGCGCGACGGCCGACCTCGGAAGAGTACGTGAAGGTCCTCGAGGTCACGTGGCTCGGTGCCGTCATCATCGGGTCGACGGGATTCGTCCTCTACATCTTCTTCACGCAGATCGGGCCCTGGCTCTGGGCGAACGTCCTGACGAGCCTCTAGGAACGGCATCGAGATGTCCGGCAACGAGGATGAGATCGGGTTGCTCTCGGGCACCCCGACGGCTCCGTCGACGCCGAAACCCGCCCCCAGCCCCTCGCACTCCTCCATGGTCCCGGATGCGCCGGCCCACGTGCCGACCCCCAAGCTCGACAGCCGCATGTTCCTCTCCTTGCAGGCGGCCGACGATACGGCGCGCAACCTGACGGCGGGCACGATCACCACCCTCTCCGCTGTCCTCACGAGCCGGGCGCCCGGGTCGGCCACGGCCAAACTGACGATCGAGGTCGGGTACACCTCGACCTATCCGGGCGAGGGCGCCGAGTGGCCCGTCCGCTGGACCCCGCCGGGAAAGCGCACGATGCTCGAACTGTTCCCGCGCAAGGAATCGCACAACATCGCGCTCAACCCGGGAGCGGGCGTCCCCCTCTCCTTCGAGGTCACCGCGCCGGTCGGCGTCCGCTACGGAGACCGCGTCGAGGTACGCCTCGCCGCCGAGCTTGAGGACGACGGAAACCCGGTCCAGCTCACCCTCGCGTGCGTCGCCCGCCAGGCGGTCCTCGCGATCAAGACCTCGCGCGGGTACGAACGGGAGGTCGCCGACACGCTCCTCGCCCGGGCCGAGGAGAAACCAGATGTGGTGTTCTCGCTCCTCGTCCCGAGCTCGCTCCGGGGGTACGTCTTCGCCGAGGGGATGAGCTTTGAAGGAGTGCGCGAGATGCTGAAGGGCATCCGCAAGGCGCGGGGGCTCGTCGAAGGCGAGACCACGCTCAAGGAGGTCGAGCCCCTCCTCGTCCCGAAGATCACGGTCGAAGGCTTTGTCGAGGGCGCGATCGTCGAGCTCATCTCGGGACCGTTCAAGGGCGAAAAGGCCCGGGTCAAGAAGATCGACCAGGCCAAGGAAGAGATCACGGTGGAACTCATCGAAGCGGTCGTGCCGATCCCGGTGACCGTCCGAGGAGATCACGTCCGCATGCTGGAACGGGGAGGTTCGAAAGGTGGCAGTTGAGGTCAGTGTGCTCGTCGAGGGTGGCAAGGCCGCGGCCGGTGCGACGCTCGGATCGGCCCTCGGTCCGCTCGGGGTCAACGTCGGTCAGGTCGTGACCAAGATCAACGAGGAGACCAAGCAGTTCGCCGGGATGCGCGTCCCGGTCATCATCCGGGTCGACCCCAACACCCGGTCGTTCACGCTCGTCGTCGGCCGCCCCCCTGTCGCCGCCCTCCTGCTCAAGGAGGCCAAGAAGGAGAAGGGCTCGGGCAAGCCGAAGACCGAGACCATCGGGGACGTATCGCTCGCGGCGGTCCAGCGGATCGCGGAGGCGAAGGGCGAGGACCTTCACGGCCGATCGAAGGAGGAGCAGGCGAACCAGGTCATCGGCACCTGCGTCTCGCTCGGGCTCACCGTCGACGGCCAGGACCCCCGGGCGCTCCTGAAGGAGCGCGTCGCCGCTCGGGGCGCTCGATGATGGGAGGCCCGGGCGGGCCCCCGCCCGACCTCGCGAACGCCGAGATCGTCGACTACACGACCATCGAGGGTGACGGCAAGGTCCGCCTCAAGTTGAAGGACGGCTCGGTCGTCGAGATCCGCCTCGAGATCATGAACATCCTCCGCGCGGGAAACGACCCGAACACCGGCCTCCCCGCGTACATCGTCCAGTCAGCACCGCTCGTCCGTCTGGTCGAATGCCCCAAGGAACTGCGCAAGACCCCCCTTCGACCGAGCGGCCGGCAGGACCCGAAGGCGATCACGGGCTTCGGCTGAGCCGGACCCGGGCTCCCCGCCGCCCCGCGGGCGCAACGTCTATACTCCCGGACCGGGTCGCTCGTCCGTGGTCGACCTCCATGAGACCCCGGCGACCCCACCGTTCGACGGGAAGGGCGACGAACGGATCGGATACTACCTCGCCGGCGCGACCCTCGTCGTCCTCGGCTGGGTGTTGGGCGTGGTCGTGAACCTCCTCCTCCACGTGGCCGCGAGGTCGGGCCCGTTCCTCGTGTGGACGGTGCACTTCGGACCGACGATGGGACCGTATGCGTGGGCCGTGTTCGGGCTCGGCCTCGCCACTGGGACCCTCGGCGCCGGACTCTTCTGGGTGGCGCGGACCACCGCTCGGGGTCCGTTCGTCCTACCGGGCGCCGACTACTGAACTCGTCCCGTCACGCCGGCCGGTCGCGTCACACGTCGGGACGGCGGACTGCGCGCTTCCACCGGATTCTTGGTCTGCCGCTGGGCGGCCGCGCAGTCCGAACACACGCGTTCGTCCGCGTCGAGGCACCCCCGGCAAAACGTCCGACCGCACACCGTACATCCCAGGGTCGCTGGAATTCCACACCGCGCGCACTGACCTACGAACAAGATGAGTCCCTCCCGGTGAGACCCGTACTATCGAAGAACTCCGCTCGCCTTAAGACCTTCCACGAACCCGCCAGCATACGGGAGCCGCGTGACGTAATCGGCCGCCGCCCGGGCCCGGGGACTGCCCGACGGAAAGCTGACCCCGAAGCCGCTGGCGCGCAGCATCCGTACGTCGTTGTCGCCGTCCCCCAGCGCCACGGCGTCGGAAAGTTCCCAACCGAGTGGCGCGAACACGTGCGCGAGACCGGCCGCCTTGCCCGCCCCAAGTTCCATGAGGTGGATCGCGTACCCGGTCGATTCCACCGTCAGCGGCTCCCCCGCGAGCACGCGCCGGACGGAGGCCAGCGAAACGTTCGGCTCGAGGGCCACCTCGGACTCCCTCCACCGGTCGGTGAACAGCCGACGCACCGGCAGGCCCGCGCGGTGCAGCTTTCGGTACGCCCGGAGGGCGAGCGCTCGGTCCGCGAGACGTCGGACCCGGTCCCGACCGTTCGCCCCTTTCCACCACACGAGCCCTCCGTTCTCTGCCACGATCGGGCCCGAGAGTCCGAGCGATCGATGGAGGGCGAGTGCGATCGGGAGAACATTCCCGGTCGCGAGCACGACGGGGATCCCTCGCTCCTCGAGCGACCGGACGGCCCCCACCGCGCCGGGATCGAGGCGACGGTCGACGTCGGTCATCGTCCCGTCGACGTCGGTGACCACCAGTCGGAACGGGGCCGCGAGAGCGGGCGACGACCGGTGCCGGGGGATGATCGAACGCGCCACGGAAACTCCCCGCCTACGCTGACGGCTCGGCACGCAGTCGCGCGATCGACCGTCGCAGGGCCTCGGCGATCTCCTGCCCGTCCCGACGGCCCCGGACTTCGCGCATCACATCGCCCATGAGCGGGGAGAACGCGGCCTCCCCTCGCTCGCGCACCAGAGATGCGTTCGCGCGCACGACCCGATCGGCCACCGCGTCGAGGTCGTCGACCCGAGGTCCGGAGAGTCCAACCTCGGCGAGGGCCGCATCGAGCGTCGCGGCGCCCGCGAGCAGAGCCCCGACGACCTTCGGGATCCCCTCCTTGGAAAATCGCCCGTCCTCCGCGGCGGCCAGCAGGGCGTCCATCGTTTCGAGAGAAAGGGTCCCTTCGGACCCCAGGGGCAACGCGACGACCGCGGCGGGAAGGTCCTGCGTTAGGAGGCGCGCGACCAGCCCGGGCCCGCGCCCCCGCTGGACCAGGGTTTCGAGCGATCCCACGTCTCCCGATCCGACGAGCTGGCGGACGAGTTCCTCCGGCAGTTGGTACGACCGGACGAGTCGGGCGCGCTGCTCGGCCGGCCGCTCGGGAAGGTGGGCCCGCAGTTCGGCGAGGTGCTCGGCTGTGATCGGTACGGGCGGAACGTCCGTCTCGGGATACATGCGATCGCGACCCGGCAGCGGCCGGGAGTATCGGGTTCGGCCGTCCGGTAGCGGGTCCCGCGTTTCCCCCGGGATCCCCTCGAGTGCGGCGGCCGCGCGCGCGGCGACGCGGCGAAGGGCCGCAACGGCCCGTTCCCGCGAACGGTCGACGACCAAGACGAAGCCGTCGTTCTCCTGCAGGCCCAGGGTCGCACGGACCCGAGCCACGTCGTCCGCTTCGAGACCGTGTCCGGGAAGCTCGTCCGAGTGGAGCAAACCTCCGAGTCCGGTCGAGCGAGCTTGGTCCGCCAACTCTCGACCCAGCCGTTCCTCCGACCCCGGACTGGAGCGCAGCCGATTCGCGAACCCGGGTAGGGAGAGGGCCAGCACGACGTTCCCCTTGCGCGTCGCCCCCGACGTAGGACCCAAGCGGACCGTCTCGAAAAGTTCCGTGACGTCCCGAGGAGGGGCGAGGGCCGGGGATGCGTGCTGTCGGAGGAGAAGCTCCCGGACCGACAACAACGTCTCCTGACGGCCCACCTCGCGGTCGGTGTACTCTTCGATCTTGCGCAGGTCCTGGACTCCTTTGATCTCGATCCGCGCGCCTCCCTCAATTGAGACGTTGAGGTCTTCCCGAATCGTCCCGATTCCGCGGCGGACCCGGCCAGTGGCCCGGAGGAGAGCTCCGATCTCCTCGGCGACCTCTCGGGCCTCCTGGCCCCCGGTGATATCGGGGGCGGTGGCGATCTCGATCAGGGGAATTCCCAGCCGGTCGAGTCGGTACGTGACGCCGTCCTTCGAGTTGGCGATCCGCCGGGCGGCGTCCTCTTCGAGGCAGATGGTCTCGATCGCATGGCGTCGCCCCCTCACCTCCAGGTGACCTCCCGTCGCGATCAGGGCCGTTCGCTGGAATCCGGACGTATTGGAACCGTCCACGACCATTTTGCGCATGACCTCGACCTCGTCCACCGGCCGGGACCCCAGCAGGAGGGCCAGTTGGAGGGCCGTGTCGAGGGCCGCCGGGTTGAGCGGTCGAGGTGGCTCCTCATCCATCTCGACCAGGCAATTGTTCGGAGTGGACTCATAGGAATAGAGCAGATCCCGAGCGGCCTGGAAGGCGGCGGCCGGATCCACGGCTCGATTCTCCCCGCCCGAGGCCCGGAGCCGACGTGAGAAAGCCCCCGTGACCTCTTCCGAGAGTTCGGTCGGGCAAGCACAGAACAGCTTGCCCGTCGCCAGCTGCTGGTGAACTTCGAGGCCCACCTTCACGGGGGAGTGCTCCCGAGGTGGCGTTCGAGGAACTCGTCGGCGCGCGGCGTCCGCAAGAGCGTCGTCACTTCCTCGGCCGTCTTCCCGTGGCCCAAAGCCCACACCAGTTTCGCGTAGGCGGTCTCGGGTAGCAGGTCGTCGAGGTACACGACGCCGGCCTGCAAGAGTTCGCGCCCGGTCGAATAGACGTAGGGGTCCACTCGTCCGGCCAGACACTGGGTCGTCATCGCGACGACGACGCCGCGGGCGATCGCGTCTCGAATCCAAGGGAGGTGCACGAGGCTGACGTGCCCGAGCCCAGTCCCCGCGAGGACGATCCCCCGCAGCCCCTTCGTAAACGCGGCGGCTCCCTCGGGCGCCAGGCCGGGGTAGAACCAGAGCAATCCGGCGCGAGTGTCGAGCGGCAGGTCGCAGCGCGCCGGTCCCTCCGCGGCGGGGCGCACGGTCCCCAGGAGCGTGACCCGGCCGTCTTCGACCGAGGCGACCGGAGGGCCGTTCCGGCTCTCGAAGGCATCTCGTCGGCTGGAGTGCATTTTTCGGACCCAGTTGGCCCGATGGACGTCAAACTTCGAATCGGAAGGTCCCGCATGCATCACGACCACGACCTCGCCGATACGGCCGTCCCGAGCGACCTGAACGGCGGCGTCCAGGTTCGAAGGTCCGTCCGAGGAGGGTCGGTCGGGAGACCGTTGGGCGCCGACCACGACCACGGGGCCCGGAAGATTGACCAGCAGGAAGCTCAGAGCGGCCGCCGTGAACGCAAGCGTGTCCGTCCCGTGTGCGACGACCACCCCGCGCGCGCCGGCACGGAACGATTCCACCACCTTCTCTCCGAGCTCGGCCCAGTCCTCGGGACGGAACTCCTCGCTCAGCCGGTCGAATACCGGGACGATGCGCACGGGTCCGTTTCGCTGGAGCTCGGGATAGAACGCGAGTATCTCCGCTTCGCTCTTGACCGGCCGTACGCCGCCGGTCTCGTAGTCCACTCGGGACGCGATCGTCCCCCCGGTCGTCAGGAGGGCCACCCACGGCCCTTCCGGAGCTTCCGCCGGGGGGAGCTTCGTCAGGGTGGGCGGCGCGGGCGACGGCTCCTCGAGCGTTCGAAAGGTGAAACTCGGGCCGATCCGAAGCCCGACGTTGTACCCGCTGGTGAGCTTCAGCTGGAGAATCCGGTCTCCGCTGAGTCCGTGGCGGGGGACGACGTTGCCGCGCCACGTGGAACCCGCCGGGTCCGTCACTTCCACGCGTCGGCCCATGGGAAGAGCCGAGAGTTCGGGCCACGGATCGGTTCGGGACGCGTCCGTCATTTCGCGAACGTCCCCCTACGCACGCGCTCGGGAGCGCGCGGCGCTATAAACTGTGGCGCGGACGACCGCGATTCTAACCCCGCGTCTTTTATAGAGCACCCCTCTCGGCGCTGACGGGAATAGCGCCCAAACTGAATGCCCGTGTGGGGTAGCTACGGGAGCGGGGAATACACCCCGGCCTGCTGCATTGGATTATCCTAGAGGCCTGCGGAGCCTCAGACCTGGGTTCGAATCCCAGCACGGGCGTTTTTCCCCGAACGGGGGCCCGACTTAGTGCACGTCCTCCTTGGGATTCGGTCCGAGCGCGGGGACCTCGGGCGGCGGGGTCTGAGCTTAACCTCCGGGTTTTGTACGCTGCCCGGGGCTGAGTCTCGTCAATGGTGATCTCACCGAGCG
>JAKIVX010000036.1 GCA_022750335.1 Thermoplasmata archaeon | reverse complement strand
CGCTTGATCAGGTTGACCGCCCGGGCGGGCCCGTGGGCGAGGGCACTCGCGTACGCCTGGACGTCCCTTGCGAACGTCTCCTTAGGGTACAGATAGTTGACGAGGCCGATCTGGAGCGCTTCGTCCGGGCTCAGCAACCTTCCGGTGATCATGAGGTCGAGGGCGCGGGAAGCGCCCACGAGGCGGGGGAGGCGCTGCGTCCCACCGGTGCCGGGTAGGACCCCGAGCGTGACCTCGGGCAGGCCGATCTTGCCCGAGTCCTTAGCCATCATCCGCAGGTCGGTCGAGAGCGCGATCTCGAGCCCGCCTCCGACGCAGTGACCATTGAGGGCGGCGATGATGACCTTGGGGGTCTTGGCAAACTTGTCGAGGGTCTCCTGGCAGTACAGGCAGAACATCGCCTTGAAATCCGGCGCCGCCTGCTTCAGCATCTCGATGTCCGCGCCGGCGCTGAAGAATCCGGGGACCGAACTTTCCAGCACGATCACCCGCGCCGCATCGTCGAAGCGGAGCTCCTCGATCGCGGCGTGGAGTTCCTTCATCATGTCGAGGTCGTAGGTGTTGGCCTTGGGCTTGTTGATCTGGATGTGCCCGACGTGGTCCTCGACGACCGTTTGGATGAATTTTCCCTGCATGTCGATCCTCCGCCCGAGAGCGGGCGAGGGTCCGCACCGTTGGGGACGGATAACGCCGACGCCCCGGCGAGACGCGTCTCAGACCGGGGGGCGACGCTCGTCGACCCGGCCGTCGGGAAACCCGACGAAGACCCGGCTCGCGAGGCCGACGAACACGCCGACCTCGACCACCCCCGTCCGTCCCTCGATCTCGGAAGCCGTCCGCCGAGGGTCCTCGAGCGGTTGGGCCGGTCGTAAGTCCAACAGGTGATTGCCATTGTCGGTCCGGAAGGGTTGGCGGTCGTCCCTACGGCGGAGCTGGACCGTGAACCCCTCTCGGGCGAAGGCGTGCTCGAGCATCGGAGCGGCGAACGGAACGACCTCCACCGGGATCGGCGACCGCTCCCCGAGCCGGCGGACGAGCTTGGTAGGGTCGACCACGATGACGACCTGGGAGGATAGCTCCGCGAGTAGTTTTTCCCGGAGCAGGGCTCCACCCCCCCCTTTCGTGAGGTTGAGCCGTTCGTCGACCTCGTCCGCCCCATCGATCATTCGGTCGAACTGATCGTCCGCCCGCAGGTCCCGAACCGGGATCCCAAGGGAGCGGGCGAGTTCGGCGGTGGCCTCCGAGCTCGCGACGCAGTCGAACCCCCCTCCCGGAAAGCGGGCGGCCAACGCCCGTACCGCGTGAGCAGCCGTGGAGCCGGTGCCGAGCGCCAGCCGTTCGCCCGGCCGCACCTCGGCGATCGCGCGTTCGGCGGCGGCCTGCTTCGCTCGTTCGAGCGGGGCGTCCACGGGCAGGGGAGCGGCGCCGGCTCTTGAGACCAGCGCAGGGCCGACACTCCTATGTGTACACTGGACTCCGGGGCGTCATGGCTCCCCGGTCCCGCTCCGCCCCGGAGACGGTGGTGGTCTCCGTGGGCGGCTCGGTCCTGCTGACCGGCGACCACGATGTGGAGTACGTCCGTCGGCTGGCCACCCTCCTCCGAGCCTGTGGCCAGGACGGACCTCTCGCAGTGACGACCGGCGGAGGACGAACGGCACGCGAGTACATCGGACTCGGCCGGGAGCTCGGATTCACGGAGGTGGAACTCGACGAGGTCGGGATCGACGTGACGCGCCTGCACGCCCGCGTCCTTGCGGGGGCGATCGGACCCCCGACGCCGGATCGGGTTCCCACTTCCGTTCGTGAGGCCGTCCACGAACTTCACCGCGCCTCGCCCGTCATCCTCGGCGGAACCGAGCCCGGCCACACGACCGATGGCGTCGCCGCGTTGTTGGCGGTCCGGCTTCGGGCGGCACGGCTGGTGAACGCGACCGACGTAGACGGAGTCTATGACCGGGACCCCCGGGCCGACCCGCGGGCTCGCCGGCGCGCCACCCTCTCCTGGAAGGAGTTCCGGACGCTCGTTCACGCCTCCACGTCCGGAGAAGCCGGCCAGAACTTCGTGTTTGACCGCTTGGGAGCGGATCTCTTGGCCCGCGCCCAGATCCCCCTCCTCATCGTTCGTGGGCGGGACCTCCGCAACCTAGAAGCCGCCATCCGCGGACGACCGTTCGACGGAAGCCGGATCGGGTCAGAGTAACTCCACAGAGGCTTTACCGCGAAGCGGGGTTCGACCTCCATGCACCGAATCGTCTTCCTCGGGCCCCCCGGCGCTGGCAAGGGAACCCAGGCCGCGACCCTCGCTCGGTCACTATCGATCCCCCACCTTTCGACGGGAGATCTCCTCCGCGGGGCCGTCGCGGCGAAGACCCCGCTCGGACTTTCGGCCGAGGGCCATATCCGGGCCGGCCGCCTCGTCCCCGATTCCCTCGTGCTCGAGATACTCGGCGAACGTCTCGCCCGACCCGACGCGGGGGGCGGGTTCCTGTTGGACGGATTTCCGAGGAACCTCGCCCAGGCGGAGGCGCTGGCCCAGCGGGCTCCCCTCGACGTCGTGGTGGCGTTCGAGCTTCCGATGGATCTGTTGATGACACGCCTGACCGGGCGTCGGACCTGCCCCAAGTGCAACACGGTCTACAATGTCGTGACGCAGCCCCCCCGGGTCACGGACCGGTGCGACCTCGATGGGACTCCTCTCGTCCAGCGCGCAGACGACCGCCCCGAGGCGGTGGGTACCCGGCTCCAGGTCTATCGCACGGAAACGGAGCCTCTATTCCAGTACTATACTACGCAGGGGATCCTACGCCCCATCGACGCGACCGGCACCCCGGCCGAGGTGGCTTCGCGGGTCCGGACCGCCGTCGGCTGACCGGGGCCCTCCATCCCACCGGAAGATCTCGCCCTGAATCCACCGGTCTCCCTCCCGGTCCAGCCGAAACCCCTCCAGCGGAGCGAGGGTCCGACCCCAACGGATGGCAAAGTCGGGGACGGCACCCGCCCCCCCGAGCTCGATCAGGCCCGCGTGGGAGATCATCAAAAGGCGTCCGCCGTCCGGGACATGGTTCAATTCCTCGGCCCACGCCGACCCTAGAGCTTCGGAACCTGCCCGTACCTCGTCCACCCGCGAGATCCAGCGTACGTATTCCTCGAACGAACCCGGACTCTCGCGGTCGAGGAACCGGCCCAGCGGTTCGGGCAGCGAGCCCAGCAGCTCGAGCTCCGCGTCCACTGGGAATCCCATCGCCTCCGCCGTCTCGCGGGCCCGGGGTTTGGGCGAGGTGACCACCCGGTCGAAGTTACCGGAGAAGCGGCCGACCCGGCGCGCCTGGTGCACCCCTTCGGGGCTCAAGTGGACCCCGCCGGGAGAACGGAGGCTGTGGCGGCGTACGACGAGCGAGCGCATCCGAAGGGCCCGCAAAGAAACCCTCGCCAAGTTTATAGGCCATGGCCTACTCGTGAGCCCGTCCCGGCTTAGCTCAGTGGTAGAGCGGGGGACTGTAGTTGAGACTGCCGGGAAACCGGCGGCCCCCGTGGACATCCTCAGGTCGCCTGTTCGAGTCAGGCAGCCGGGACCTGAGGACGCGCGTCGCCCTCCTTCGAC
>JAKIVX010000011.1:25912-48664 GCA_022750335.1 Thermoplasmata archaeon | reverse complement strand
CGGGGACCGTGGGAGGTCCCGAAGCGGTCGGCTCAGGGAGCGACGAAGAGCCGGTGTATGCCTTTCGGCGCGAGACTATATCGCGCAAGGGACCCTAAAACGGCCGGCCGAGCTCTTAAGCCGGGCCCATCTTCGCCGGGTCGGTTCAGGATTCGGCTAACTTGTGCCGGAGCGGGGCCCCGCGCGCTTCGGCGGATGTGGGTTGTCTTGGGACTTCGATAGTTCACTCCACTGGTCGGACCGGAAGACGAACAAGTAGGTCTGACCCTCAGTCTCGCGCAGCTCGCAGTGACAACCCGGGTACTCGCGCAGTCTCCTTGCGACGCGATGAACCGCGTCGCTGGCATGGCCCCTGCCCATTACGATCTGTGGGCTGGAAACGCTCACCTTGTAACTGATTTTCCGGCACGCCTCGAGCGGAGCTGCACCAGTCTGGACGAATTCGATGTGGGACACGACGTCTGAAAGCATCGTGCGGAGTTCCTTTCGGATCTGAACAACCGTCGCTCCCTGCTTCGCCAAATTCGAGACGATGTCGGTCAGAATCCCGCGCTGGACTATTTCTGCGATCTGCACACCCTCGGGCCCGTGTGCCGAATGAATCGCGGTACGGAGAGCCTCGAGCCTTCGCTTCTGGAGCGGGTCCCGTTCGAGATCCCTGAGCGCAAGGCCAGAGGAAACGACCGCCCACAACTCGTCGTCCTCTACGTAACGTCGGAGCTCCGCATACTCGGCCGTGGCCTTCTTTTCCTTGACCCGACGGCGGGTCTCAGGATCGCCGATGAATGCAATCTCTCGGTTCGTTAGCTTCTGAGGGATATTGGTGAGCGCCTTCCACAGAGATTCAATAAGGGCCTTCGTTGCGCCGTACGCGAGCTCGCCGAGAACACCCCCGGTGGGTGGAACCGTTGGGGGTTCCCCGCCACTCAAAGAATGTCGCCCTTGTCTTCGAGGTAGGAAATCAGAGAGAATTCATTGTCGTCGATGAGTATCGCGCTACCCGGGAGGACCATCATGTGGTCGACTCGGATCTCGAGTTTGGCGTATGGGTCCTGAACCCTCTCCCGGGTGTCCTTGTGCAGGACGTGGACTCGGTCGGAGTCCAGTGTGTACCCCAGCTTGTCCAGGAGCGCAACCTTGAATTCGGTGGGGAGTCCCTGAAGCGATACGACGTCCATGATCTCAGGCCGACCGTCCGGTTTCCAAAGGACCGGACAGGTTACTTAAACTTCCGGGAGCACCCGTCACATCCGTGTTGCGCGACATGAGTCGGTCAGCCCACGTAACACTTAAGGCGAGCCTACCCGGCGCCCGGCCCGCTCCGGCGCGGCTCAAGTTGTGTCGGGCTGCGTGCGGTCCAGAATGACCATCGACGGCACCTCGAGGCGATCGTCCGGGTCCCCGTCTCGGTAGCCGAACCACCCGGTGACCAGGAGGACGCCGCCAAGTATGACGAGAAGCGTCCCGGCCCCCGTGACGGTAGTTAGCGCCTCGGCATGGCCGGCGCCCCCCGGGCCGAGCGACCACAACCACACCGCGCTAACGGCGACCAGGGTGATGATCGCCAACCCGACCACCCCCGAGACGACACGGGCAACTTGTAGCCAGTGAGTCCGCGTGTGTACGGCCTCCCGCCTGGCGTTCAGAAACCCACGCATCCAGGACCGGTCACTACGCTCTAAGGCTAGGGACGCTCGAACCTCGGTCCGCACGACCTTCCTTTCAAGACGAAAGGTGGCAGCGGCGGCCCGGGCCGCGTCACGGTCAGCATGCGCCTTCGCCTCCGCGGCCGAGGCCTCGAGATGCCCGCGATGCATCCACGACTTGATCCGTGATCCCGGCCTCCGATCGGGCTGGCCGGCGCCGAGCCGCTCGTACAGCGCGTACCTTGCTCTAGTGCCTCGCTGAACCTTGAGCGGGCCGAACACTTCCCGTCGCTCTGTCTCGATGTAGGTGTCCACGCCCTGAGCGTTGTTCAGTGGCCCCAAGGCCTCTATGGCCTCGGCGACGGCACCCCTGAGTTCAGATTCCGAGACTCCGCCTGGGGGCCCAATCGGCCGACCTCTCCGTGCCACATGCGTACTATTCCCTTGGTGTTTGAAAAGGGTTTCGAAATGTGGAGATGGCCTCCGAATTGACTTCCGTTACCGGAACTGCCCCTCAGAGCGGCTCCGATTCCTCCGGCTAAAGTTAGCAAGGTGGCCATGAAGGCGTTGCTACAGCGGGTGGTCGGTTACGAAGGTCCCCACCACGTTCCCCTGGTCCGCATCCCGTCCGAATTTGTGAGGATGGAGGGGATCAAGCCGGGGGACACAATCGGGATCGGTTGGGAGAACGGGGTCCTTGTAATCGCCCCTCTCGGTCGAGAGAAACTGGCGCTCGAACTGCTTGAGTCGCTGCGCCTAGACGCGGATGCGCGGGGGTCGTCGTGACCGAGGCCGCACCGACGGGCGCGCGGCGCCTGCTCGCGGCCTGGCGCGTGATCACGCTCGAAGCCGAGCGCCCCCAACCGAAACCAACCGAGGCGAAACATGGAGACCACGGTTCGCTCTGAGACCTCCGTCGCCCAGCGGACCAAGATTTACTGGGCCGCCGCGGGCAGCGGGACGGTGGCCGAAGTCGATGCGCTTTTCGCTCAGTTGGAAAGCAAGCGCGGAGGCCTTCACGCGGCCTACTTGAAAACCGGGCCACGGCCCCTCAAGGTGAGCCTGGAGACCCCGTGAGGCGAAGGGACGGTCGCGCCCCAGAGGATCTACCCATGGGACGCGTTGCCGCGGGGAAGTCAACGTGGGGAGCAGTCGCGATCGTTCGCACGGTCGCGAAGAACCCGC
This sequence comes from Thermoplasmata archaeon, assembly GCA_022750335.1. Lineage (GTDB taxonomy): Archaea > Thermoplasmatota > Thermoplasmata > Lutacidiplasmatales > UBA184 > Lutacidiplasma. The sequence goes on along the minus strand of JAKIVX010000011.1, from coordinate 45,833 downwards.
ACGTCCCGCCCGAAGGAGGCCCGGACTATAAGGGGTGCCTTCGAGGCCCGGGGGACGCGGCATGGTAGCGTTCATCGGCGAAGGCGATCCCGATGGGATGGCTCAGCACGAACTGGAACGCCGAGTCGCCGACGAGGCGGAGGCCATCTTCCGGGACTATGAGGCGCAGGCGATCCGAGCGATCCGCGACCGATTCGAGCTCAGCGCCCCCCACGGGTTCCCCACCAGGTCGATTCAACACGCCGCCACGGCCGTCGTGGAGGCGGAACTCCGCGGCTGGGCCTATGGGGAACTCGTCTTTGCCGTCCGGCTACAGGTCCGGCGAAATCGCGCCCGAGGGGGGACGGCGTGAGCGCCCGCATCCTCGCCCTCGCGATCGCCGTCGTCCTGATGCTGACGGTGGCCTGCACGGTGGTCAGCGACCAGAAGAACGTCACCGTCTACGCCGTCCCCACCGGGGTCGCGGGGTTCATCGGGGCGGGGACGTCCGGGGACCCCAAGCGGAAGCGGGACCAGGCGCCGGACAAACCCGTCGGTGGGCAGACCAAGATCCCGGTCTTCGCCCGGGACGCCGCGGACGTTCTCAGCAAACAGGATGCGACCCAGGACCCGGAGGTATTGGCGGCCGAGATTACCGAGAGGTACGCCGAGCACCGTGACATCAACCGAGCCGTGCAATCTGTGGCGATCGCGCACGGTCTCGTTTCGCACGGGGAGATCTCGTATCGAAACACCGTACGCGGAGGAGAGTCGCGGATCAGGTGGGACTCCTCGGGCCTTTACCTCGTGCACATCTCCTACGACAAGAAGGGGGAGGAGGTCCGGTCGGAGATTCAGGTCCTTGCCGGATGCATCCGACCCCAGCGTCGCGTACAGGTCGAAGAGGACCTCTACGTCCAGATTGGGATTCTCGATGGACAGACGGTCACGGACACGGTTCCTGGGATACGCTCGCGCCTCGACAGAATGGGGCGCGTGCTGAGCCACAACGATGCAATCGACGTTCTTCCCAACTGGCTCCACAACCTGCTGCCGAAGACCGAGATGGCGTACCCGACGTGGGGGTTCTACGCCGATCGGGATGGGAGAATCATCGAGGCCCGCGACCCGGTCCCGGTACGGCCGGAACAGGAGGGTGCCTGGTCCGAGGTTTCCGGCGCGCTCGACTATCCCATCGACGCGGAGTCGCTCCAGGCCTACGTGGACCTCTTCGGGTTCGTCCACCCCCGGGAATACCTGCCGATTCTTGGCTCCTCGGTCGCCGGGCCATTCGCGTACCTCATCAGGTGCGAGCGCGAGATGTTCTGCCACCCCTACTCGTACTCACGCAACCCGGGTCTCGGGAAGACCACGATTTCCGAGGCTTGCAGCATCGACATGTAAGCGAGGGACCAAGCGAGCGGGTCAAGCCTCAATTCCGAGTTCCGACACGCAGCACACCTTGACGCGTACTGCGGTCCGCAGACTGTCAACGAGTCCGAGAGGCTGAGGTGGGCTCAGCTTTTCCCGGACATCAAAGCGTCGGCCGAGGAGAAGATCTGCCGTAAGAAGGGGAACGCCGACGGGAGCATGGATTACTACCACTCCCGGGAGGTCGTACTGTTCACCGCGAACCCGCCCCCGCCCCTCTCGCCGGCGGAGCTGGTTCGGCTCTTGTTGGTCCATTGGGACGACGGCGCCCGGCTCGAGCGCCTAGGGAGGGCTGACGAGTTCGAGAAAGCCGCCGCGAATACCATGGGCCGCCGGATTGGTCCGGCCTTGTCCCGGTTCATCCAGTCCAGCTACCCGACGGTACGGGCCCTGATGGGCAGGAGGAAGGAGCTGACCGAGGAGATTCGGGCCGCAGCCACGGCCCTCGACCTCCAGTGGACCGACGGACGTCGACCGGGCGCCCTTGCCAACGTGTGGATCGGTCTCGAGGCCTTCGGGGCGGCGTGCGTTGCTCATGGGGTCCTGTGGGCGCCCCCATCGATTCCGGATTTCGTTCGCGAGGTGGCTGCGCCGCTGGAGACCGCATCGGTGGAGATGCAGGTCACACCCTTGGCGGCGTTCCGCGCTTGGTTCTCCCTGTTCCGCAACACCAACACCGTACGGAAGGTCCAGGTCGACCGCCATGGAGGAGACGCCTACGAGACGGACTCCCCCAAGGGGGAGGGGACGCTGTTCTTCACGGACGCTATCGACCTCAACGAGGACGGCCCCGACGACCGGCGGCCCTTGGCACCGGCGCGGATCGCCGGGGTGTGGGTGCGGGAGGGGATCCGCGACGCCTACAACGCCGAGCAGGACAAGCGCTCCCGACCCGAGTTGCGTTTCGGCAGCCTGAAGGAACTATCCGAGACGGCCGCACGCGAGGGAGGGTTGCCCGGAGAGGCGTTCCTTCGATTCGACAAGAGGCACAACCTCTGGAAGCCCCAGCAGCCGCGCTTCGCCGACGGGAAGAACCTCTCGGCCGCGTTCATCCCCGACCAGGAGGGGAGACTCGAGGGAATCCTCGATAACTACCTACCGCACACAGCCCCCCACCCCCCCATTCCGAGGTTGTCAGAAGGAAATCCGACGGATTCCCCCCGTTCTACTGAGGTAAGCGTCCCGACAACCAGTGAGTTGTCAGAGGTTGTCAGTGGTTGTCAGAGGTTGTCAGTGGTTGTCGGAGGTTGTCAGCAAGTTGTCAGCAGGTTGTCAGACCAATCTACTGACGATAAAACGACTCCGAAAAACGCCTCTGACAACCTGACAACCAAAACCGGGGGTACCCCCCCGGGTGTACAACCCTCCGAGGAGGGCCGGAAGTGAGCGATCGACCGTGCCCTTGGTGCGACGGTCGCATCGACGACGCCGCCGTCCACCACCTGACTCCCGAGCTGGCCGACCGCGATCGGAGCGTGTACTACTGCAGCCGGACCAGGCGACACGTCGTGATCCGCCCTCGAGGTTCTCTCGGGCGTGGCGTCAGAATTCTGCGGTCGAGGGTACGGACGGGCCTCGACAAGATTCGGAGGCCGAAGTGAGCGACCGGGGGACGCGGGGCGGGCGGCGACCAGGGGCTGGACGTCCGGTGGTCCTCACGCCCCGCCTAGTCGCTGCTATCGCGAGGCGAAGGGAGCGAGGGGTTCCGCACTCAGCCATCGCCCGCGAGTTCAAGATCGCCGTTGGGACCTCACGCCGTGGCTGGTACGTTGCCCGGCATCCCCCCCAGATTCTCGGCGGTGCCCCGCCACAGTCGCGTTCAAAATCAACCGAACCCCATCCCGCGGCCGAACACACGTCCGAGGTCATTTCCGCATGACGGTCGCCCGGTGCCGGGACTGTTCGGCGGTCCGAAACGCGGGGCCCCAGTTCGCCGACCACTTGGCCGGTTGCCCGGCGCGGCGAGCCCGCCTCGAGCGCGAGCAGGCCGGTCGGACCGTAGAGGCCATCCTCGAGGTCACAGAATGACCGGAAGAAGAAAAAACCCCCGCCGACGACGCAGGGTCCTCGCAACGGTGGAACTCCGCATATGGGTCGATGGCGCTCGGAAGCGGGTCATCCGCTACAAGTGGAGGGTTCGCTCGTGAGCGACGTGGGCTCGGGCCCCGTCGGCAACACCCTCGCCGGCATGATGGCCCGGCTGTTCGTGTACTTCATCGTGCTCCTGGTCGTCGCGGCGTGGCTCCACTCCATAACCGGGGGCCTGCTCCCTTGATACGGCGTCGACGCGACGAGGACGACGAGTCGGAGGAGGACTCCGAGCAGGGCGACTCCGAGGAGGAGACAGACCTCCCTGAAGACGTGGAGCGACGGAGGCCACGCCCCGCGATCGCACCGCGCCGCGGCTCGAGCCGGTACGATCGCCAGGGTCGGTACATCCCTGTCGGGTACCGCACCGCCCGAGGCCGTCGACTAACTCTCCGTCGTGCCGCGTGGCGGCCCCGGCCGGCGCGGTACCGTCCATGGGATCCCGAGGCGCAACGTCGGAACGAGGAAGCGAGGCTACACCAACCCTGGAGGTGCGTCAACGGGGACGGTCGACCTCGAGTGGGGAAGTCGAAGCGATTCAAGTACCGCTCCGAGTTCTGCGCCGACTGTCTCGTCAAGCACAAACGCATGCTCGCCGCCGCACGATCTCGTGTTTACCGTCAGAAGACCCGGACTGAGCCGGCACCGTAAGCGCATCGTACAGCGCGATTGTGGTACCAGTGTACCGGAGTCTCGGAACTCGATTCTCCGTCAGAGAACGCGTCGGCGACGTATTCGGGGCCGGACACATTCGGACACGCGCCACGCCTCATTCTCGAACGCGCGCGCGGGCCGCGTACGGTTGCGGTTAGGGTCGGATACCGGACACAGCGGCAATAATCGAGACACAGAGATCGGTGGGGGCTTGGGGGTTTACGAGAGAGAAACTGTAGGTTTCCCTAGCATGTGCGGACGTAGTACCTATGGGCGGAACCCTCTTTCGGGGGGGATGTCGCACCGCCCGGGGCACAGGAGGACGCCGGCGATACTGTTAACGAGCAGGGGACCCCTGACGGTAAACGGGACGAATGAGTGCGACCGAGGTAGTCGGAGTGCGCCTCTCCAGGGAGACGGTCGGGGAGCTCCGTACGATCGCCAAGAGCCGGGGAGCCTCGGTCTCAGAGATCGTGAGGGCGCCCCTCGAGGCAGCACCACCGCCGACGCGCCCGCCGACCGCGCGGACACCGACACCCCTCCCGACCGAGTGGGTGTACTTTCCTTGTGCGAAGGGCTGCGGACGCGTTGTCGCGGTCCTGCGGGAGCAGGGCGCCGACCTCCTCAGAAGGGGTGTACGGGTCAGCCACCCCGAGGACTGTGCCCAAATCGCGACCCCCGGTCGTTGGTGGCGTCGGCGATTAGCCCGAACCCCGAATTCGCGGGGCTCCCCAGGTGGGTCAGTTCAGACAGGCCGTCATGAAGCCGGGGCCTTCGTTCGCGGCTTCCGTCGCGGTCGCGTCATGAAACTGTAGAGGATTGAGTTCGTGACCGCGGACCTTACTTCGAGCAGGAACACGGACAACGCACCGAAGATGGCCCCGAGGACGATAGTCTTCTCGGTCGGTCCCACAGCGAGGGGGTACACATCGAAGGTTAGGATCCAGACTAACGCAACCTGGATAATGAACGTGAATGCAGTGACGATTAGCAGGATGACAGCGGCCGCAATCGCAAACGGACTTCCTTGGTTGATTTTCCGCGACCACCACCTACTGAATTCGTACACATTGTCGGATGGTGGAGGGGGGTCCGGAGAGGCGGCCACAGTCCGTCGAGTATGGACGCTGGACGATGAGCGTTACTCCAACCGGTCTGTAGCCTCGGCGGGCGGGGCGGGGTCACTTGGGGGGGCGGTTGGGCCGACGTTCTCCAGCCTGAGTGGGGCATTACCAAGTGATCGAAAGATGAGGCATTGGGTTGGTCTTACTCATTGTTAAGAATCCGGTTTCTCGGAGCTGCGAGGAGCCGGAGGATCCGGATTCTCCGCTGGAGTTGACGAAGGCAGAGCGGCGCCCGCAAACGAGCCCTTCACCGGAACAGAGGCGGACTGAACTGTCACGACGGCGATATGCTCGACGACTGGCTCGAACTTCAGGTCGAGGCTGAACCCGACCTTTGACGGGCCGAGGTTGTCGATTTGCTGAGCGGCCGAGATTAGAGCGTTCACGTTCTTCGCATGAGACGCCCAGTCATTGAGTTTAATCTGGTTGAGTTTCGCGGCGTTCATCTGCTGAGCATTTAGAGTGAAGTCCTGAATGTAGACGATTGACGATGAGATGTAGGATCGAACCAGGTGTAGTGTAGCAGGACATCTTGCCGCCCGAATTGTCACGACATATTGCCGCCCCTGGAGAGGGTGGCATTGGTCAAGGAAGACGTCCGGCTCCGACTACACGCCGTCAAGCAGCATCTCGAGCAGGGTGTCCGGGCCGAGGAGATCAGCCAACTCTTCGGGATCTCTGAGAGGACACTCCGCTACTGGTGCCAAAACTACCGAGAGGAAGGCGTAGAGGGGCTTCGGGGCGAGTCCCGGCGTCCTCACCACAGCCCGAATCGGATCCACGGGAACCTCGTCAACCGCATCCTCCAGTTGCGGCGGAAACACCCCGCCTGGGGGGCGCTACGGATCCATGCCGTCCTCCGGCGGCGGGGGGTCCAGCTGAGCTGGGTCACCGTCCATCGGGTGCTGAAGCGCCACGGGCTCATGGTCCGGTCCGTCAAGAAACCCATGCCGTTCAAACGGTTCCAGCGGCGGTACGTCGACTCTCTCTGGCAGGCCGACGTCTACAAGTTCCGCATCGCCGGAGTCCGGGGCATGTCTACGTCCACACTATCCTGGACGATCGGTCCCGGTACCTCGTGATGGCCCGCGCCTACCTCCGAGAGAGGGCCCGGGAGGCCACGAACAACCTCTGGTGGGCGTTCAAGGGTGGCGGCCATCCCAAAGCACTCTACGTCGACAACGGGAGTTGCTTCGTCTCGAAGGAGTTTCGAGAGTACTGCGCCACCCGGGGCATCCCGGTAATCTACGGGAGGCCGTACAATCCCCGAGGACGAGGGAAGCTCGAGAGGTTCCACGGGATCATCACCCAGGAGCTCGTGGGGCGGGTGCGCCTCCGCTCCCTCAGTCACTTCCGCCGAGAGCTTTACAACTGGCGAGAGAAGTACAACCGAACCCGGCTACACGGTGGGATTGGCTGGACCAGCCCACACGAGGCGTACAGCAACCCCAAGCTCATGAGCAAGAAGCGGGTCCGGAGCCGTTGAGGGCGGCAAGATCTCCTGACAGTTCAACCGGCAACATGTCCTGACATACTACATCTACGCTCGAAGTAACCCTTTGTTCCGTGAGATTCGCAGGGTGACGGCAGGCCACCCCGTCCCCCAACGAATTCCTCGCCAACTTAACTCAAGACGGCCGCGAGACCTGTGTCAGACCGAGGTTTCGTAGGACTGTTCGATCTGAAACGCTGTCGAACATTTAGTTCGACAATAGTAGTAATAGTAAGACACGCTCTCGAGGTCCGTGGCGAAAGGTCGCAGACCTTTTCGAAATGTCGTACCGTCTCTCACAATCGCGGCTATCTTCATTGTGGCTGGGGCGGGATTGCTGGCCAGCAGTGGGTCTGTCCGAGCGGGGCCTCAAATTATCTGCTCCCCGTGCACCCCATGCGATCCAAATGGCTGTAACGGGGGCCCATGCACCTACACTGGTCCCATCTCAATTTTTCATGAGCTCTGGACTAACTCGACAAATTTCACTGTGATTTTTGATGTGAGTACGTCATCCAACGTTCCTGCGGCGAACTTCAATTTCAGCTGGGGGACAAGCACGTCCTATCAATACTCCGCGGTTTCAGGTCTTGGATTGGGAGATAACACGCCAGAGATCATACCCATCAACTATCTCTCCGCAGGTACTAAGTACTACTTCCAGATTGAAGCTTGGGATTACTGTCACGACTCGAATGGCTACCATAACTATCACGGTTGGTACAATTCGAGTACCACGACTTCGTCGGATTCGATGAACAGTGTGCAAGGAGTTCTAGAGGACATTAACAGTAACGTTGCTCCCGATAATGTCTACGTGGAGTTGACTTGTGTTTATGGTTCAATAGACGGCGCAACAAATTTTGGGGTTACGAACACGCACGGGGTGTACAGCATCGCAGCAAACGCTATGGATTGCACGAGGCCCGGTTTTAATGTTCAAGTCGAGAACTGGCCTGTGTCCTATGTGGGTTGCAACGGGCTCCAACTATGCACAAGCCAGAATTGGCAAAGTAGATGGAACGAGAGCTTTGCGTTTCCAGACCCTCAGCATGTGAATTTCGACCTCCAAGTGGCGTCTCGACATTTTGTTCCGATCATTACCGAGTACTCTGACAGCTCGTACGCCACTATCACAGTGACAACTGGGAACACCTTTACCCAATCCTCCTCCTACTCTCTCGGAGGAAACGGAATGACCTCGTACGCGAGCATCAATACCAACGTGATTCTCAGCAACCCGGGGAATGTTGGATTAGAGAAGTTGTTAAATGTCACTGGAAACGTCGCTACCAACGGATTGACAAATCGGACTCCCTGGGTCAACGCTGTCCAATATTGGGGAGTTCCGTATGGTCCGAATTCGACGATCCAGAATGTAAGTGGTTCAGACCCAACTTCCCCAAGCGAATTCAGCGCCAGCGACTGTCCTCTCTACAATTTCCAGGTCCACAACAACTCTTCCGACGCCGTCAATATGACTGTCTCAGGTTCGTTCACAACGTCCTCCGGAGTGAGTTTCTCACTTACTCTCGGCGGAAGCGTCGGACTCGGTGATGGTATCGGATCAATCAATACTGGGGTTTCGATCCCGGTCTCTTTGACGAGCGGTGGTACGGTCTCATCAAGCGAAGGCGTCCATGTAGCAATCGCAAAGCTCCCTTATCTTACTGAGTGGGATGTCTGCTACCAAGGAGATGACAGCGTCACCGACGGGGTGACTGTACATGCATGGCTTCTCAGTGGCTAAGTTCGGGTGAGTTGGAGATATAGTCCCGTCCGATATCAGTCAGGCGCGTCCCTTTCGACGGGCTGTGCGGTCAGGCGGTAGTGTTTGCTTCCTCCAGCGTCCAAGGTTGGCAGCCGCTCCTCTTCTTGGGCCTTCGCTGCGGCGATCATTGTCGGAGTAATGGTCGCCCTCGGAACGGTCGGATGGACACTCTCTTCGAGGAATCCTAGCCCCCCCGACCAGCCTGCATCAAGTGGGATGGCGTACTTTGGGGCGTTCAAACTAGCCCAGTCGATCGCGAACGGCACGCCCGGGGGCCCCTGGAATTTGAAGTCGGCGCAAGCGGTCCTTTCGACGAGCCCGGTTTGGTTGGATTCGGTCGTGGACCCGTTGGAGCCATGCCAAGACTATCCGGGACCTTCGGTTTGGAACTCGTCCCGATTGGCGGCCACGAGCATTCAGGAAATGTCTACAGGCGATTCTCCATTTTGGGAGATCGTCTTTACGAATGCCTCAGGGAGTCTGCTTCCCGTGCAGACCGTCAATCGGACTGCATTCGCGATAGGGCCGATCGACCCGAGTTCTCCTTGCGGGAAGTCACTTGCACTCTACTCGTCAGAGAGTCTAGCCGAGGGTCCACCTACGTTCGATACACCCTCTGCTGCGGCCGCCGCTTGGAGTTCCGCCGGAGACGAATTCGCGTCGGCGAACAGAGACCAACTCATCACAACCCTCACTTGGGGGGACTCCACACTCTTCCAAGTCTCGGGAGGGCAAGATGGTTGGTCAATAGAATATTCAGTCTGCGGCTTACCGGGAGTGGTTGGACTGCAGCCGTTTGCACTCGCATACGTTACTCAGCCTGGCGGGCAAGTGGGGGCCGGCGTGACTGGGACCTTAACATGTTCTCTGTCAAATTATTCTGCAGTGTTAGGGGGTGTATCGGAACTCTCCGGCCCGGATTCTTCCTCAGTGTGGAAATCCACCCTTTCTATCATGAGCGGTACCCTCTCAGACGCATGGGGATTGCAAACTTGGCCGACGACCCTCACGCTCACCAATGCCTCCGGGTCCGACCAACCGCCCGCCGTTCTATCTTGCGCAGGAGTCCAGTTCGGACTCTCCTCGTGCCTGCCGGTGAGTTCTGGATGGTTCGTCGCACTCGCTTCGTCCTCTGGCGGGTGGCTCGACGTATATGGAAACCTCAGCGGTGGGGTTCCAAGCTGGGCCCTTCCGAACGTGCCGATCTACTCGAACGACTCGATGATTATCGTATTGTCACCGTCCTTAGAGATTGGGCGACCAGTCACACTCACACTCGGGTCGAGCTCCCCGATACTCGCGATTTCTGGGGCTCTTGTAATCTAGGTCGGTGCCCAGGCTTCCGCAGCCTCCAGTGTGCCGGTCAGAGACATGTCGAAGCTTGCTGCCCCCAATTCTCTTCGGCGACCCGCGCGTACGAGTCGCGCATCGACTCCACGAGCTTGGTGGCCTTCGGTGCCTCCGCGCTCTGGATGATCGCGTCGAACATCTTGGGGAGGACGGCGGGGTCTACCTCCCGGAGGACCCGGACGACTTTGACCGACGGGTAGACCCACTCCCAGCCCGCGTCGAGGAGTCCCCACGCTCGCTCGGGATTGCTGAGATTCGACAGGACGTACGGGACCAATCCGTTTGTGATCGTTATCAGTGAGTGCACGACCTTCGCGTCCGAGGTATCCGGCTTCAGCACCACCGATTGCTTGTCCTCGGAGAGGTACGGGAGGACACCCCGGACCGACGTCTCGAAGCCCGGCCCACCTTTGTCCGAAGTCAAGAACTCGTACCAGCGAGTGTAGGTCGCGGAATAAGCGTCGAGTCGCGCCGACAACTCCTTGAACGCTGATCTAAACTCGGGCGGGATCTTCTGAGTGGCGTAGGCGTCGAGAGCTTCCCACGGCGGCGGAGATAGGTTTAGCCACGGGCAGTCGTCCGGAAGGCCGGCTACGTACGTGTAGGCCGGGGCGAGGACCCTCCCCTCGAACTTACGGATGTCCTTGCGCCAGCTCTGGAAGAGGACGATTACCACCCCCGCGAGACCGGAGATGGTCGCGCCCACGGCCGTCGCCAGGAGGTCCGAGAGTGCCGTCATCCGGCGCCTTACCGAAACCAGACGCTAAAAGAACCGTCAGGGAGCGTAACATTGGCGCAGAGGGGAAGGGCCCCCTAAGCTGTCGCAGGCGTTGAGGCCCGGAGCCGACGGGTGAGGAACGCCCGCACCTCAGGGTCGGACAGCAGCTCGGCGATCCGTCCGAGCTCGGCGTCGTCCCGGGTCCTCTCGGCGCGGTCCGCGCCAGAGGGCAGGACCGGCACGACGGGGAGCAGCGAATCGTCCTCCAGTGTGATCCGCTCGACAGTCTCCGGCATCGGCACGTCGAGGCCCTGAGCCCGGAGTACCGCACGGTACGCGTCGCCGCTGACAAGGTGGCCGTACCGGCCGAGCTGCGTCGAGCGGGCGGACCACCCGAGCAGTTTCTTGACGTTCGGCTCCGAGACTCCGATCCTCAGGAGGTACGTCGCGCGGCTGTGCCGGAAGAGGTGGGCCCACACTTTCTTGCCGACCTTCGCTCGTCGCGCAGCCGCCACCATGAGCGCCCAGGCCCGCTTGCGCGAGAGGCGGGAGCCGTCGGCGTTCGCGAAGAGCGGGGCCTCAGGGTCGTCGGCGAAGGGGTGCGAGCGAATCCACGCGTCGAGGACCCGGGCCGTATCTGTGACCCAGGCCTCCCGCGGCTCGTCGGTCTTGGTCTGCGCGAAGAAAAGGCGGAACCGGAGCGGGAGCTTGTCGTCGGACGCGGACCTACGGACCTCGCCGAGGTTGGCACTGAGGACCTCGGAGATCCTGCCTCCCGTGTCCCAGAGCGTCCCGATCAGGGCCGCGTTCCGCTTGGTGGTGGTCGCGACGATCATCGCCTGCACGTCCTTCGGCGTCAGGACCTCGTCGGGCTTGATCACGCGGTTCCGTTGCTTCATCGCGCACAGCGCCGCGAGGTCCGGTTTGCCACCGGCCCGGTAGAACATCCCGAGAGTCCGCGCGTACTCGGGGCCGCTGAGCATCGTGCGGAGCTTCGCCTTGAGCGTCGCCAGGTCGCGTGGCGTCGCGGTTCCGACGGGGCGGCCGAGGAGCTGCTCGCACTTGCGGAGCTTGTTCCGGTACTCGGCGATCGTGCTCTCAGTCGTCGACCGGCGCGCGAGGAACCCTTCGATGGTCAGCGGGTCGAGGTCATCCATGCCGGACGTACAGCCTCGGGGGTAATAACGATATTGTCATGGTGCGACAAAGAGCCGGTACTTGTCGTCGACACCGCTCAGTTCCTGCTCGATCCGCCCCACGATCAAGAGTTCGGGGTTCTTCAGGTGGAGTCGGGTCTCCATCTCCTCGAAGCTCGCGAACGGGGCCCGCTTTCGCTCGTCCACGATCTGTTGCATCGTCTTCTTCCCGATTCCGGGGAGGAGCTCGAGCAGGTGGAAGCGCCGGGAGACAGCGGGGGCCTCGTTGAAGAAACGGAGGTAGCGGGGGGGGTTGGCCCGCACGATCCGTTCGAGCGCGGCCGTCAGCTCGGCCCGAGCCGCCACCGTGAGTTCGTCGTAGGCGAGTCGCCGGCGGACATGGTCGATCGGGGGCGGAGCGCCGTCGAGGGGGACCAGCGGGATCCGTTGACCCGCGGCCAGGACCGCGCCTAAGCGGGGTACGAGTTCGAACAGTTTCAGTTCGTCCTCGCCGACCGCGAGGGCGAGCGGCTCACGATGGAAGCCGCGTTCGGTCTGTCGACCGTTCGGCAGGAAATCGAGGACGTGCGCGTAGCTCTCCAACGTCTCCCATCCCGCTCATCGGTGGTGTGCAATGATCTCGAGCAGTTGGGTGACCTGCGCCTCTTCGAGCGCGACCCGCTCCTTCGAGAACAGGAGGCGGATCTCTTCCGGGTACAGAGGGAGCGTGTCGGCGAGCTTGACCGCGACCACGGCGTCCACGTACGGCAGGGCCCGGAGTTCCGCGATGAGCTTCTCGGTCTGCTCCGTTGAAAGTCGGACGAACAGTTCGGCGTGCTGGAGGGCGAGCGCGGCCTCGCGCGGGAGGGTCCGGTGCGCGGCCTCCTCGGCCAGAAGGTCCTTCACGCGGGAAAGGGGCACCGGGTCAGGCATGCTTTTCCTCGGGCGCCGGGACCGGCCAGAGGTGCACCGGGGTAGCGACCAGTTGTTTCGGCTTACGGCCGTCCAGGAACTCGATGCGGTAGGCGCGGCCGGACTTCGCGACCACCGTGCACGTGCGCCCCTGATACCGGGGGTGGGGTTGTCCGTGGGGGTCGGACGGCTCGATCCGGATCGTGACTTTGTCGCCGATCTTGAACGAACGGAGGAACCAGTTGACGGGCGGCATGCCCTTCTCGCGAACTTCCTTCGTGAACGTCCCGCGGCTGCGGGAGCGGAATCCCTTCGAACTTTTCACCATGGTACTATCCTTCGGTATCGTGTACGTCGAGCACGTCGAGAAACCCGACCTTCAGAGGGACTCCCACGAGTCCCGCGAGGTTCGGTTCGGTACGGCCGCCATCTCCTTCCACCCACTCCTTGACGTACGTGCCCGCTTCGGTTCGGATCTCGAGCGTGAAGCCGGCGTCCGCCGTCTCGACGACGCGCGCCGAGACGATCCGACGCGGACGAACGCGGTCGGACCGCCGGTGGGCGACTCGAGTGGGGGTGCGCTGGGCTATCGCTCGACCGGTTGCGACCACCAGCGCCTCATTAACTTTTGCCACCGGCACCGGACCCAACACCCCGACGCGGTAGCTCTTCTCCGGAGCGGCCTCCTTGACCTGGAGGACATCGGCGGCCGAGGCCGGGCGGAGCTCGTCCACCTCGACCCGCCCGGCTGAGCTTCGGGCGATCTCGGGAGCGAGCGCGGCGAGGTCGAGCGCACGGTTGCGCGGACGGACGACCTCGAGCACGAACGGTCGTCCACGTCCCAGCATCCGGGCATCGATGTCCTCCCGTCCCATCCCGTGGAATCGGGTCTCGGTCGCTCCGGCCGCCGCCAGCACGGGGGCGCCCACGAGCTCTTCGACGCTGGTCGGGTACGTCTTCCCGGAACCGCCACAGTCGTCGCACCCCCGCCCCCGGCAACGTCGGCACGGCCAGTGGGTTTGCGGGATCGTCCGGTCGAGTTTCCGATACCGTCCCCGCACGTACAGGGGAAGGATGGTGGGTTCGACGCGGCCGACAGCGAGGTCGGCGAGAAAGACCACGTCGGGCCGGTCGGGGCCGCCCGACGCTCCGGTTCGGGCCTCGAGGGCTTTGCCCCACTCCCGATTGAACGCCGAGCGTGCGCTCTCCCCCCACTCGGTCCCGAGCTGGAGCCATTGATGCTCCTCGCGGGCGAGGAGCTCGGGCTCCCATCGGGATCCGCACGTGAACCGGTGCCACTCGAACCCTTCGACCGTACGGAGCCCCCGCTCGACCCAGACATCGAGACGAGCAAAGAGGTCCTCGCACGCGCGGCAGGGACCGGTGCGGACGGGAGGGGTCGTGCCGAGGAGTTCCCACAGTCGTCGGGCCCGCTCTGGGTTGGAGAGCCCGTGCCCGAGCCGCCCGAACAGCCGTCCGTAACACTCCGGGCACAGACCTCGGTCCAGGGCGGCCCGAGCGGCGGTGAGCGCCGGGGGCGGCGGGTCGAAGACGACCGGGTCGGTCACGGAGGGGCGACTCCGGCCCGTCACTAAAGATAGACGGACCGTTGCCGTTCGCGCGCACACCTTATCCAAGTCGACGCCGGTGGGCGGGGGATATGGCGTCCATCACGGAAGCCGAACTCACTCGCGCGATCGAGCGGACGCTGGTGGTCCACGGAAAGATGACGGCCGATCAGGCCCATCCGACGGCCCGCATGGTCCTCGGGTACTTCGGGGCGGAAGGGACGGTGCTCGACAACAAACTTTCGAGCGAGGACCGCGACCGGTTCTACCAGCTCGAGGAGGAGGGGCTCCTCACCAGTGAGGAGGAGGACGCGACCGTCTCCCGAGGCAAGACCTGGCGGATCCACTACTGGCTCCTCAAGAAGACGCGCATCCGCGACGTGGGGCAGGGCGGGGATGCCCCCGCGACAGACGAGGCGGAGTCGGTGTATCGGTCGATCGGCGAGTCGGAATGGCAGCGGGGCGCGGCCCCCCCAAAGCGAAACTGAGGTCTACGGGGACCGGGGTGGCGGGGGTCCTCCCCCGCGCGGACGGTATCGGCTGGACCCGAGCTGGATGGCCGGAAAACCGGCCGTTGCGATGACCGCCCGCACGTGTTCGATCGCGGCGAAGGCGAAGAGCACGGCGGCGAACAGCGCGATGTAACTGGCGCTGGTGACGGCAAACCCAGAGACGCCCACGAAGACGAGGATGACCGAGAGCGACGCGAGCAGGTTGAACCCGGAGTGCATCGCGACCGCGAGCAGATAGTACGACCCTGTACCCGGGCCAGGTTGATGGAATCGGCTGCGGGCGTACCCGTATCCGAACATCCCGGTCGAACTCCCGTGGAGGAGGACGCTCGAGACGCTGCGAATGAGGATGAGGGCGATGCCGGCGACCAGGCCGCCGACCACGAAGGCGCCGAGTCCGTAGAGGAAGGTCTCGAAGAACCCGAAACCGAGACCGACCGAGGCGCCGAACACCGGACCGTCGGCGATGCTGCGGAACCGGTCCCGGTAGGAGTAGACCCCCGAGCCCTTGAGCGCCTCCTCGACAAAGGGGGCGATGACGAGGACGAGGAAGATCCCGCCCAGAGTCGAGTTCCCGTTGAGGAAGACGAACTCGGGCGCCGGGTAGGCCTGGCTCGCCGCGGTGCCCACGCCGACGAGGATGACCTCGAGGATGCCCGCGGCGATGGTCGCGAACAGGGCGCCGTACAGGAAGGCCCCGAGGAGCGGGCCCCAACTCTCGGCCTGGAATCCCTCCGAGCGCCGGACCCACGCGAGGTAGACCAGCGCCGGCAGGAGGGCGACCACCACGAGCAGAACGAGGTCGAGGCCCGCGTCCGTGGCCGTCACGTCGCAGTCTCCCGCGCGGGATACCGGTAGAACCCCTCCCCCGACTTCCGCCCCCACAGGTGGGCCGACACCATCGTCCGCAGGAGCGGGCAGGCCCGGTAGCGCGCGTCACGGAAACCGTCCCAGAGGACGTCGAGGATGGCCAGGGTCGTGTCGATCCCCACGAGGTCGGCGAGCTCGAACGGCCCCATCGGGTGGTGGAACCCGAGCTTGTAGGCCGTGTCGATGTCCTCCTTGGTCGCCACGCCTTCGGAGAGCATCCACGCCGCCTCGTTGACGAGGACGGCCATCGCCCGGGTCGTGACGAAACCGGGCGTGTCGCGGGATTGGACCACCGTCTTGCCGAGGCTCTCGGAGAAGACCCGGGCGCGTTCGACCACGTCCGGGCGGGTCGTGTGGCCGGGGATGATCTCGACCAGCGGCATCTGGAGCACCGGGTTGAAGAAATGCACCCCGACGAGCCGCGTGGGATCCCGAAGTCGCTCCGCGATCGCGGTGATCGGCAACGAGGAAGTATTGGACGTCAGGAGCGCGTCCGCCCCGGCGTGGGCCTCGATCTCGGCGAACACCTTCCGTTTCAATTCGAGGTTCTCGGGGGCGGCCTCGACGACGATCTGGGCGGAATCCGCTCGGGCGACCCCGACCCCGATGTCCAGCCGGTCGAGCGCCGCGTCCCGCTCATTCGACCCGAGCGTCCCTTTTCGGACCGCATGGTCCAAGGCGCGCGTCGCGTTCTCACGACCTCGTCGGGCGAACTCTTCGCTGACGTCCACGAGCGTGACGGGGTACCCGGAGAGCGCCGCCTGCGCGGCGATCCCGCTGCCCATGATCCCGGCCCCGACGACGAGCACGCGCTTGCGGACCGACTCCCGAGGGTCACTCTCGGCGGCCGGGGGGGTGGGGCTCACGGCGCCTCGGTGGACAGCATCGGCAAGCGAACGCTCGCGAGGTAGGTGCACGACCGGCAGAGCTCGTGGGTCGACGGTTCTCCACACGAGCGGCAGTGCATCGGCGCGCTCTCCGAGCCCGCCGCGAGCCGGTCGAGGAGTTGTTCTCGGGTGCGGAGGAGGGCCTGCCGGGTCCCGGGCTGGGCTTCCTCGAGCTGCCAGACCACCTCGCGGAACACATTGCGGGCGGCGCGGCCGGCGTGCGGGCATTCCCCGTGGTCGAAGGGAAGGCCGGTGAGGCGCGCGTAGAGGAAGACCTCCCGCTCGGGGATCTGGGCGAGCGGGGCGATGCGGGGGATGAGTCCGGGCTGGCGCACGCGGTGAGGGGCCATCCGCCCGATCCGATCGAGGTCGCCGTGGACCAGGTTCATGAGCACCGTCTGGGCGAGGTCGTCCAGGTTGAATCCTAGGACGAGAAATTCGGCGTAGGCTTCCCGGGCCGCCTGGTTCAACAGGCGCCGTCGCCACACCCCGCAGAACGAGCAGGGGACGGTCCCCGGGAGGTCGGCGGAAGCGCGGTCGGTGGTCGTTCCGAGCTCGGATTCGGCCTGCAGGACCCGATGCTCCACGCCGAGGCGGTCGGTCAGTTGACGGGCGGCCTCGATCGTCGGACCTCGGTACCCGGCGATCCCCTCATCCACCGTGACCGCGACGAGGCGGACCGTGGGGCGCCGGGCGAAGTAGCGGTGCGCCGCGACGAGCGCGACCGCCGAATCCTTCCCGCCGGAGAGGGCGACCGCGATCGTGCCGCGCGAGAACTTCGGGACCTGGCGATGGAACTCGCTCCGGATCCGGTCGTCGACCGAGGTCAGGAAGTGCCGGCGGCACGCGTGGCCGCCGCGGTAAGGTTGATCGACGATCGCGGTCTCGTCGCACGACGAACAGCGCACGCCGGTCAGAACCTCGTGCCCGTATTTAGCGGGGGGACGGGCGATCGCCGGGGGATTTTGTCCGACCCGTTCCAGTGCGTCCATACGATTAATAGGCGAATCCCAGCCAGCGAGCCCCAATGGCTTCCGTGCCCGCGGTCCGGGGACCGTCGCCCCCGCGACGAGGCCGGAACGAGCCGCTCGCCCCCCCCGAGGCGCCGGAGTTCCACGTCGATGAGCTGGTCGGGCGGTTCCAGCGAATGCTGCAATCGAAGGAGCGCAGCCCGTGCACCGTGAAGCAGTACGGGCACATCGCGAAGACCTTCCTCGGCTACGCGCAGAAGCCACTCGAGGAGGTCACCCTCCACGACCTCGAGGCGTTCCGCGAGTATCTGGTGCTGCAGCGTCACTACTCGAAGAACTCGCTCTACACGACCGTCCGCGGACTGACCTGCCTCTTCCGCAGTTTCGGGTACTCGATCGCCGACCAGCTCGAGGCTCCCCGACGGCCCGAGCGTCTCCCCCGGTACCTCACCGAGGAGGAGATGCACCGGCTGTTTGCCGCGGTCAAGGATTCCCCGCGTGACAGCGCGATGGTCCATGTGCTCGGCTTCGCCGGCCTTCGGGTCGGGGAGCTCTGTCACCTCCAGCTCGAGGACATCGAATTCGAGCGCAACGTGCTGCACGTGCGCTCCGGCAAGGGCGACAAGGATCGGGAGGTCGTGCTCGAGGATCGTACCCGGGCCGCGATCGACCGCTACCTGACCGAGCGTTCGCTGGTCGGCGAGGGAAGCAGCCGCCTCTTCCCCGTGGGTCCGGTCACCGTCGAGCGGATCGTGCGCAAGGCCGCCCAGACCGCCGGGATCCCGCACCGCGTGACGCCCCACATGCTCCGCCACACCCTCGCGACCGCCCTCCTCTCGCGCGGGTGCGACATCCGGTACATCCAGAAGTTGCTGGGGCACGCCTCGGTCGCGACCACCCAGATCTACACCCACGTGGACATCCAGGCCCTGAAGGATGCCTATGCCCGCGCCAAGCCGGTCTATTAATCGTCCCGTGGGGTGACGCCCGCGTGGTGCTCGAACACGCCGACACGGTCGTGCTCGGGGCGGGGATCGCCGGGTGCGCGCTCGCCTACCACCTCGCCGGGAAGAACGTGGGAGCGGTCGTCGTCTACGACCCCCGGACCCCCGCGGCCGGTGCCACGGGGCGCGCCGCCGGCGTCGTCACCGAGCAGCTGTGGAACGAGTGGGACGTCGAGGTCGCCCGCGCCTCCAAGAACGAGTACGCCCAGCTCGCCGCACGGTGGGATCCGAGCGCCTTCACCGCCAACGGGTTCGCGCGGTTCACCGCCCACGCCGCGGCGGCCCAAGTCCTCGTGGAGACGCTCGGTCGCCTGCATTCCTGGAACGTCGATGTGCGCGCGATCGGTGCCGAGGAACTTACGCGGGCGGTACCGTGGGCGCGTCTGGACGACCTCGCGGGCGCCATTTACAGCCCGCACGACGCGGTGGTCACGCCGAGCTCGCTCACCGAGATCTACGCCGAAGGAGCTCGTTCCCGTGGGGCGGACGTCGACTTCGGGGCGCCGTTCCGCTCGCTCGAGGCCGACGCGGGGGCGTGGCGGGTGGCCTGGGGAACGCGCGAGGTCCGCGCGAACCGCGTGGTGGTCGCGGCCGGTGCCTGGTCCAAGAAGATCCTCGCCAACGTCCATCACCCCCTGCCGCTCGCGCCGTACCGAACGCAGGCCGCCGTCCTCCGACCTCCGCCCGGCGGACCCATCCCGTTCCCGTCGGTCCACGACATCGACCTCGACGTGTACGTGCGACCGGAAGACCAGGGTCGGATCCTGGCGGGAGACGGGACCGAACTCGTGGAGGTCGACCCGGACCGAACGGGAGGGGGCGGGGATGAGACGTTCCTCACCCACCTCGCGGAGACGTTCGAGACGCGATTTCCCGGATGGGCCGAGGCCGAACTGGTCCGGGCCTGGGCCGGTGTTTGCACTTCGACCCCGGATCGTCGACCGTTCGTCGGCCCGATGCCGGAGGCTCCGGGCCTGAACGTGCTCACCGGATTCAACGGATTCGGAGTGATGCGGGCGGGCGGAGTGGCGCAGCGGCTCGCGGCGTACCTCGGCGTAGGGGAAGGGGCGACCGCCGAGCGGGAAGCCCTGCGGCCGGTCCTGCCCGAACGGTTCCCGCCGGGCACACCCGCGGTCGCTCCGCGCCCGGGGTTCACCCTCGAAGCCGGCGACCATCCGCGATTCTGACGCCCTCGGGCGGAGCTGGACCCCCGGCGTCTCAGCCGACCTGCCGCACCCGGTCGAGCTTGTCGAGGAACTCCACGCCCTCCCCCGTTTTCATCCGGTGGCCGTCCTCCCGCACGAGGGCGAGGCCGGCCGCTTCGCAGGCGGCCTCGGGGGTCTTACCTTCGAGGAGGTGGCGGAAGGCGACCTGCTCGCGCCGTCCGAGCGAAAGACCCTCCCGTTGGAATTCGTCGAACGCCTCGAAGGCCACGGGGGCGACCACGCGAGCGA
>JAKIVX010000011.1:0-25812 GCA_022750335.1 Thermoplasmata archaeon | reverse complement strand
TCCCGTTGGAATTCGTCGAACGCCTCGAAGGCCACGGGGGCGACCACGCGAGCGAGTCCGTCGATCGCGCTCGCGAACAGGCGGATCTCCTCCTGGGCGTGCGGGTCGAGCCGTAAGGACAGGAAATGGAACAAGTTGTGCAGGTTGGTCTTCCAGTACCATTGAGTATAGTAGGCGACGGGGAGAACGAGTCGGGCCGTCTCGCGGGCCACACCCGCTTCGAGGGCCGCCGTGTACGTCGCGTACGCCTCCTTCGAGATCCGGTCGAGGTCCGTCCGGAATCGGTCGACCACGTCCGACGGGAGCGCCTCCCCACGGCCCTGGCGATTCCGTTCGGACTGGTGCCGGACCTCCTCGGGCGGGGGGACCTCGTACTCGTCGGGCACGACCGAGTACCGCGCGCTGTACTCGTTCACCGACGCCGACCGGTGCCGGATCCATTGGCGGGCGACGAAGATGGGCAGTCGGACGAGGAACTTGTACTCGACCATTTCGAACGGGGTCGTGTGGCGGTGGCGCATCAGGTAGCGAATGAGACCGCGGTCGTCCCGGACGGTCTTCGTCCCCTGGCCGTACGAGACCCGGGCCGCCTGGACGATGGCCGCGTCGTTCCCCATGTAGTCGACCAGGACGACGAACCCGTGGGAGAGGACGGGGACTTTCGTTCCGATGAGCCGGTCCGCTTCCGGAACGACGGGACGGACCATCGGAGGGTCGTCGGCGGTCACGGTTCCCGGACCCCGCCCGGGAAATAAAGGAGCACGGGGCTTCGGTGCGCTCGACGGCGGACCCCTAAGCCCGGGCCCGGAGGCGGTCTGTAATGGGGGTGGTGGAGACGAGGTGGCGTTGGAGTCCGAGCTCCTCGGCGGAGGCCCCGAGAGCGAGCCCCACCACCTGGGGAAGGTGCAGGACGGGCATGTCGAGGGAATGCCCAACCGCCTTGGCCGCTTGGTTCTGGTAACCGTCCAGCGAGATGTGGCAGAGCGGACAGGGCGTCGCCATCGCTTCCGCGCCGTGCGCCTTGGCGTCGACGATCTGCTTTCCTGCTATCTTGCTCGCGGTCTCCGGTTTCACGAACTGGATCGGGAAGCCGCAGCACATCACGCGACCGCGGTAGTAGACGGGGCTCGCCCCGAGCACGGAGAGCAAGTCCTCGAAGGAGTGGGGTTCTTCCGCACTCTCCCAGCCCATCTCGTCCGCGGGCCGGAGCAGGTGGCACCCGTAGAAGGCGCCGACCTTTAGACCGTCCAGCGGGCGGGTGACCTTCGCCCGGATCGCGTCCAACCCGATGTCCTCCGTGAGCACTTGCAGCAGGTGCTTCACCTTCGTCGTCCCCCGGTACTCGATCCCGAGCGGCCGAAGCGCCCCGTCGACGCGGGCTTTCACCTTCGGATCGCCGAGGCGAACGTTCGCCAGGGTCAGCATCCCCTGGCATGTGGAGCAGATCGTGAGCAGGTCGAGGCCGGCGCGCTCCGCGATCGCGAGGTTCCGGGCGTTGAGCGCGATGTTGAGCACTTCGTTCGCTTCGTCCAGGAATCCCGACCCGCAGCAGGAGAAGCTCGGGAACGAAACGAGCTCGATCCCGAGCGCCTTCGCGACCCAGCGGGTCGCCATGTCGAGCTCCTTGCCCGACTCTTGTGCGACGCACCCCGGATAGTAGGCGAGCTTCACGGGAGGTCCTCCTTGGTCTTCCCGTTGTCCAGGGCCTCGTAGATCTTCTCGACCTCGTCCTGTCCCTCGATCGGGTGGGGGGCCCGCAGGAGCTCGGGCTTCTTCCTCCAGATCCGGATCCCTTGGGGCGCCTGGGCAAGGAGGCCGATCGGTCCAAACGTTTGGCGCGCCAGCTTCATCTCGTTGAGCTGACCGCGTTCCCGAATGTTCTCCTTGAAACCGACCGCATGCCGGCTCCCGTGCTCGGTCGCCCCCTGCGCGGCGATGGCCATCTCCTTGAGGTCCCGGATCCGCTCGCTCGGTCGAACGTCCTTCGGGCACGCCTCGGTGCACAGATGGCAGCGGAGGCAGAGCCACAGACCGTCGGTCTGGATGCGGACGAGGCGGTCCTGATGCGCCTGGTCGCGCGGGTCGACGACGAACCGGAAGAGCTTGGCCAGCGCCATCGGTCCCGGGAACGCCGGGTCGGCTTCGACGGCCGGGCAGGCGGAGTAGCAGGCGGCGCAGGCGATGCACCGCGGCGTTTCTTTGAACCGGTCCACCTCCTCCGGGGTCATCGGGTTCTCGCGTCCCTCGGGCATCGGATGGCGGGGGTCGAGGATGAGGTGGGGCTCGATCTTACTGTAGTTCCTCCAGAACGATTCCTGATCGACGACCAGGTCGCGCAGCACGGGTTGGTTGCGCATCGGCTCGATGACGATCCGGCCGTCGCGCTCGAGCTCGGGCCCGATCGCTGCCTCGCACGCGAGACGGCTCTTCGAGTTGATCTGCATCGCGCACGAGCCGCAGATCGCGCTCCGGCACGAGTAGCGTAGCGTGAGGGACGGGTCGATCTCGGCCCGGACCTTCAAGAGGGCGGTCAGGACCGGGGTGTGGGGCGGAAGGTCGAGGACGTACCGGTCGTAGCGCGGGGCCGCATCCTTACCGGGCTCGAAGCGGTAGACATCGAAGGTCGCCGTAACGGTCTCCTCGGACATCAGTACACCCGCTCCTTCGGTTCCCAGCGTGTAAAGGCCACCGGAGCGTAGGAGAGTTGCGGCCCATCCGCGCCGCGGTGGGCGATCGTGTGCTTCATCCAGTGGGCGTCATCGCGCGTGGGGTAATCGCGGCGGGAGTGCGCCCCCCGACTCTCCGTCCGCGCGTAGGCTCCGACCACGATGACCTCGGCGAGCTCGAGCATGTGGCCGACCTCGAGTGCGTCGCTCAGGTTGACGTTGTACACGAGCGACTGGTCGACGACCCGGATGCGGGCGAACCGTTTCTTCAGCTCGCGGATCCGACGGACCCCTTCGAGCAGGTCCGCCTCGGTGCGGTAGATCCCCACATACTGGTCCATGACCCGTTGCATCTCACTCCGCAGGACCGAGGGGTCCTCCCCGTCCGTCCGGTGCGACCAGGCGCGGATCGGGGCGATCGCGGTGGCAAGGTCGTCCTCGGTCAGCGAGGATACGGAGGCGTGCGCGGCGTACGCCGCCGCGGCGATGCCGGCCTCCTTTCCGAAGACGAGCGTTTCGAGGAGCGAGTTCCCGCCCAGGCGGTTCGACCCGTGGATGGAGACGCAGGCGGCCTCGCCCGCGGCAAAGAGGCCCCGAACATTCGTGGCGCCGTGGATGTCCGTGCCGATGCCGCCCATCATGTAGTGCTGCGCGGGGGAGATCGGGAGCGGCTGAGTGACCGGATCGACTCCCGCGAAGTGTCGGGCGAAGTCGCAGATCTCCTGCAACCGGCTCTCGATCCGCTCCTTGCCCAGGTGCATCAGTTCGAGGTGGACGTAGCCGCCGGGAAATCCGCGGCCCTCCAGGATCTCGGTCACGATCGCGCGGGAGACCACATCCCGCGACGCGAGCTCGAAGACATGGGGGGCGTACTTGCTCATGAATCGTTCGCCGAGCGCATTCTTGAGGAGACCGCCCTCGCCCCGGGCGCCCTCCGTGATGAGGATGCCTGATTCCAGCAAGGCTGTCGGGTGGAACTGAACGAACTCCATGTCCTTGAGCGCCGCGCCGACGGCGTACGCCGCCGCGACCCCGTCGCCGGTGCAGCTGTGGGCATTGGTGGTCCGACCGTACACCCGGCCGAAGGGGCCGGTCGCCATCACGACCGCCTTCGCTTCGATGAGCGCGAACTCGCCCTTGCGCCGGTCGAACGCGACGATCCCGCGCACGGTCCCCTCCCGAACGACGAGGCTCGTAAGGTCCCACTCTTCGTAGAGTGTGAACTCCTCCGTTCCGAGTCGCTCCCAGAGTGCCTGAAGGAGCGCGAGCCCGGTCCGGTCGGCGGCGTAGATCGTCCGGGGAAAGCCGGCGCCTCCGAACGGTCGGCGGGCGAGCGACCCGTCCGCGCTCCGATTGAAGATGGTCCCAAAATGTTCCATCTCGACGACCGTCGGGCCGGCTTCCCGACAGAAGAACTCGATCGCGTCCTGGTCACCCAGATAGTCGGACCCCTTCACGGTGTCGTAGATGTGCGTGTCGACGGAGTCTTCCTTGCCCACCGCGGCGTTGATCCCTCCCTGGGCGGCGCCCGAGTGCGAGCGGAGGGGATGGAGCTTGGAGAAGACGGCGACCTCGCGGCCGGCGTCGATCGCCGCGAGCGCCGCGCGTTGGCCGGCGAGCCCCGCGCCGACGACGACGACGTCGTGCTTCCGCATGCGACGCCCCCGAGACGAGGCGGGCTTTAATGGGTGCGCCGGGCGGACGACACATCCCCTCGAACGCACGCGCCGGCCCCGGTTTGCCGCCTCGGACCGCGACCTCCACAAGGTCGCCCGAGGTTCGTCGGTGTCGCGCGCGTAATCGCCGCGTGAGCCCTTATATATCGCGCCCGGGTCGCCGCTCCGTTCTCTGACGTCAGCAGGAGTCTACGATGCAAGGTCAAATCAGCGCGATGGAAGAGGGGCGTCTCCTCAAGGGCACGACGACGATCGGAATTTCGGCGAAGGACGGGGTCGTTCTCGCGACCGAGCGGCGCGCCACCGCCGGGACGATGATCTCGAACAAGCAGACCCAGAAGCTGTTCAAGATCGACCAGAACATCGGGATCACGATCGCAGGACTCGTCGGCGACGCCCAGGTCCTGACCCGGTACCTGAAGGCCGAGGTTTCCCTCTACCGGTTGCGCCGCAACGCGCTCCTCACCGCCGAGGGCGCCGCGACGTTGCTCTCCAACATCCTGTCCGGGAACCGATACTACCCGTACTACGCCTGGCTCATCGTCGGCGGGGTGGACGCGAAGGGGAACCACGTCTTCTCGGTGGATCCGGCGGGCGGTTGCATCGAGGACCGGTTCGTCTCGGTCGGCTCGGGCTCGACCTTCACGTACGGCCTGATCGAAGAGAACTACACCCGAGAGATATCGACGTCCGACGCGGTCGACCTCGCGCTCCGCGGCCTC
This sequence comes from Thermoplasmata archaeon, assembly GCA_022750335.1. Taxonomy (GTDB): domain Archaea; phylum Thermoplasmatota; class Thermoplasmata; order Lutacidiplasmatales; family UBA184; genus Lutacidiplasma. The sequence goes on along the minus strand of JAKIVX010000011.1, from coordinate 20,748 downwards.
ACCGCGGCGATGAAGCGCGACAGTGCGAGTGGGGACGGCTACCTCGTGAACGTGATCACTCCTAAGGAGTACCACGAGTTCACGGATGACGAAATCAATAAACGCCTGAAGGCGCTCAAGATTCCGTTGCCTCCGGTCCTACCCTAGCCGAACCGGCGGCCTCCGCCGAACCCTTTCGAGCCAACCTCTTCCTCCGAGTATGAGTTTCGAATCGCTAGTCAATGAGACCCGGGAGACCCTGAAACAGGTTCTTCCGGACAACATCGAAGTCACCGACATCGAGCTGGAAGGCCCGCACATCGTTCTCTATACGAAACAGCTGGACGCTTTCCTCTCGGGCGGCGACCTGCTCCGCCAGGTCGCCCAGCGCCTGCGTCGTAGGGTCCTCGTCCGGAGCGATCCGGCGATCCTGATCGACCCCAAAGAGGCCGAGAAGCAGATCCGGGAATTGATTCCGCCCGAGGCCGAGATCAACCAACTGTTCTTCGAGCCCGAGACCGGCGAAGTAACGATCGAGGCCGCCAATCCGGGAGCGGCCATCGGCCGCGGTGGCTCGGTCCTCAATGACCTCAAGCGGAGGATCGGTTGGATCCCGACGGTCGTTCGGACACCCCCCATCCCGTCCAAGACGGTCGAAGAGGTACGGATCCACCTGCGCAACTCGTTCGACGAACGTCGCACCTTCCTGAAGAAGGTCGGGATCCGGATCGCGCGCGACCCCCTTCCCGAGAAACTCTGGGCGCGGAACACGGCGCTCGGAGGCTACCGGGAGGTCGGTCGGAGTGCCCACCTGCTCACGACCCAGAACTCGAAGGTCCTCATCGACTGCGGGATCGACCCGGGCTCCGACCGCACTCCGTACTTCAACGCCCCCGAGCTGTTGCCCCTCGATTCCCTGGACGCGGTCGTCGTCACGCACGCGCACCTCGACCATTGTGGGCTCGTGCCGGTGTTGCTGAAGTACGGGTACAAGGGCCCGATCTATTGCACCGCGCCCACCCGCGACCTGATGACGCTCATGCTCCTCGACGCGATCAAGGTCGTCAACCAGGAAGCCCGGAAGGGGCTCTACGATTCCTCCCACGTGCGGGAACTGGTCACGCGGACCGTACCGCTCCGCTGGGGGGAGACCACCGACATCGCTCCCGACATTCGCCTCACGATGCACAACGCGGGCCACATCCTCGGCTCGTCCATCTGCCACTTCCACCTCGGAGAGGGGGATCATAACCTCGCCTATTCCGGCGACATCAAGTTCGAACGGAGCTGGCTGTTCAACCCGGCCGCGAACCGCTTCCCCCGCCTCGAGACCCTCGTCCTCGAATCGACGTACGGGGGCTACCGCGACATCCAGCCGAGTCGGCAGCAGGCGACGGACGACTTCAGCGCCCTCACGACCCGCGTCGTCGGACGGGGCGGGAAGCTGATCGTACCCGTCTTCGCCGTCGGCCGGTCGCAGGAGGTCATGCTGGTCCTCGAGGAGCGGATGCGGGAAGGCAAGATCCCGAAAGTTCCGGTCTACCTCGACGGGATGATCTTCGAGGCGACGGCGATCCACACCGCCTACCCGGAATTCCTCAACAGCCAGCTGCGCACCCAGATCTTCCAGCAGGGGGACAACCCGTTCCTCTCCGACATCTTCCGCCGGGTCGACTCGCAGACGATGCGGATGGGGATCCTCGACTCGAAAGACCCGTGCATCATCCTCGCCACCTCGGGGATGATGAGCGGGGGGCCGGTCATGGAGTACTTCCGGGCCTGGGCGCCCGAGGAGAAGAACGGACTCCTCTTCGTCGGCTACCAAGCCGAAGGAACGTTCGGTCGACGCCTGCAGCGGGGTCTTTCGGAGGCGACGTTCCTCGACGGCCCGCGCCAGGTCGGCGTCCCCGTGCGGCTCACCATCGCGACGATCGAAGGGTTCTCGGGCCATTCCGACCGGGTCCAGTTGATGAACTACGTCGCGTCGCTCGACCCACGCCCCCGCTTGATCATCCTGAACCACGGAGAGGAGTCCAAGGCCGTCGACCTGGCCGGCAGTCTCCACAAACGGTTCAACCTCGATTCCCGCGCCCCCTTCAACCTCGAAGCTACCCGCCTCCTCTGACGGGCGGTAGGCCCGTCCAGCGCGCCGGTACTCCTCCCTATACGCCCACCGGAATCGGGGCGTCGCGCTTCGCGGGACGAAACACTAAATAGGCGGTACCGGGTCGAACGGTACGGAGTGTCACTGAGAGCATCGATGCCGTCGCCTGCACGCCGCTTTCTGATCCTCGGCCTCGACGGGGGGACCTTCGACCTGCTCGACCCCCTGATGGAGGCGGGCGACCTGCCGTTCCTCCGCGCGATGGCCAAGGACGGGGTCAAGGCCCCGCTCACGTCCGTCTATCCAGCGAAGACGATCCCCGCGTGGTACTCTTTCGCCACCGGCCTCGACCCGGGCGAGCTCGGTATCTTCGGGTTCACCGAACCCGACGGGGGACCGGGACACTCCAAGATCATCCAGTCGTTCCGTCCGGCCGAGGCCGTCTGGGATCGGCTTTCGCGCACGGGTCGCCGGGTGGGGGTCGTGAACTTCCCGCTCTGGGCCGGCTACCCCGTGCATGGGTTCATCCTGCCGGGGATGTTCTCCGCCTCCGCGCCCACGTACCCCGGAACTTTGCGGGCCGAGGTCGAGGGCGATATCGGGGGAGCGTACCCGTCCGAACTACCCGTGTTCAAGGACGCGGAGCGGGACGAGTGGGTGGCGGGAGCCACGCGTTCCGTCGTCCAGCGTGGGCGCGCCGCCGCCGCGCTCGCCGAGCATCACCGCCCGGATTTCCTGTTCGCCCTGTTCCGGGAAACGGACCGGTTGCAGCACCAGCTCTGGAAGGAGCTCGCGCGCCCCACCGACCAGATCCCGGCCGACCTCCGGCAGTTCTGGCGGGCCGTCGACACGGCGTGCGCCCAGGTCGACCGCGCGTTCCGCTCGACCGCCGGACCCGCCGTCACCCTCGTCATCTCCGACCACGGCCACGGGCAGATCCACTCCGATTTCCTCACCAACCGCTGGCTGGAGGAGGCGGGGTTCCTCCGCTTCCGTTCGGACCCGAGCCCGCTCGGCCGTCGCCTGTTCGGCTCGATGTTCCTCACGGCCCAACGCATCCCGGGCGTGGCCCGTCTTTCGCGTACGCTCGCCGATGTCCTCCGCGAAGGTCGCGGCGCGAGCCTCGCGAACCTGGTGGTCGGCGACGCCTCGTTCGAGCGCGCCACCGGACGGATCGACTGGAAGAAGACGGTCGCCTTCTCGTATCCCGTCCCCGAGGGGATCTACCTGAATCCGTTCAACCCCGACCTCGCGACGCCCGAGCGCCGGGCCACCGTGCTCGCCGAGATCCGACGCCGGCTCCAGGCCTACGAGCCCGCGCACATCGAGGTCCTCGACCCCGCCCAGCTCTATCGGGGCCGGAACCTCCGCCACGCGCCGGACCTCCTGATCCGGGTCGACGACATGCGGACAGAGCCGAGGATGGACTTCGCGTATCCCCAGGCGCTCATCCGCGACCGTCCGAACTACTTCTGCGGGTCCGGTACGCACCGGATGGACGGGATCCTGATCGGTGCGGGAGGCGGTATCCGCGCGGGCGCGAACCCCGGCACGATCCGGCTCGTCGACGTCGCTCCCACCATCCTCGAAGGGATGGGCGTCGTCGCCCCGGCCACGTGGAACGGGCGCTCGTTCGGAGCACGGCTGGGACTCGCCTCCTAGGCCGCCACTGCGACGTAACGCTTTTTGAGGCCTGCGGGCGAAGGTTCGCCGTGCCCGGACGTACGATCGACGTCGTCGCCGTTGGACCGTGCCCCCGGGACCCCTACGACCCGGCCGCTTCGGCGTGGGCGCTGGCCGCCGGTTTCGCCGCGGGAGGCGACACCGTGCGGGTCCTCCACCCGTCGGGTCCGGAAGGGGCCGAACCCCCGGAGGGGGTCCTCCCGACGATCGTGGATGTTCCGCTGCGTCGCCCCGGCGCGCTCGTGTCCGGAGCGTTCCTGACCCAGGCCGCCGGGCGACGCATCCGGCCCGATGCAGACCTCGTGGTCCGCGACCCATTCGGGCTCGGCCGGCTCGGCCTGGACAGCCGCCGGAGCGGGGGACCGACCGTGGTGGGGGTCGTCCACCGGCTCGAGCTGGTCACGTACGATGCCGAGAGCTCCGCCCGCCCTTCCTCGTCGTTGTTCGAGCGCGTGGATACCTGGCGGGATCGGCGGACGGTGCGTCGCCTCGAGCGGGGAGCGCTCGACGAAGCGCAGCATCTCGTCTACGATTCTCCCGAGCTCCCCGAGGTCCTCGCAAGGGAGTACGGCATCTCGGCCGGTCGCCTGCGACCGGTCCCGCCCTCGGTCCGCGACCGGGGCCTCCGGTGGACGCGCGAAGAGGCGCGCCAGGAGATGCATCTCCCGCTCGACGTTCCGGTGGTCGTCGCTCCGCTCGCGAGCGAGGACCCATCCGCCTCAGGAGCCGAGCGCGTGCGGGAGGCGTTCCGCCGGATGCGGTCCCTCTTCGCGGGGGCCCGCCTCGTCGTCGTCGGAGGTCCCGCTCCCAGCGAGCCCGGAGTCTCCTCCTGGATCGACCGGGACTCGGCGACCTTCGAGCGCGCCTTCGCCGCGGGCGATGTCGCGCTCCTTGCCCCGTCGGCGGCCGGGTTCGACCCCGGCGTCATCCTTTCGCTGCGCGCGCACTGCCCCGTGATCGTCGGCCCGGGCGTCCGCTTCCCCCTCGACCCCGGCCAGGCCGTCCGTACCGTGCCCTCCAACGATCCCGCCGAGCTCGCGGCGGCCCTCGCCGAGTTGTTCGCCGACTCGCGCGAACGGCGGGAGCTCGCCCAAGCGGGCGAACGGTACGCGGAGCGCTTCCGGCCGGAACGGGTCGCGGCGATGGTCTCGGACAGCGTGGCCCACGCGGCCGCTTAGGGCTCGCGCTCGACCGCCTCGTCGAGTCGCCACTCCCGAAAGCTGCGGCCCCCGGACGCCCGGCGCACGGTCCGAGGGACTCCGGACCAGGTGAGGCCCTCGGGGAGATCCCCCCGGTCGAGGGCGTCGAGCACCCCGCGGAAGCGCGCGCGCAGCGGGGCGAACGGATCGTCCCCCCCCGCGGCCGTCCACGTCCGGGCTTCGCGGAGGACCTCGACGGCGCCGCCGTCGCACCACCAGACCCCGACGGGCTCCGACCGCGAACCCTGGCTGCGGCGCACGAGCGTCTCCGCGGACCGCCGGGACGCCACGACGACCGCGACCCAGTCCCCCCAGGCGCGCCGGACCAAAGCCTGGGTGAAGACCGCGCGCGAATCGGCCACCTTCGCCTCCACCAACCCGACCTCCTCGCCCCGACGGGCGACCAGGTCGAAGTAGTCGGTTCCGTCCGGGTCGATGCGGGTCCAATACCCTCGTCCCTCGAGGAACCGGGCCGTCGCCGTGACGATCGCCCGTTCCGACGGACGGGGGCCGGCGCGGGCCGTCACGTTCCCGACCGAAGGAACCAGCGGTCGATCCGGCTCCGGGGGAGCCGAACCTGGATGGGCCTCCCGTGGGGGCAGGAGTACGCGGCCTCGGGCAGCTGGTGGAGCGCCTCGAGGACCCGGGCGAACTCTTCCCGCTCGACCACATCTCCCGCCCGGATCGCGGCGTGGCAGGCCAGCGAGGCCGCGGTCCGTTCTTCGAGGCCGTCCGGGAGCGTGGGCCTCCCTCCCGAGGCGAGTTCCATGAGCAGTTCCCCGAGCGCGTCCGCCCGGGCCCTCCGGCCACGGTAGGCTGGTACGGAGCGGACGCGGAACGTCCCTGGGCCGAACTCCTCGACATCGAAGCCGGCGGCCCGCACCGCCGTCCCGTGCTCGACCAACGCGGCGCGTTGCGCACCGGAGAGCGGGAGGAGGTACGGCGTCATCAGCCGCTGATGGGCGAGCGTCCCCTCCCGACGCAACGCTTCGTAGACGACCCGTTCGCTGGCCGCGTGTTGGTCGATGAGGACCATCCCATCCTCCGACTGCGCGACCCAGTAGATCGCACCGACGCATCCGATGAGCTCGAGGCTGGGGTGAGGTCCTCGGGCGGAGACCGACCGTACGGCGGCCGAGGCCGTCGAAGGGAGGAGAAGATGCTGGCGGGTGGGGGGAGCGGACGCCGGCCGAGAGGCGCCGAGGGCCGAGTCGCTCGCCGTCGGCCGCCGGCGGGGCGCCCGGGGCTCGCGGGCGGGCCCCGCGTCCGCGACCTCGGTCGCCGTCGGCACGGTGAGGAGGGACTGCCGAACGAGCACGCGGATCCGTTCGGCCAGGTCGCGTTCCGCGACGAAGCGCACCTCCTTCTTCGTCGGATGTACGTTCACGTCGACCCGGTCGTCCGAGAATTCGAGGCGCACGACCCCCACGGGAAAACGGGAGCGCGGCAGGTAGTCGTGGAAGGCCAGGCGGACGGCCTGGGAGAGGGGACGCGACGCGATCGCCCTTCCGTTGACGGAGAAGAAGAGTCCCCGGGACGTGGGCGCGGCGGTCGCCGGTCGACCCAGCGTTCCGACGACCCGGCCGCCGGGAATCTCGCCCTCCACCTCGAACGATTCCCGAAGCAAGGAGGGTCCGAGGACCCGCGCCGCTGCGTCCCGAAGGTCTCGGGTTGCCGGGTAAAGGGCGAGCTCTCGCTCCCCGCCCCGTACCCGGTACGTGACGTCGGAGCGAGCGAGGTAGAGTCGTTCCACCGTCGCGACCACCTCGATCTGCTCCGCGGCCGGGCTCCGAAGGAACTTCCTCCGGGCCGGAGTGTTGTAGAACAGGTCGCGTACCTCGACGGTCGTCCCGACCGCGCGCCCGGCCGGGGTCGCCATCCCGACGACCCCTCCGTCGACCGGGAGGCTCGTGGCCGAGTCGCGCTCGGGCGTCCGGGATACGATGCGCAACCGGCTGACGGTGCCGATCGCGGCCAGGGCTTCGCCTCGAAAACCGAGGGACTCGATGTGATCGACGGGACCGGCCGGGGCAAGCTTGCTGGTCGCATGGCGCTCGACCGCGAGGGTCAGCTCGTCGTCGGGGATCCCGAACCCGTCGTCGGAGACCTCGATCGCGCGGAGACCGCCGTCCTCCACGCGCACCGAGATCGCGTGGGCTCCCGCGTCCAGCGCATTCTCGATCAACTCCTTGACGACCGACGCGGGACGTTCGACCACCTCGCCCGCGGCGATCCGTTCGACCGTCTCGCGGTCCAAACGACGTATCGGCCGGCGGGGCAGGGGCTTCGGTCCGGTCACGGGCCGTCCCGGTCCGGGGGCGCTGCGTGCCGGAGCTGGTCCCGGAATCCGCGAAGCCGTCGCAGGGCTTCTTCGGGCGTGAGTGTGTCGACGTCCAGGGCCCCCAGCTCGATGAGCACCGGGTCGCGAGGTCGGTCCGAGTCTGCCAGCAGCACCGCCTGAGTGTAGCGGGGGGTGGAACGTCCGGACCGACGGGCCGGTGCTGCCGTGACGAGTCCCTCCGCCTCCAGCTGCCGCAGGAGCCGCTCCGCTTCCGTCAGGACGTCCTCGGGGACACCCGCCAATCGAGCGACGTGAATGCCGTAGCTTCGGTCGGTGCTCCCGGGTACGAGACGGTGGAGGAAGACGATGCCATCCGGTCCCTCCCGGACCGCCAGGTGGGCGTTCCGAGCGTCGGGCAACGCGCCGACGAGCTCGGTAAGTTGGTGGTAGTGGGTGGCCAGAAGGCAGCGCGCCCGGGTCCGGTCGTGCAGGTGGCGGACGGTCGCCCACGCGAGGGCCAGACCGTCGAACGTGCTCGTCCCGCGTCCGACCTCGTCCAGGAGGACCAGGGACCGGTCGGTGGCGGCGTGGAGGATCTCGGCGACCTCGCTCATCTCCACCATGAAGCTCGATTTGCCCCGTCCGATCTCGTCCGTGAACCCCATTCGGGTGAACAGGCGGTTCACGAGCCCGATGCGCGCGAAGCGGGCCGGGATGTACGAGCCGGCCTGGGCGAGTACCACTAGGAGGCCGACCTGCCGCATGTAGGTCGATTTTCCGGACATGTTCGGGCCGGTGAGCACGACGAGGCGTCCGTGCTCGTCATCGAGCTCGGTATCGTTGGGGACGAAGCTCGGGCCGTCCGATCGGTCAAGCACTGGATGGCGACCGTCTCGAACGACGAGCGCCGAGGATTCGTCGACCGTCGGCCGAACGTACCCGCGGGTCTGAGCGAGATAGGCGAAGGAGGCGAGGACGTCCAGCTCCCCGACCGCCCGGGCGACCCGGTGGACGGCTGGGACGTGGACGTCGACGGCGCCGAGGAGCCGTTCCCACTCGAGCGACTCCGCCTCCTTCGCCTTCTCCCGCGCGTCCAGGATCCGATGTTCGATCTCTTCGAGGCGGTCGCTCGTGAACCGTTCGGCTTGCGCCACCGTCTGGCGGCGACGGAAATGGGGGGGGACGCGCGCGAGGTGCGGACGGGTGACCTCGATGTAGTACCCGAACACCTGGTTGTACGAGATCCGCAGGGTCTTGATCCCCGTCGACTCCTGTTCGTCGCGTTCGAGGGCGGCGAGCTCCTCGAGGCCCGTCCGCTCCGCCCCCCGCCACTGGTCGACGGTCGGGGCGTGCCCCGCGCGGAACAGGCCTCCCTCCTCTTCGCGCGCGGGGAGTACCTCGGAGAGCGAGTCTCGCAACAGTTCCCGGAGCGCCGTGGGAGGGCGCATCGCGTCCCGCACTCGGTCGAGGCGCGCACTTCCCGCGCCCTCCGCCAAGAGTGACCACAACCGTTCGCTGGCCTCGAGACCGTCCCGGAGGACGCCCAGCTCCGTCGGACGGACCCGGCGTCCCGCGATGCGCGAAGCGATCCGGGCGAGGTCGGCGATCTCGTGCAAACGCGCGCGGAGCTCGTCCAGGAACGCCCCACGGGCGATCAGGGCCGCGACGGCGTCCTGCCGCTCTCCGATCCCGACCAGGTCGGCGAGCGGATTCGACAACCAGAAGGAGAGCGTGCGCCGCCCAGGCGCGGTCACGGTGACGTCCCAGGTCTCGAGCAGGGTCGGGCCGCTCGGGTCGTCCGGGTTCATGGGACGACGGATCTCGAGGTGCCGGAGGGTCTTCGCGTCGAGCGCGAGACGTCGGGCTCCGCTGCCGGTCGGCACGAGCTCCAAGTGCGGGAGGAGACGGGGCTGGGCCGTGCGGAGGTAGCTCGCGAGCTCGAGGTCGGCGACCGTGGCTCCGCCCGCGCCGGCCAGGCTCGATCGGATCCGCTCGGGGAGTTCGTCCGAGACCATTGGCGGGGGGGCGGCTTCCAACCGGGCCGATGGGTATTCTCGACCCAAGGTCCGCGGGAGGACCGGAGGCGCGCCGACGGCCGACGACCAGAGGATCTCACGTGGCTGGAACGGCGCGAGGGCCGAGGAGAGCCCCTCGGGGCCCGGACCGTCGGCGGGCCCATGGTACCATTCTCCGGTCGTGATATCGACCGCCGCATACTCTCCGAGGCCCCCCACCCGTTCGTGGGCGACGGAGAGAAAGTTGTGATCGGGTCCGCCGAGGATCCGGTCCTCGACGACCGTCCCTGGTGAGACGACACGGGTGACCTCGCGACGGACGAGACCCTTGGCGAAACGAGCGTCCTCCACCTGGTCGCAGAGCGCCACCTTGAACCCCTTTCGGACGAGGCGTCCGAGATAGGTGTCGACGGCGTGGTGCGGCACGCCCGCCATCGGCGTCCGGATTCCCTGGGCGTCGGCGGAACGAGCGGTGAGAACGACGTCGACCGCGCGGGAGAGGACGCGGGCGTCGTCCCCGAACGTCTCGTAGAAGTCGCCGACACGGAACAGGACGAGATGTCCGGGGTAGCGGGCCTTCACCCCTTCGTACTGGAGGAGCAGAGGGGTGGAGAGGGTCGGTTCGGACATGGTCCGGTTGCCGAGCGGGGCCGCCCTTATAATCGGGACCGCGGGTCATTGCAACAGGGGGTGGCCGACGCGGGCGCGAGTCGGACCAGCGAGTCGAGCCCGATGTACCGGGACCTCGCCGCATACTACGACCGGATCTACACGTGGAAGGACTACCGGGCGGAGTCGAATCGCGTGATGGCCCTCGCGCGACGGTTCGGCCGGACGCGGGGCCGCCGTTGGCTGGACGTCGCGTGCGGCACCGGGCGGCACCTCGAGATCCTGCGCCGTCGCTACGACGTGACGGGGGTCGACCTGAGCCGCCCGATGCTGCGGGAAGCCCGGAAGCGATTGCCCGGAGTCCGTCTCGTCGCCGGTGACATGCGTTCCTTGGATCTCCACGAGCGGTTCGACGTCGTGAGTTGCCTCTTCAGCGCGATCGGATACCTGCGGAGCGAAGCGGACCTGCGGCGCGCCTTCCGGACCTTCGAGCGGCATCTCCTCCCGGGTGGAGTGCTGCTGGTCGAACCTTGGATCGGCCCCGCGGAATTTCGCCCGGGTCACGTCAGCCTCGACGTTTACGAGGACGAGTCGACCAAGATCGCGCGGGCCGGCTTCTCCGAGCGAGAGGGGCCGCTCTCCCGGATCACCTTCGACTTTCTCATCGGAGAATCGGGGCGCGGGTTCCGGCATCTCCGCGAGGTGGAGGAGCTGCGCCTGACCTCCGCCGCCCGACTACGGCAACTGCTGGGCGCGACCGGCCTCGTCACGACCTGGGTCCCTCCCCGACCTCGGATCCGGGGGGACCGGGGATGGCTCGTCGGCGTCGCGGCGAAAGGGCGCTGAGGGGGAGATTTGAACTCCCGTGGCGCGAACGCCACCAGCTTTCAAGGCTGGCGCCTTGCCGGGCTAGGCTACCTCAGCGTGGAGAGCGAGCGAGGCCCTCGGGAATAAACCCTCGCCCGGCGTCCACGGGCGCCGGGGAATGCAGGTGCCGGGAGCTTCGCGGTGGATCGGAACGGTCCACCGATTCGAACCCGGGTGGTCAGCTTGGAGGGCTGACATCCTAGCCACTAGATTACACCTGCACGGACGCCCGTAGACGGCGGCGCGGACCGTGTTCCGCGTCTAATGCTTTGCCGTCGTGCCGTGGCCCGAGGGGGTCGTCAGGTCGACCAGAGCTACGCGCTCGAGGACCAGCCCCTCCCATGCTTCCGACGGGACCGCGGCCCGTTCGATCTCGGTGATCCCGAGGCGGTCGAGGAGACTCGCGTCCACCGGACGGGGATAAGCGCCTGGGTCCGGCGCCAGCGCGAAGCGGCGCACGAGGTCCGCGGGGTCGATCGGTCGTTCGGCCACGACCACGAACTGCTCGGTCGTGTCCGAGACCCCGATCCGAGCGAGCGCGCGGGGGAGTTGGTCCTCGCCGGCGACATAGAGCGCGAACTCGGCCCCGCGCTCCCGGAGCCGCGCGTCTCCGCGGCTGCGAGAGCGACCCAGGTGCGCCCAGGCCGAGAGCAGGTGACGCTCGCCCCCGATCCCGCGGGCATCGAACAGGCCCACGAGCGCCTCCGATTCTCGGGCGAACTCGCGGAGCGTCCGGACCAGGTCCGCGGTGGACGGGGTCCCCGGCGCCGGTCGCCGGGCCCCGACGGCTCGGAGGGAGCGTTCCTCCGGTGAAGGGAGAGGGGGCACGGTCCGATTCACTCCCGAAGGAAGGCGAGGAACTCGTCGCGGGTCCGCGGTTGGAGCGTGTAGTTCTCCTGCTTTTCGCGGGCGATGGTCGAGGTCGGGGTCACACCGTAGTCGTGACCGGGCAGGACGACCAACGCGTCGTCAAGCCGGATCACGCGGTGGAGAAGGCTGTCGTACATCTCGGACGGGTCGCCTCCGGGAAGGTCCGTCCGCCCACACTCTCCCACGAACAGCGTGTCACCGGTGGCGACGTTTCCCTCGAAGATGTAGAGCACGCTGTCCTTGGTGTGGCCCGGCGTGTGAACGACCTCGAACGAGAGAGAACCGACCTTGAAGCGGTCGCCGTCCTCCACCGAGACATCCTGCCCGATCGGGGCGACCCGATGCGCGACGACCTTTGCGCCGGTTCGGGAGCGCACGTCGCCGTTGCCCGCCGTATGGTCGGCGTGGCTGTGCGTGTTGAGGATGAAACGGACTTTGACGTGCTTCGCGTCGATCGCCGCCAGGACCGGGTCAATACCGTACGAGGGGTCGATCACGACGCCCTCCCCTCCTTCGTCCGTGGCGACGAGGTAGGTGAAGTTCAGTGCGGGCCCGATGCGATACTGGTCGAGGAGCACGCGCTGTCGAGCGGGCCGTCGTATTTTACAAGGTAGGCGAAGGTTCTCGGGAAACGAGCGGCGCGCCGTTACGCCGTCCGGTCACGGCGTCCAGGACCACGCGTCCCTGGGGCCCTTCGGCGTACCAGTGCGGGAGGTAGATCAGCTGCAACGGCCCGATCCGGACGTCGTCGGTGCCGGGAGGAACCCGTCGGGTCTCGATCACGAGCGCCCCTTCGTGCTGTTCCGTGTGGTCCACGTGGATGGTATGGTGCCGTCGGATCGCGTCGAGCGCGATCCCGGCCGCCTCGGCGGCCGTGAGCTCCGGTGCGATGAACTGGTAGGGCAGGTCGAGATCCCGCACCAGTTCCCGGTCCCCGTCCTCCCAGACCTCGGCGAGGCGGGAGACCGCGTGGACGGCGACCGTTCGGTCGAGGATCTTTCCACCTTCACCGTACGCCGACGCCGGCCGGACCCGGTAAGGAGCTACGTAGTAGGGTACGAGGCGGAGCGTGAATCGTGGCCCCTCGGCGCCCACCAAGAGCTCAGCCTCCCTTCGGCCGATCCGGGGTCGGACGATGCGGTTGCCTTCGGGCAGTACTGAGAAGGGGGTCTCGAGCGTCGGGCCGTGGATCGGGTCCTGCGCCTCCGCGGGTTGGGAGGGGAGGAGCAGTTCCCCCAGGGCCGGTCCGAGAGTCGAAGGGTCCAGGATCTCGATCCCCCGGTCGGCGGCCATGGTGCGTGCTACCGGACCCGGCTCGTCGTCGTAGAGGATCGTCCGGTGGACCGAATCGGTGGGGAACAGGCTCTCGAGCTCGGCCGGCGATCGGGTGGCCGCGACCAGGACCACGGCCCGCCGGTCGCGCACCCGGACGGCGAGCGAGGCATCCCCGCGGGCCTGCACGCGGTAGCCCGCGGCGCTCAGGAGGCGAAGGAGGATCGGGGGTGCGGGCGACGCAGGGGCCACGAACCGCGCGACGGGGTCCCCTCCATATCTGGGTTCCGTTCCTCCCGCGCCTTCGGAGTACGGCGAGCATCGGACCGGACCCCGACCGGCGGAACCGCATCTATTTAGGCGGGGGGCGTGTGAATCGCTCCGCCGATGGGCGAGGCGATCACTCTCCGTGTGGCCGAGGCCTTTCAGCAAGACATCGGCCTAGGCTCCGCCCGGCTGGACGTGCAGACCCGACAGCGCCTCAAGGTCGGGCTCGGGGACGTGGTCGAGATCCGGGGACGCAAGGCGACCCCGGCGGTCGTGAGTCGCGCCCAACCGGATGACGAAGGGAAGGGACTGGTCCGCATCGAGGCGGTCGTCCGCCGGAACGCCGGCGTCAGCATCGGGGACCGGATCAACGTTCAACGCATCGACTGCCCCAACGCCGACTCCGTCACCATCGCGCCGATCTACGCGGGATCGGCCCGGATGGACCTTGGGCCCGGCCTCGAGAGCTTCGTGGCGAAGGCGCTCGCGCGTCGGCCGTTCGTTCGGGGGGACGTCTTCGTCATTCCCGGCGTGTTCCTGATGGGCGGCTCGCTACCGTTCATGGTGGTCGCGACCCAGCCGAAGGGGTTCGTCCAAGTCGCCCCCGCGACGCTCATCACGATCAAGGAAGAGACGGTCAGCGAGACCGAGGTTGCGGCGCCCCGTATCTCCTACGAGGATATCGGGGGCCTCAAGGAGAAGCTCGGTCGGGTCCGCGAGATGATCGAATTGCCGCTGAAGCATCCGGAGCTGTTCGACCGGCTCGCGATCACGCCTCCGAAAGGGGTGCTGCTCTACGGCCCGCCTGGAACGGGCAAGACCCTCATCGCCAAGGCGGTTGCCAACGAGGCTGGCGCCCACTTCATCGGCATCCAGGGCCCGGAGATCATCTCGAAGTACTACGGAGAGAGCGAGAAGGAGCTTCGGGAGAAGTTCGAAGAGGCCGAGAAGAACGCGCCGAGCGTGATCTTCATCGACGAGCTCGATTCGATCGCCCCCCGACGTGACGAGGTCGTCGGCGAGGTCGAACGTCGGGTCGTCGCCCAACTGCTCACCCTGATGGACGGTCTCTCCGGTCGGGGGAACGTCATCGTGATCGCGGCGACCAACCGCGAGGAAGCGATCGATCCGGCGCTCCGCCGACCCGGTCGGTTCGACCGGGAAATCGAGATCGGAGTCCCCACCCAGGAGGGGCGGCTCGAGATCCTGCAGATCCACACGAGAGGGATGCCGATCGAGGGCACGGAGAAGGATCGGGAGCGCTTGTTGAAGGAACTCGCCGCCCAGAGCCACGGATTCGTGGGCGCGGATCTATCCTCGCTCGGTCGTGAAGCGGCGATGCGGGCGCTGCGCCGGTACCTTCCCGAGATTGATTTCGACCAACCCATCCCGATCTCCCTGCTGGAACGGATGAAGGTCACCGAGCAGGACTTCCGGGAGGCGTTGAAGCAGATCGAGCCGTCGAGCCTCCGGGACGTGACGATCGAGATCCCGTCCGTCCGATGGGAGGAGGTCGGAGGTCTGGACAAAGTGCGAAAAGTCCTGGAAGAGTCGGTCGAGCTCCCGTTCAAGAATCCCCAGGCCTACCGCCACATCGGGATCGAACCCCCGCGCGGCATCCTCCTCTACGGTCCGCCCGGCGTCGGGAAGACCCTGCTCGCGAAGGCGGCCGCCACCGAAAGCCAGGCGAACTTCATCTCGGTGAAGGGTCCCGAAGTGATGAGCAAATGGGTCGGCGAGAGCGAGAAGGCGATCCGGATGATCTTCAAGAAGGCCCGACAGGCCTCGCCGTCCATCGTCTTCATCGACGAGATCGATTCGATCGCGCCTCGCCGCGGGCTTCAGAACTCGAGCGGCGTGACCGAACGGATCGTCAACCAGCTTCTCACCTCGATCGACGGACTCGAATCCCTCGAGCGGGTGCTCGTCATCGCCGCGACCAATCGTCCGGACATCCTGGACGAGGCCCTTCTCCGGACCGGGCGCTTCGACCGCCTGCTCTACGTGGGCCCCCCCAATGTTGCCGGCCGTCTCGAGGTACTCAAGGTGCACACGAAGCGGATGCCGTTGGCGGAGGACGTGGACCTCAACGCGATCGCGACCCGCGCCGAGGGGTATGTCGGGAGCGATATCGCGGCCCTCTGCCGGGAAGCCGGGTTGGCGGCCCTGCGGGAGAACATCAAGGCGTCCAAGGTCACGCGCGCGCACTTCGAGTCGGCCCTCCGGGTCGTACGCGCCTCCTGCGACGCAGACACGCTCCGCTCCTACGAAGAGTACGAGAAGCGGCTCCAGCGCGACCGGGTCGCCCAGCGGGCCGAGCCCGTCCAGGGCATCTACCGGTAATACACCCTGCCGAGAGGCTCGCACGCGCCGCGCACGAAATTGGCTTCAAGCAAGCTATATGTAGCAGGGCCAAGTTCGCCGCGCCGGCCTCCGATAAGGAGGCGAGAAACGGGAGTCGTGAAGCAGTTGGTCCGGTTTGGGTCCCATGCCGCCTTGTGGGTCCTGGCGATCGTGGTCCTGGCGAGTGTGCTGGGAGCGTTTGTCGGGGTCGCGGCCGCCACGTCGCCGACGTATACGCTGACTGGGATCGCCGAGTTGCCCAGTGGGGCCCCGGTGCCCCTCGGCGTGCAGGTCGACCTGGTGTCCAAGGCCACGGGCGCAATGTGCACGACCTCCATCACCGGCACTGGTTCGCTCTCGGGCGGCCAGTTCAAGTTCAACAGCACCGGCCCGAACGCGTGTTCGAGCCTCCAGCCCGGGTACTGGGGCGTGTATGTGCCCGACCAGACGAACCTCACGCTGAAGGCGTGCTCTCCGTTCTCGTGCGCGGTCCTGCCGCAGAACACGACACCGGTCTACTACTATCAGAACGCGAGCCAGTTGACCATCCAGAGCTACGCGATCGTGGTCCCGAACGTCAACGTCGTTCCCTACAATGCGACGCTCTACGGCAACGTCACTTCCTCGGGGAGCAAGGAGCAGGGCGCGACCGTCTCGCTGCTGGACGCGACCTACAATCAGATCACCCTGGTCAACAACACGACGAACGTGAACGGGAGCTATTCGCTCAAGGTTCCGTTCGGAACCTGGGTGCTCCAGACGGTCTACAACGGCGTACCCACGACCTACAACTATACCCAGGTGAATATCACCTCCCGGACGCCCGCCTCCGTGAACCCGAAGCTCAACAGCTACGTGGTCAGCGGACGGGTCCGCGTGGCGTCGTCCGGCGCCCCCGTCCCCACCGCTGGAAACGTCACCCTCATCGACCCCACGAACCACCTCATCTACTCCGCCGGGACCGCCGGCGGGTACTACGCCATCGGCACCTATCCGGCCGGCTTCGTCGCCGGGACCCAGACGTTCGACGTGATCCTCGCCGAGTCGGGGTACGGGACGACCTGGTACTATCTCGGAGCGAACGGGCCCGTGACCCACAACGTGCTCGTGAACCCCGTGACGCCCTCCCAACTGGGCGTCTACACCACGGCCATCAACTTCACCCAGGTCAACATCACGACCGGCACCGGAAACGTCTCCGTCGTGTCGAGCGTGAACCTGGGGAACAATTCGGTCGTACCGGGCCTCCCCAACGCCACCGTCAGTAACCTGTGGGCCCAGCTCGGGCTCGACTACTCCGGGAACGTCAACTACTCGACCGCCAACAACGCTGCCCTCGCGGCGTGGCTGGCGTCGAACGGACCTACCTTCCCGGCGACCCAGGCCGGGCTCTCCATCAACGGGACCACCCTGCTCGCCCCCGCGGTCACGCCCACGATCGCGAACTTCACGAACTCGTGCGTCGCCAGTTGCGGCCCGTCGACCCCGTCGGCGACCGGTAGCATCAGTTACGGTTGGCACGCCGAGTACCCGATCAACGGGACGATCCCGCTGAACTCGTCAGCCTATTCCGTCTCGTTCGGATTCGCCCACCCGACCTCCTCGGCAGATGTGTACAACTACACCGTTACGCTCCCGGCGGGCTACGTGCTCTCGGCTGGCACGTCGGCGCCCGCGCGCGCCACGCTCACCCCGAGAGGCCCCGACGGAACCTGGACGAGCTTCACGCTATCCTCGCTGCCCTCGGCGAGCCCCTCGGGCACCGCCACCTTCGCCATCGTCAAGGCGAACAATCTCGAAGCGAACGTCTCGGCCTCGGTGAAGAACTTCGCGTTCTCGTCGGCGAACGTGCTCAATTCGACCCACGGGAACTACACGGTCATCGTCGGCGTCGGACAGAACGTGACGTTCAGCACATTGAACTCAACCTATCCGGCAGGCACCAACGGCACGCGCTTCGTGTGGAACTTCGGGGACGGTTCGCAAGCCGTCACCAAGACCATCCCGACCACCAACCATACGTACGCGACTGTGAGCGGGAACACGCCCTACGCCGGAACCGTGAACATCACGAGCTCCGGTGGTCAGGTGAACAGTACGACCTTCAAGGTCTGGGTCGCGCAAAAGGGCGGGGTCACCGCCGCGATCAAAGGCAATTGGACCCAGGTCTTCTCGACACCGGCGCCGTATGCGCGGATCAACTGGTCGGCGTCCATCCAACTGAACGCCACCGGCAGCACCGCGGCCATCTCTCCCACGGCGACCGTCGCCAACGTCATCTCGGTCGCGTCGTGGACGATCACCGCGAAGGGCTACAAGGTCACCAAGAACATCACGGCCAGCTCGAGCGGGACCGTCGCGGTCCCCGGCAACTGGACCCCCTCGTTCCTCGGGGCGGGCAACTACTACACGAAGACCGCCCAGGTCGGCGGGAGCCCGGTGGTCCTCACCGGATGGGAGTACAATGTGAGCCTCACCGTGTGGTCCGGCACCGGTCAGTCCGCCACCACGACCTTCAACGTCCTCGTGAACGATACCGAAGCGCCCAGTCCGGCGTTCGTCCTCCAGAACTCGGCGGGGAAGTCGATCTCGGGGAGCGGCCTGCAGGTGGGCAAGAACGATTCGGTGAAGGTGGTCCTGAACGCCGGGAACTCCACCGACCCCCACAACGGCTCGTTGATGCGGTACTACTGGCTCATCACCAACCCCGGGAACACGAGCGTCCACTTGGGGTCGAACACGTCGATGGTCAAGCCCAACGCCACCCTGCCGTCGACCTGGCTGAACCCCCAGCAGAAACCGTACGTCGTGAACCTGACCGTCTGGGACCTGAACGGCAACCACGCCTTCACCAACCAGACGCTCACGATCTCGCCGAACACGACCTATCGCCCGATCCTGGCGTCCAACAACCTGACGGCCCCCACGACCTTCACGGCCGGTACCTCCTACACCCTCTGGGTCAACGTCACCGTCGGGGGTGGTAGCTCCGCCGTCGCGAACAACGTGACCGTGCGATTCTACTTGCTCTCCCCGAGCGGTACCGGTAGCCAGTCGAACATCGGGGGATCCCCGGGTTCCGTCACGTTCTACAGCTACGCGGGTGGTGCGGTCAACTCCACGCTGGGGAACGGACTCCTCGCCTCGCTGGCGTACAACAAGACGGTCCGCGCCGAGATCCATTGGACCCCGAGCTCCTCGGGCAACTTCGTGCTCTACGCGAACGCGTCGGCCTCGAACGAGTACGCGGGTGACTACATCAATGGGCCCCAGACGGTCCAGCAGTCAGTGACGGTCAACCCGAACCCGACGACCCAGGCGTTGATCTACGGTGGGATCGCCGCGGCCGCGATCGTGGCGCTGGTGCTGATCTACGTCTTCGTGGTCCGCCCCCGCGGCAAGGGGCGCTCGTCCAAGTCCTCCGGCCGATCCGGTCAGGACCGCAAGGGCAAGGACTCCAAGGACAAGTCGAAGGACGACGCGGACGAGGACGACGACGCGTAGTCGGCGCCTCCTTCGAGACGGCTAGAACCCTTTCCGGCCTCCCTTTTCCACGGACGAACTCGGCCGTTCGGCCCACCGTTCTCTTCCGTGGCGCGTCGGTGCGGCGCGAGGCCGCGACTGAGTCGTTCTACCCGTACGGGCCGACCTCGTCCAAGAGGTCGACGTGGGTCAGCAGCATCCGTCGGCAGCAGTACCGGGTGAGTCCGAGGTTGGTCAGCACCTCGCCCGCGTTCTCCCCGCGAGCCGTGCGTTCCCGATACTCGTCCCAGTTGTGGCCGACCACGGTCCCGCAGGTGAAGCAGCGGACCGGCACCATCATCGTCACGGTTCGTTCCTCTCCTCAGCGGTACGACTTCTGTCGGCGTTGGGTGGCACCGCGACCGCCCGGGCGCTTGGGGAGCTTTCGGCGCGGGTCGTTCACGATGAGGGAGCGGTCGTACTTGCGGAACATCTCGCGCAGGCTGTCGTCCTTGAGCCAGGCCAGGAGTCCGCGGGCGACCGCGGTCCGGGCGGCCGAAGCCTGCCCGACGATCCCGCCGCCGCGAACCTGGACCGCGATGTCGATCGTCTTCACCCGGTCGCCCACCATGAGGAGCGGCTCTTGGATCTTCTGGCGTACGATCTCCGGCTCGACCAGTTCGAGGGGGCGGTCGTTGACCCGGACCTTGCCGATCCCCTTCCGGACGGTGGCGCGGGCCACGGCGGCCTTTCTCTTTCCGGTCGAGAGAACGATCTGGGGCGCCTTCAAATCTTGGCCCCCAGGAGGCGGGTGATCTCCGCGAGCGTGAGCGGTGGACGGAGGGCCGGGTGGGGTTGGGCCGTCGGGAGCGTCTCCCCCTTCGTACCTTGGAGCGGCTCCGGGACCCCGATGTGGACCTGGAGACGTTCCATCGCCTCCTTGCCTCGGGTCTTCAGGTGCGGCACCATGCCCCGCACGGTCCGGCGGAAGATCCGGTCCGGATATCGAGGGAAGTGCGGACCACTTCGGACCGAGCCCCGGGCGCGGGCCGCGGTGTAGAAGTCGAGGACCTGTTTGCGCGAGCCCGTCACGACCGCCTTCTCGGCGTTCACGACCACGATGTGCTCGCCGTTGAGGAGGCGCTTCGCGATGAGGCTAGCCGCCCGCCCTAGGATGAGCCCAGAGGCGTCCACGACCGTCACGGCGGGTTCGGAGTGAGGCTCAGGCAATGAGACGCACCCCCGAGCCGTTCGGTTTGGCCCTGACCAGGTCATCGAGCGAGAGGGCCGTGCCGCCCGCGGCGTGGATCTTGGTCCGGGCACCGGCGGAGTAGGAAAAAGCCGCCACCGTGAGCTTCTTGGAGAGGTCGCCCTCGGCGAGGACCTTGCCGGGCACGACCAACGTCTCGTCTTCGGCCGCGATCCGGTCGAGCTGGCCTACGTTGACCGCCTGGTTCTGGTGGCGCGCCCGTTCGAGACGGTCCGCGACCGACGACCAGACGGGAGCGTCGTGCGTCCGGGCGGCGGCCCGGAGCTCGTGCACGACCCGGAGGAGTTCCGGGTTTCCTTTGACGTGAAGTCGGGCCATAAGCGGGTCGCCTCCGACCCGGGTGCCCGATATAAGGATTGGCCTGTGGAATTTTCAGAAGGGCGCCGGAGCCCTTCCGCGAGGGCGAATCCGGGGCGTACCGGACGGCGGGCGCCGGGAGGATGCCGCTCGCCGTGAACGATTAAATACTGCGCTCCGCCATCCTCGCCCGAGGCCTTCCTCCATGCGCAGGTTCCTAACTGAGCTCC
>JAKIVX010000026.1 GCA_022750335.1 Thermoplasmata archaeon | reverse complement strand
TGCCGAGAGCGAGGTCACCGACCGAGCTGGTCACGGCGGGAGCGGGGGTCGCGGAGGGGGTCGGAGCGGTGGCTGGGGACGCCGCCGGGGCGGAGGTGACCGCCGGGGTCGAAACGGTCGTAGAGTGGGAGGTAACAGCGTTGGCCTGGCTCATGGCCCCGGCAAGGAGGCTCGCGCCGAGGGCGGCGAAGAAGAGGGCGAGCAGGATCGTCCGGGTCGGCGCCCGAGGTCGTCTCACGGGGCGGCTCCCTTGCGCCGCGCGACGAGGACCACGACGACGAGCGCGACCCCGATGAGGGCGAGGCCGGCAACCGCGTAGCCCCAGCTCGCCATGACGTTGGGACTCGACGTTCCGGTGAGGGAGGTCAGCTCCACCGTGATCGCGGGCGTGGAGACCCCCGCCACGACGGTCACGGTCGCGGAGCGGTACCCGGCGTCAGATACCGTCACGGTGTAGGTTCCGACGAAGGCCGGCACGGAGAACCGTCCGTTCGCGTCCGTGGACGTGGGCATCGAAAGGTTCGCGCCGTCCGAGGCGGTCCCCGCGATCGCGACGGTGGCGCCCGAGAGGAGTGTGCCGTCGGAGGCGTCCTCGACCACGCCCGAGAGGGTGGCGGCCGCGGGATACAGGTAGACGTTCCGGTCGAGCACGTCGGCGGCGCCGACCTGGACCTCGAAGGTGATCGGGGCGTAGGTGGAGGCGGTCGAGCCCCCGGCGATGGCGGTGAGGTAGTAGGTCCCGTTGGGCAGGGAGAGCGAGTAGGCCCCCGAAGGACCCGATTCACCCAACAGCGACGAGGTCGACCAGATCGCAACCCCCGCGAGCGTCGTGTGCGTGAGGCCGTCCTCGAACGTCCCCGCGACAAGGTATCCGAATCCCGTGAGGGCGATGATGACGCCGGAGACATCCTCGTCCACGACGAGGGTTTGCTGGACTTCGCCGTACCCGGCGGCCTGGACCTGCAGCGTGTAGGTCCCCGTCGGCACGGTCAGGGAGAACGCACCGGTCGCGCTCGCCGAGGTGGAGACCGCGAGGGAGGTTCCGGCCCAGAGCGACACGGTGGCACCGGCGATCGGGACCGTGGAATCGTTCGCTTCGACGACCGTCCCGGCCACGCGGAGCGTCGCCTCGGTGAGCAACGGTGAGATCGTGATCGGAGCGAGTGAGACGGTGCGTCCGCTCTGCGCCGTGGCCCCGGCGTACCCGTCCAAGAACCCCGTCGCGCTGACGACGAGGTTGACGAGGCCCGGTGGCGAGGCGATGCTGTAGACTCCCGTCAGGTTGGTGAGCGTGGGAGTGTCGCAGGGGAGCAGCGTGTCAGCGGGGCACCCTCCGACCACGGCATTGGGGACCGGTTGGCCGGAGACGCTGTTGAGAATGGTGCCGGTCAAGATCCCGTACTCGTCCAGCAGGAGGATCCCGAGGTCGACGATCTCACCGGGTTGAACGGAGATCGGCAGGTAACTCGAGTTGTACCCGGCCCCCGAGGTGGCGAGGATGTATTCCCCCGGCTCGACCGGAAGAGAGAAGGTCCCGTTCGGGAGCGCGTTGACCGTGAAGGAGCACGGTCCCGTCGGGGTTCCTCCGAGCGGAGAACACGCGCTGACGGATGCGCCGCCCACCGGGAGTCCCGTGGGGAGACCCCGAACCGTCCCGTAGAGGAGGCCGTCCGCGGTAAGTTCGAAATCGGGGATGGAGGTCCAGGTGTCGGACTTCGCCGCGACCACCTCGGAATAGTTCGAGACGAATCCGGTGGCGTTCACGACGATCGTCAGGTGGCCGGGCGCGACATCGATCCAGTACGCGCCGGTCGCGTTCGTGACGGTCGCCGCGCACCCGGCGCCCAGTCCACCGTTGTTCGACGTACCTTCACACGCGGTGACGGTGGCGCCGCTGACCGGAAGGCCCGACGGCTCGGAGATGACGTGGCTCGCGAGCACGCCGTAGCCGATCATGTTGATGATCGGGATCGACAGGAAGAGGCCGGGCGTGATGTTGAGGGGAGTGGTGGTGTTCGTGACGTAGGCCGGGAGGCTGACGACCAGGCTATCCTTCGGCCCGATCGGCGCATCCGCCAGGAATTGGCCGAGCGCGTTGGTGGTCTGCGTCGACCCCCCGGTGGCGATGTCCGGGTCCGGTGAGGTGACGGTGACCGACGCGCCGGACAGCGGAACGCCGTTGGCCGGGTCCACGACGGTGCTCACGGAAAGGCCACTGTAATTGACGAAGGTGGACTCGACCCAGCCCCACGGCGGGATCGTTACTGGCCCCGCGGCGACGGAGTAATTGAGGTCCAGGTCCACCGCGTTTCCGATGGGGACCGACGCGACGAAGCTCGTGTTGTTGTAATCGTCCCCTCCCCCGACCGAGAATCCGACATTGCGGCCGGAAGGCGCCGTGATGTTCACGAAGCCGGCGCCGTTCGTCGCTCCCGTGGTGGTGCCGGTGTTGCCGTTGAGCAGGTCGTTGAACTGGGACGAAATACCGACCCCGGCGACGGGGAGCCCGGTGACCGAGTTGGCCACGCTGGCGTCGGCGTATCCGAATTGCGTCAGCTCCAGGTCCGGCGCCACATACGTCAGGTTCCAGCCCGGATACGCACCGATCTGGGCGTTCAGTACCTCGAGTTGCGTGAAGTAGAAATTCGCGTCGAACGCCGTCACCTTGGTGGCTCCCTGGTCGTTGTCGCCCGGAACGAACGTCACGTAGTGACCACCAGGGGTCGCCGTCGCGGTCGCGACCCCGTTGTTCACGCCGTTCGTGGAGACCTGGACCGTCGCCCAGGCCGCCGGCTGCGTGCAGTAGCTCTCGTTCCCGAGCGGCGGGCAACTGGCCGCATTGTAGACGGTTCCCGAGATGACCGCGTAGATCACGAGAGTGGGACGGGCGGTGAGGTTGAGGAGCGGGACCTCGTCCTCGAAGATGAGCCGCGTGGGGTTGTACCCGCCGGGCGCGCTCGTGTACGACCCCGGATAGGACGGGTTGATGATGAGGACGTCCGTGAGGCCGGCGGAGGTCTGCGTCTGGAAATATCCGGAGGTCCCGTCCGGGGTGGACGCACCGCAGTAGAGACCGCAGGCGAACACTTCCGCTGGCGGAGCGTACTGGATGTAGACCGGGTGGTGCAGGCTCGAATCATTGACCTCGATCGTGGTCCAGTTGGATTGGGTCCAACCGAACACCCAATTGAGGGGGTCGATGGCGATCGTGCCGGCGTTGTACTCCGGCACGCCCGCCGGGACCGACAGGAGAACCGTAGTGGGCAGGTAGCCGGTCGGGGAGATGGTGAGGTTGTAGACCCCCGTGGGAAGGCTCGTGTTCATGAAGCCGCCCGTGTCCGTCGGGTCGGAGACCGACGTGCAGGCCCCCGTCACTCCGCTCTGGACGGCACAGGCCGTGATCGATTGGGTCGAAATGCCGAAACCGGTCGAGTTGTCGACGAGGCGGGCGTTCACCCATGTGCCGGCCGGATTGGTCACGGTCCACGGCTCCGGCCCCCCGCGGGAGGGCGGATTCACGGAGTGGCCCACCGGTTGGAGGACCAAGGTCGGGACGACGGTCGTCTCGTTGGAGGTCGCGTTCGCCCAGGTCCAATCGGTCTCGTAGCCGGGCGCCCCGGCCTCGATCTCGTAGGTCGCGCCGGGCAACCAGCCACCGGCCACGAGCCCCTGATAGTAGCCGCCGGAAGTGGTAATTCCGCTCCCGAGCGTCCCGTGGCAATTCCGACTCGATACGGAGGAGGCGATCGTGCATACGCCGATCGACGCGTCGATGATCGCGGACCCGTTCGAGGACACCACGTACCCTTCGAGCGTCGCGAGCGGGGTGAGGGGAAGTGTCGGCAGGCTGATGTTCACGCTGCCGATGTAGAACCATTCGGAATTGGGAGCGTACCCGCTGGCGGAGGCGTGCAGGACGTCCCAACCGATCGGCACGTTCCCGATGGTGAACCCACCGGTGCGATTCGCAATCCCTTCCCCGCAGGGATCCGCGGACGTCGGGGAGGCCGGGCAGGCGGTCGCGGAGGCGAAGGCCAGCGGCTCACTGCCTCCCTGGATCTCGACCGACACCGTCACCGAAGGGTTCGGGGTCAGGTTGAGCGATTGAACGGAAGGGTCGGTGACGCCGCCGAGCAGGAGGGGCCCCGCCTCCACCGAACAGCACGTCCAGGGGACGGAAAGCCACGTCTCGTTGTTCGGCGCGATCAGCGACGAAACGATGAGCTTGTCCGGCCCGGGTGGGGCGGGGGCGCAGAAGACGGTGGGTCCCGACTCGGGGCACATGTCCTCGGATTGCCCCTGTTCGTACGTGTACACCGCCACGCCGGTGTTGATCTGGCTCGTGACCTCGACCGAGAAGCCGCCGGGCGGACCCAGGTCGGTGTTCACATCGTAGACGTTCCCCTCGATGTAACTTCCGGGGGTGAGATTGAGATAGCCGACGTCAGTGACCTCGTACGGCGTGACGTTGGCCGCGGTCTCATTACCCCAGACCGGAAGGTCGCCCGGGATCGGCCATTCGGGGAAGATCCCGTTGCAGATCGCCTTCGTATCGGGGAAAACTTGGATGTCGTTCCGCCCGCCGATCGCGTAGGCGACGAGCGGAGCGCCGGGGCTATCGCAGGCGTCGACGCAGTCGGTGAGGCTCGTGTTGTACGTGTAGGTGACCGGGTTCAGCTTTGGAACGGCGAGCTCGTAGCCGTCCAGGTTGCAGACCTGAGCGACATACATGCCGAGGTCGTAGCGGGGGCTCGGGGATCCCGACACGTCGACCGTGACCTGGACGTATCCCAACGTCGTGAGGTAGACCTTGCAGTCGTCGGGGACGCAGAACGCGTGACCGGGCGCGGCGCCGGGCACGTAGCCGATCGGGGACTCGTTCTCGACGTAGCCGGCCGCTTCGGCCAGGATGTAGTCGTACCCCGTGGGTCCGACCGCATAGACCGTGTTGCCACCGTCCGTAGGGGACATCCCCTGGAGGCCGCACGTGGCGGTCACCGAGGAGCACAGCGTGAGCGATTCGACGGTGTTGATCGCGTCGCCCGTCACGGAGTCGTAGAACCTCGCCTTGACCAGCGAGTTCGGCTCGAGGAACACGGTGCCGATGTTCAGGGTCTGGCCGGGGCCGACGGTCACCCACGTGAAATTATTTTGATAACCCGTGCCCGCCGGGGTGAAGTCGATCCGCCCCGCGACCTCGGGGGGGATGGGAACACGGAAGGCGCCGTCGCCCGCACTAACGACCCCGGGGAGTGCGACGATCGAGTAGTCCCGCGCCTCTCCGACGACCTGAACGGCGCCGAGCCCCGGAGTACCGTTGACATCGCCCTCGATGGTGCCGATCACGATCCCGTCCTGGTCCATGAATACGATGTCCGCGGCGTTCCCGAGCGCGACCGTCGTGTTGGAGACACAGGTCGCGTACGTGAGGTTCTCGGCGAAGAACGACTTGGTGTAGGTGACGTAGGTCGGGCCGACGGGGCAGGTCACGTTGTACTCCCCGTTCGAGCCGCTATTCTCGGGGGCGCAAAGGGAGATGGGACAGAACGAGCCGCCCCCGAGAGGATACACCTGGACCGCGACGCCGGAGAGCGGTTGATCGCTGCTCTGGTTGTAGACATACCCGGTGAAGGTGCCTACCGGAAGGGACACGTCCGGGCTCGCCGCGGCCAGACTCGAGCCGGGAGTACTAGAGGGGGCGCTCGAAGCCGGTGGGGCCGCGGTACCCGGGGATCCGTGGAGAGCTCCGGCGGCGAGGTCCGCGGATGCGTATCGGAAGACCTGGCTCAGATTCGGGGCGCCGGCCGGGATGTTCGGTCCCGTTCCGGCGAGGGCCGAGGAGGATGCCGAAGCCGCCGGGTGGGTGGCGACCGGAGCGACGGTCGAGGAAGACGGAAGGGACGCCGGGGTCGTGGAGACTCCGGGGGAGTGCATGAGAGCGGTCGGGCCGAGCCCCGGCACTGGGTTCATCATGAAGGCGATCGCGACCACCAGGAACAGTACGCCCCACGGAAGCCGCGCGTGCCGGGAGATCCACGGCGCGCCCCGAGCGGTGGGAGCGGAAGATCGCGTCACCATCGACTCACACCACCATGTTCAGCGTGGCCGCGAGCAGGTTCGACCGCTCGCGCGGCGCGAGGCCGGAATGGACCTTGGAGAGGTGGACCTCGAGGCTCGTCCGGGTGAGGTAGACTCGAGAACAGACCGGGCAAGGAAGGTCGGGCGGAGAGTCGAAAAAGCCGACGCACGCGCACTGGACGACGTGGCAAGTCATGGGGTCCGAATTCCAAGGTCGCGAGGTGGGGTGACGCTGGCGTGACCCACCGGCGCTCGAGAGATAGTGGCTGCCCCGAAGGTGCCCGCATCCCACGCAGGCCCGCAAACGGAGTAGCTTTCGCTGACCGACCATCAACTCGTGCGAGACCCGTGATAGGTCCGAGACCGCAGCCCCCCCCGTGCCATGGTTTCGCGAGGCAGACCCAGACACGGTATAAGTAGAGCGTGGGGCCAAACTGGCAAAGAGCGAGTATCGAGTCCGGAATGGGACGGGGGCCCCGGTACCCCCGGTCCGGAGGTGGGCGGGACCCACTAACCGGCCCCGCTCGACTGTTGGCCCTGCGAACCGCCGGATCCGCCGCCCGGTCGGCCGCCCTTGGCCAGGCGCGGAATGATGAGGGCCCCGATGACGAGGAACACGAACAGCGCGACGATCCCGATCACGAGAACGGCGTCGATCGGAAGAGTGGGTGAGGACGAGTACGTCAGACCCGACCCCACGAAGGGAACGGGGTTCTTCGGTCCGAGGAGGGTAAAGACTCCCCATGTCACTCCGATGAAGACGACGGTGATGATACTATCGCCCGCCGTGAAAGGGTAGTGCTCCGGCAGGGGGGAGTGGCGGAGCACGAGGTAGAGGAAGATGGCGAGCATCGAGATGAGCAGGGCGAACACCAGGAACACACCGAGGACGAGGTAGAGGATCCCGAAGACGGCGAGCGCTACGACGTAAAGGTAGGCGTCCATGGCGTTCCTTCCGAAGGCGAGGCCCCGCTACCCGGAGCCCCCGCCGTAAATAGACTCATCCTCGCCACCGGTCGGGGGCGCCGGGGCCTCGGTCGTCGCGGCGTTCTCGCTCCAGACGGGGACCGAGGAAGTGTCGGCCGTCGCTTCCGCGGGCTCGGCGCCGCCTCCGCCCGAGGGCGGTCGGCTCCGTGCGATCAGGAGTCCGACCACGAGTCCGACGACCAAAAGGGCCACGAGGAGCCCGAGCGCGAGCGTGTCGGAGCCTCCGCTTCCGGTCGACGCCTTGGAGAGCGAGGAGGTCGGCACGAAGGTCGCGAACTCACTGATCGGCCCGGTCACGGTCACCGTGCTGCTCGCAGTGGTCCCCGTGTACGACCCGGTGCCCGTTCCGTTCCAACTGACGAACGTGTCGCCCGCGCCGGCCACGGCGGAGAGCGTGATGGAACTCCCGGAGGTGGTCCACAACGAGGTCGGGCCCGCCGTCCCTCCGCTGGAACCCGAGATCGTCACGAGGTACATCGTGGTGAACGTTGGCCCTGAGTAGGGCGTGTTCCCGGTCACCGTGACCGAGAACGAGGCCACGCTCGGGACATACTCGACCCCAGCCATGGGACTGACGGTGCCGACATCGACCGTGTAGGTACCGTTGAGCAGGGTGAAGGTAAGGGCTCCAGTCCCCGTGACGGCCGTCCCGCCGATCGAAGCGCTCCACACCACGTTGGAAGGCAATCCGGATGGTGTGAGCACGAGCGTGTGCATGAACACCGGGGCGACGTAGAGCGCGAACGAGACACCTTCCGACACCGGTCCGGTCGGAGTGATCGTCGTCGATAGGGAGGTGCCGTTGTACGACCCAGAACCAGTTCCGACCCAACCGACGAGCAGGTAGCCGGTCGCTGGGGTCGCCGTGATCGTGACCCCTGTTCCGGCGTTCTCCCAGTAGCTACCCGCGACGGGGGACACCGTCCCGTTCACCGTCGGGTTGATGGTCAGGAGGTACTGCGCGAGGTACACGATACTGACGGACCCATCCGCCTGGACCGTGAGCTGGTGCGCCGCGAGGGGCAGCGAGGAGGTGACCGAGCTCGCCTCGAACTGCTCGCCCGCAGTACCGTTCAGCGCGACCGTGGGGGCCGCGATCGTGTACGTTCCCGGAACCACTCCGGAGATCGTGATCGGCGCGGACCCCGTGTAGGAGTTGGACCCCAGGAGGAACGTGATGTCTGTCCCTGCCGGGAGACCGGAGGCGCCCACGGTCACCGTGTACGCGGTCGGGATTGGCGCGAAAGTGGCCACTTCCGTGACCGGGCTCCGCGGGTTGACTGTGATCGTGGCGGTGGAGGCCGTCTTGGACCCGGTCCCGGTGCCGGTCCAGCCGACGAACGCGTAACCAGACAGCGCCGTGGCGGCCAACGTGACTGGGGCCCCGCTGGCGACCCACTGACTGGATTGGTTCACCATGCCGCCCACCGGCGTCGGGATCTCGAGCCAGTAGTTCGAATCGTAGATCGCGGTGACGCTCGCGGGACCGTCCAGGATGAGCGTGCCACCGGGAGCGAGCGAGTAACTGGTCGCGCCGACCACGTCGGGGGTCACTTCGAAACTGGCGACGGTCCCCTCGACCCCGGCGTTCCCGTACACGGGCGCCGCGTTGAGGGTCACGCCCAAACCACCGCCCTGGAGGGAGATGGACTCCCCGGTGAGGGGAAGGCCGAGCGTCGTACCGCCGAGCTGGAGCCCCCAGCCCGTCGCGCTGGGCGGAGCCCCGCTTTCCGTGAAGTTCACGGGGAACGCCACGGCATCGTTGGCCACGAGGTTGAAGTGGACCGTGATGTCCCCTTGCGTCGCGTCGATCGGTGACGGGAGGTTCGGCGTGCCCACCCACGAGTAGGTCGCGTTGTAGGGGATCGTGTCGATGGTGTACGAGACCGGCCCAACCCCTCCCCAGAAGTGGAGAGACGAGGAGGTGGACGAGTTGGTCTGGTTGCCGAGTGTGGCCGTCCAATTCGTTCCCGTAGGCAGCCCGATCTCGGTAAAGTTGTACGAATACACGAGGGCAAAGCACGAGTAGTATGGCAAGAGATAGCAGACACTCGAGACCGAGAAGCTCGCCGTCTCGTTACCCGGCCCGCTGATGACCGTGGTCCCGTTCGGCACGCTCGAGTTCCAGCTGCCCGGCCCGGTTCCGGTCCAGGACAGGAACGTGTAGTTGTAGCACCCGGAGCAGTAGTTGGTCGGGAGACCGCCGTCGTAGACTCCGTACGGGAAGGGGGACCCGACCGGCACCCACTGAGGTCCGATCCCGGGAGTGACGTTCTCATTGCCGCAATTCTGGTTGAACGCGGTCGAGGAACTCCCGCCACAGTAGAACGGATGGCCCAAGACCGCGGAGGGGACCGTGCTGACGATCACGAGCGCGGATTCCAGGAAGGTGACGTTGATGGTCGCGTTCCCCGAGAAGCTCCCCGGCGGAGGCGTGGTCGCAATTCCCGTGTACTCGATCCCGTAGACCGAGGTCGCCACCGGACCGATCGCCCAGGTTTGGTTCCGCCCGATCGGCACCCCCGAGACGGAAAGGGTCGTGTTGGAGGGGCCGCTGCGCGCGTTGCCGGAGAGCGAGATGCTCCAGTTGTAGCCCGTCGGAAGGCCCGTCTCGTTGAAGGAGACCGTGACGCCCGGTCCGACCGCCAACGAGGTGACGACCACTTGGGTGTAGCCGTAATCGCTCAGGTCCTCGCAGAGGTAGGCCATCGAAGCGTTCACCGGGCACGCAAACCAGGTCCACGCGGCGAACGGATTTCCATCGTAGATGGTCATCGACGTATCGACGCCGTCCCAGAACGGATAGGGCGAGACGTCCGCGCTGGACCCGTACGGGAAGAATTGGTTCGAAAAGCTGGAGCCGTTGTTGGTCGACTCGAACAGGACGTTCGTCCAAAGTCCGCAGTAGTACGTCCCCGAGCAGACCGAATCGTTGACGAACGCGGCGTCGATGAAGACGTTCCCGTTCGAGCCGACCCCGATCGAGGGGGTAAACAGGTAGTTGGGGTCAGTGGCGGACCCGTTGATCCCGAGGAGGGTATCCCCGAGCGGGACCGGGTTGGACCAGTTCTTTCCGCCGTTGGTGGAGTTGGACACCCAGAGATTCTCGAACGATTCGTCGTTCGTGTAGCAACCGTACATGCCGCAGTAGCTGCCGATCGCACCTCCGCTGAAGGCGACGAAGAGGTGGTCGTTGGCCGGATTCACAGCGATCGCCGGTTCGGGGGAGATGAGGGAGCCGGGTCCGCCCGTGATCCAGGTTCCGTCCGCGTTATAATAGGCGGGCACTCCAGTCGCGACCGTCGCGAGCTTGAAGGTCGTCCCGTTGTCCTTTGACGTGGCGACCACGACATCGAGCGTGGCTTCCGGCCCGTAGTAAATGTAGCCGCAGCCGGTGGGTTGGCAGACCGGATTGAAGTCCTGTGTCCAGTTCGTGTCGTACGCGACCGACAGCACGCCCTTCGTGTTCGTCGTGAGGGCGGGGGCGTAGGCGACCCAGGGCGCCCCGTTGGCATAATTGCCAGATCCCGGTTCGACCGGGAGTTGGATCGGGGTTCCCCAGCTGCCGCCCCCGTTGGTGGAGACGACCATGTTGAGGCCCACGGACGGGGCATCGTTGAAGTAGTAATCCTCGAAGTCGGGGTAGGTGAAGTTCGTCCACGCGAGGTAGACCGTGTTCCCGAACGACGTGAGGGCCGGTTGCGCCGGGATGGGGGCGCTGATGTTGAGGGCCGAGTTGTTGGTCGCGTTGATGACGGTCGGTGAGGTCCAGCTGGCCCCGTTGTTGTAGCTCTCGGTGACGACGAGCCGGTCCCAGCTGATGAGGCAGGGCTCCAACGTGGGGAAGTAGTACTCGGCCGAGCTGTACGGGCAGACCGCCGCGGAGCTCGCGCTCGCGTTGTACTCGATGAAGGCCAGCACGAACGTTCCGTTCGAGAGGGCGGTGATGGCCGGCCACATCGCGCTGGTGTATTCGAACGAGTTGGCGCAACCCGGGTTGGAGAGATACTCGGGCGCTCCGAAGGTGGACCCACCGTTCGTCGAGACCGAGACCGCGATCTCGGAGTAGGTCAGGTTGGCGTCGCCCGGGCAGGACGATACGTTGGAGAACGAGGTCGCGGCCGTGATCATGTCGCCCGCCGAGCTCGAGGCGATGGCGGGCGAACCCGAATCGTTCGTGCAGAACGAACCCGGGCCCGAGAAGGGCTCATAGTAGGCACACGATTTGTTCGTGGTCGGGGCCTCGTTGATGAGGGTATTGTTCCAGAAAATCCCCCGACCCGAGGGGGGCGGCGCGCCCGAGGACGGCGTGGGGTGGGTGGCGGGAGCCGGGGAGCCCGTTCCAAGGTCGTGGGACAACCCGAGGGCGGCTTCCGACGCGATAGTGGGGGAGGTCACCAGGGCCACGACGGGAAGGTACGAAAGCACCATCACCAGACCGACGAGGATTGCGACCGCCGGAAGGCCGTAGCGTCTCAGCGCGATCGTGGGCTTCATGCCGAACCTCCGTCATTCCACTCTTGAGGAGCACCGGTCTTCGGCTTCCGACTGCGGAAGACGACGATCCCGACCGCGAGTCCCACGATGAGGCCCACGATCGCAAGGGTCGCCACGCCGGCCGTCGAGGCGAGGAACGAGGTCGACGTGGCCGAGGGCGGGATCAGGGCGAACGAGGCGCTCTCACCGAACGTTCCGGAAACGGTCACGTTCGTGTTGGCGGCCGAGCCGCTGTACGCACCCGTCCCGGTGCCGACCCATCCGACGAACGAGTAGCCGGCTGCCGGAGTAGCCACCAAGTTCACCATGCTCCCCGACGCGTAATACCCGGACTGTCCGGGGGCGAGGGAGCCGCCCGACGAACCTTCGACCGACACCCAGTATGAGGTCGAATAGACGAGCGTGAACGTGTGGTTGCCCGTCAGGGCCACGCTGCTCGGCAGGGAGTGCGTCGCATACTCCGCCGTCCGGTCGGGAGAGTAGATCGTTCCCGCCGAAAGCGAGTACGTCGAAGGAGCGAGCCCGGATACGTTGATCCAGCCAGAGGTCGACGTGAATACCGTGCCGTTGAAGACGACCGACCAAGAGGTACCTGCCGCCAAGGTCGTCCCGAGCTGGAAGGAGAGCGTATAGACCGGGACGTACGGAACTGGAGCCGCCTGGAAGGTGGCGACTTCGGTTACTGTCCCCGTGGGGACAACGTCCTGGGTCGACATGGGGCCGGTGTAGTTGCCGGGGCCGGTCCCGAGCCAGCCGGCGAAGACGTTCCCCGTCGCCGGAGTAGCCTCGATCGAGAAGGGGGTCCCCGCGGACACCCACGCCGACGTCGAGGTCGGCTCACCCACGACGCTGAGCGTCGCGGTGCCACCTCCCGCGGTGTACGTGGTCACGAGGTATTCGGCGTGGAAGACGATCATCACCGTGGTCACTCCGTCCGTGCAGGCGCTCGACGGATAGCCCGTCGCGACGTACCGGACCCCGGCCGTTCCGTTGAGGTAGACGAACGGAACGGCGACCGGGTATTGCCCCGACGCCCCGGCGTTGCAGGAGTAAAGGTTGTCGACCTGGAACGTGGTCGCTTCGCTCGAGTATCCCGTACCATTGAGCGAGACGGTCCACCAGGTGCCCGCGGGCAGCCCCACTTCGCTCAGGGTCAGGTTGTACCGGTTGGCGGAGAGGCCGGCGAAGGTCGCGGTCTCCGAGATAGGACCGTTGACGGTGATGTTCGCGTACATCGACGTTCCCGTGTACGAACCAGCACCGCCCCCCGCCCAACCCAAGAATCGGAAGTTGGGCGAGGCGGTCGCGGAGAAGGACGCGAGAGATCCGGGAGTGAGCCAGTGCGAGCCCGAGCCCGTGGCGCTCCCGCCGACGGACGAACTCACGTCCACCCGATACGAGAGCGAGAAGTTCACCGGGTACGAAGTCCCCGGGGTCACGGAGAGCGACGGCCCGAAGGTGTTGGCCGTGTACGCTGTCGTGTCGTTCGCGGAGTCGGTGATCGGGAACGAACCGACGCCGAAGGTCCCCGGGTGCGTGGTCACGTTGATCCACGGGGTGGTCGAACCGTAGGTCGTCCCGTTGAACGCGACTTGCCAGAAGTCGCCATTGGCGAGACCTGTGGCTACGAAGGTAGCAACCCCGAGGGTACCGGTGGCGTCGACCTCGGTCGAGAAGTTGAGGAGGATGTTCGTCTCCACGGGCACTTCGATCTCCGACAAAGTGGAGGGTGCAAAGTAGACGTACCCGGGCGTGGTCGAGGTGGCGCTCACGTTGGCGAGTGGGTACTCGCCAGTTTGGATGCTCGGCACGCTGACCGACGCAGGCGCCGTCGCACTGTATTGGGTTCCATCGAAAGTGAACGTGTACGAACTGCCGGAGGGCAATCCGACGGGGGTGAAGGAAAGGTCGTAGGTCCCGAGCGCCCCCACAAAGTACGTCTCATTGATCGGACCGTTCACGGTCGCGACGGCGTTGGCGAGAGGCCCGCTCGCCGACCCGTTTCCGTTCCCATACACGTACGAGATCGGTAGGTCCGTGTACATGTTGGAGGCTAGAGAGACGGAATCCCCGCTGGGGAAGTACCAGGGGAACGCCTGCGAGCCGCCGCTCCCGTTGTACC
The DNA here is from genome assembly GCA_022750335.1 of Thermoplasmata archaeon. GTDB lineage: Archaea > Thermoplasmatota > Thermoplasmata > Lutacidiplasmatales > UBA184 > Lutacidiplasma. The sequence continues at coordinate 922 of JAKIVX010000026.1, read as the reverse complement.
AGTATCCGGCGTAGTACTGGGAGTACCAGTCCCAATAGTATAAGTTCCCGCCGACGTTGACGTCGATGTCGACGTAGATGTAGGCCAGGGCGGTTCCGCTGCTGCTGGTGAAATTGCCAATCCCGACCGGGGAGACGTAGAACGCCATTCCGAAGTCCTCCCCGTACAGGATGGTGACGTTCGTCGGGCCGAAGAACGTGACCTCATCAGCGATGTTCGAGGTTCCGAAATATTCGGTCCAATACGCGACGGGGATGTCGTTCGATTCGTACGTGAGACTCGCATCGTACGGGACGTTGGTCACCTGGATCGTTGTATCGTTGGAAGCGAACATGTTGCCGGAGAGAGTGAATCCCCAGGTGGTGTTCGTAGGCAGGCCGACCTCCGTGAAGTTGACCGCGAACGGGGTCGCCTGGCTCGGGAAGATCGAGATCAGGTTGGTCTGGTAGGTGTAGTTGAAGATGTACGTGTAGGCCGGGACGGACCCGGAGTAGTTCGCGTTGAAGTATTCGGTGAAGACCTGGCCGAGACCTTCGCCGAAGACGCCGACGGGTCCCGCCGCGGTCACGGTCACGGCCGAGGTGAGTCCATACCAATCTTCCGAAACTTCGAATTCGTAGACGTTCGTCAGGAGGGCGGGATAGACGGTCCACTTGGCGCCCTGGTCGGTGCTGTGGCCCATCCAGTAGGAGGTGTATTCGTCGAAGGCCGGGTTGCATCCGGCGCACGAGGTGTCGTTCAGCCAAGTGAACGAGACGTAGACCTCTCCGGAGACAGAGACCGTGACGGCGGGGTTGGTGATGGCGTCATAGCTGTACCCGTAGGCGGTGATGGGCAACTCGATGATCGAGAGGGTCCAGTTGAGTCCCGTGTTGGACGAGGTGGCGGAGATCAGGGCCTGCCCGTACCCGATGTTGGTCAC
>JAKIVX010000002.1 GCA_022750335.1 Thermoplasmata archaeon | reverse complement strand
CCAACCACGAGCACGACGAGGGGTCAAGGGAAGGAAGTAATTCCCGGACTCTAGGACGAATTTAAGGATAGATAGTCTTTTTATATGAGTGCAGACTTACTAATTGTGTAATAGGAGCCCCGGAGCCCTTGGCTCTCAGGTCGAGGAGCGGGACGTTTCAACCATGGCAAAAATCATCGGAATCGACCTAGGGACCAGCAATTCGGCGGCCGCCTTCCTGGAAGGAGGACGGCCCGTTATCGTACCCAGCGCCGAAGGGACGACCGTCGGTGGCGGGAAGGCGTTCCCGTCGTACGTCGCCTTCACGAAGGAGGGTCAACTCATCGTCGGCGAACCCGCCCGTCGGCAGGCCGTGTCGAACCCGGACGGGACCGTCACCGGATTCAAGCGCAAGATGGGGACCGATTTTTCCTACACTCTCCACGGGAAGAAGTACACTCCCCAACAGCTCTCCGCCTACCTCCTGCAGAAGATCAAGCGGGACGCCGAAGCGTTCCTGGGTGAGAAGGTCGAAAAGGCGGTCATCACCGTCCCGGCCTACTTCAATGACAACCAGCGGCAAGCGACGAAAGACGCGGGTGCGATCGCGGGTCTCGAAGTCGTCCGGATCATCAACGAGCCCACTGCCGCGAGCCTCGCCTATGGTCTCGACAAGGCAGGCAAGAACCAGAAGATCCTCGTCTTCGACCTGGGCGGAGGCACACTCGATGTCACGATCATGGACTTCGGCGACGGCGTGTTCGAAGTCCTGTCGACCAGCGGCGACACCCAGCTCGGAGGGACCGACATGGATACCGCGATCACCGACTGGATCGCGGGCGAGTTCCAGAAGGAATCTGGGGTCGATGTCCGCAAGGACAAGATGGCGACCCAACGGGTCCGGGATGCAGCCGAGAAAGCCAAGATCGAACTCTCCTCCACGCTGGAGACTCAGATCAACCTCCCGTTCCTAACGGCCACGGCGGAGGGACCGAAACACCTTGCCCTCACGCTCTCCCGCGCGAAGCTCGAGGACCTGGTCCGTCCGATCGTCGATCGATGCCGAGCCCCTGTAGAGCAGGCGATCACCGACGCGAAGATGAGCAAGGATCAGATCGAGCGGATCGTGCTCGTCGGCGGGCCGACGCGCATGCCGATCATCCAGAAATTCCTCGAGCAATCCGTCGGTCGGCCGATCGAACGCGGCGTCGACCCGATGGAGTGCGTCGCGATGGGCGCCGCCGTCCAGGGCGGAGTGTTGGCCGGCGAGGTCAAGGACGTCCTCCTCCTCGATGTGACTCCGCTGTCGCTCGGGGTCGAGACGATGGGAGGCGTGTTCACCAAGCTCATCGAGCGGAACACCACGATCCCGACGCGGAAGAGCCAGATCTTCACGACGGCCGCGGACAATCAGTCCACGGTCGAGATCAAGGTCTTCCAGGGCGAGCGTCCGATCGCCTCGGACAACGTCGCGCTCGGCAGTTTCCTTCTGACCGGGATCCCCCCGGCGCCCCGGAGCGTGCCTCAGGTGGAGGTCAGCTTCGACACCGACGCGAACGGGATCCTGAGCGTCTCCGCAAAGGACCTCGCCAGCGGGCGGAAGCAGGGGATCACGATCTCCGCTTCCAACAAGCTCTCGAAGGAGGATGTCCAGAAGATGGTCCACCAGGCCGAAGAGTTCGCCTCGGCGGACAAGGCCCGCGCCGACCTCATCAATGCGAAGAACCAGGCCGAATCCCTCGCGTATGAGGCCGAACGAGTAGTCGTCGACTCGAAGGACAAGCTTTCCGAATCCGACATCTCCGACGTTCGGGCGAAGGTCGCCGCGCTTCGCGAGACCCTCACAACGAAGGACGTGACCGCCGACCAGGTTCGCTCAAGATCGGACGAGTTGACCCAGGTGCTTCACGCACTCGCGACCAAGCTCTACCAGGCCGCGTCATCCCCGCCTTCCGCGGGGCAGGGTCCGGAAACTCCGACCGAGAACGCCCCGCCGCCCGTCACGCCCTCCAGCGGCGGTCCGGGTCCGGTCGATGCGGATTTCAAGGTCGTGGACAAGGACTCGGGCGAAGAGAGCGGGAAAGCGTAGGGCCGCGGCGGGCCCTACCCTCACGGAACGCGGCCGGCGAATGGGCGCGGCCATCGCCGGCCCTTGGCGGGCCCGACGTACTCGATGTCCGGGCGAATGAGCCGGTTATTGGCCGCTTGTTCCAACGCGTGCGCGGTCCAGCCCGCCGTCCGCGCCACCGCAAAGGTGGGGGTGAACAGTTCCCTCGGCAGGCCCACGGCTTCGAGAACGACCGCACTCCAGAACTCCACGTTCGTGTAGAGACGGGCGTTCGGCTTCGCGGCCCGAAGAGCGGCGAGGGCCGAGCGCTCGACGGTTTCGGCGAGCTCGAAACGCGCCGGGTCGGCCACTCGTTTCGCGATCCCGTGCAGTACGACCGCGCGCGGATCGTCGGTCTTGTAGGCCCGATGGCCGAACCCCATCAGCACCTCCCCGTCCGCCACTTTCTCCTGGATCCACCGGTCGGCCTGGTCCGGGGAGCCGACCGCGTCCAGCATGTCCGAGACGCGGCTCGGCGCCCCACCGTGGACCGGTCCTTTCAGGACGGCGAGCGCCGCCGTGGCCGCGCTCGCGAAGTCCGACTGGGTGGAGACCGCGATGCGTAGCGCGAACGTGGAGGCATTCATCCCGTGGTCCGCGAGGAGGACGAGATAGGCATCGAGGGCCGCCGCGCGCTCGGGAGGCGGAACTTCCCCGGTCAGCATCGTCAGGTAGTTTTCGGCGTGAGAGAGATGCGGCTGGGCAGCGACTGGGTCTCGGCCGCCGGCTCGACGGACAAATCTCGCGAGTAGCACCGGCGTCTGGGCGATCAGTCGATATCCTTGCTCGATGGTGGGCGGGTAGCCGAAGCTGCCATCCCCCAACGCGGAGAGGATGGTCCTCAGGGCGTCGAGCGGCGAGAGCGACGGAGCGAGAGCGTCGACGACCCGTTCGACCGCCGGCCGGGGCGCTCGGTGTTGGCGCAGGGCCTCCGTGACTTCTGGGGAGGGGTCGACCGGCGGGGGGTCGCCCTGCAGGATGAGGTGGACCGCCGATTCGTAGGGTATGCCCGGGACCAGGTCGCGCACATCGAACCCACGATACACGAGATCGCCGGTCTCGCCTCCGACCCACGAAATCGAAGAACGATCGACGACGATGTGGTCGAGGCCCTTGGAGACCGGCGGCCCTGCGGACACGATCCCCGGGAGGCCCGACCCAACATATCGTCAACGACGGTCTGTTCGCGCCAGCAAGGCTAAAGGGCCGCACCCCGTCGCTCGGTCGATGGTGGACACCCCGACCACGCTCGTCGAGCGTCTCCTGAACCAGCGGGTCACGTTGGTCCTCAAGGATACCCGACAGATGGCGGGCACGCTGCTCGGCGTGGACGAACACCTGAACCTCGTGCTGGACGATGCGGACGAGACGACCACGGAGGTGAGCCGCCACCTCGGGCGGGTCGTCCTGCGCGGCTCGAACGTCGTCACCTTGCATGCCGCCCAGGCCAGCCTCCCCAAGTCGAAATGACCGCACCCGTACTTCCCCCCACTCCGGAGAATGGCCGCCCCCGACCCAAAGGGGAGGCGCTCGCGGTCCTCAAGGTCCTAGCCCATGACGGGGCGGATTCGACACCGGTCCTTCTCACGTCGCGGGAAGTGGGAGATCGGATCGGGGTAAGCCAACAGGCGGCCGACCGCTACCTCCTAGCGCTCGAACGCAAGGGACTCATCACGCGCTCCCTTGCCCAACGTCGCCAACGGCTCCAGCTTACCCCGACTGCGATGGAGGTGTTGCGGGCTGAGTATCATACTTACCGACGGATCTTCGAAGGCCCCGCCCGGCTTTCGTTTACCGGCAAGGTCGCCAGCGGCCTCGGAGAAGGACGTTACTACCTGAGCCAGCCCGGCTATGTCGTCCAGTTCACGGAACGGCTCGGCTATTCCCCCTACCCCGGGACTCTCAATGTACGCCTCACCGGGGAAGCGCTTCGCAAAGCGCCCCTCATCGGCCACTGGTCGGGGATCCGAATCGACGGGTTCCAGGCGAGCGGTCGCACGTTCGGCGGCGCCACTTGCTTCGCGGCCCGGATGAACGGTCGCTCCTGCCATCTGATCCACCCCGACCGCACTCACTACAAGGATGTCGTCGAGTTCATCGCCTCGGACTGCCTTCGGGAGAAACTCCACCTGAAGGACGGGGACACCGTGACGCTCGACCTCGAGGAGTCATGAGCACGGAATCGCTCGCGCGGACCGTCGCACGCGACCGCCGTCCCGCCCCCGCCGGGCCGACCGACGCCCGACGGTACGTGAACCAGTGGGTCGAGCGCGAGGCGATCGGGAGCGAGGAGGTCTCTGCGTTCGTCCTCATCCTGCGGACCCGGGGGTGCTACTGGGCCGACGAAAAGGGATGCTCGATGTGCGGGTACGCCAAGGACACGTTGGGCCGGTCCGCCTCGCCCGAGGAGTTGGCCGAACAGCTGGCCCATGCGACCTCTCGGTACCAGGGAGAACCGTACGTGAAGGTCTACACGTCGGGAAGCTTCCTGGACGATCGCGAAGTCGACCCTGCGAGCCGGCAACGCCTGGTGGAGGCCTTCTCCGGGAAGGCCCGACGGCTCCTCTTCGAGACGCTTCCCGAGTTCGCGGTCGCGGACCGGCTCGAGCCATTGCGCGCCGCGTTCTCGGGGGAGATCGAGGTGGCCTTGGGCCTCGAGTCGACCGACCCCACCGTCCTCGGCAAGTACATTCACAAGAACGCTCCGCCGTCGGAGTACCTGGCGGCGGGGGATCGGGTGCGCGCGCTCGGGCTGCGGGCCAAGGCCTACCTGCTGCTCAAACCCCCGTACCTCACGGAAACGGAATCCGTTCGCGACGTGGTGCGATCCGTCCGCGAGGCCGCCCCGCATTTCGACGCGCTCTCGATCAACCCCGTGCACATCCAGAACGGCACCGTCGTGGAGTGGCTGTACCGCCGGGGCCGCTACCGGCCCCCCTGGCTCTGGTCGGTGGTCGCAGCGCTCCGCGAAGGCGCGGGGCTACGTGGGACGAGCCGCCTGGTCTCATTCCCGACCGCCGGGGGGCTTCCCCGAGGTCCTCACAACTGCGGGGAGTGCGACCGGCGGGTGCTGGACGCGATCGAGACGGCCTCGCTCCGGCAGGAGTTCGGCCTGTTGGAAGAGCTCGAGTGCGCGTGCCGCCACGAGTGGGAGGTCGTCCGCTCTCTCGAGCCGCTCGGGGTCGAGGCGTGAACGACCTCGTGCCCCGCCTCCCCCAGCACACCGCCTCAACCGTACATCAGTTCCTTCGCGCCCACGCCCTTCCGCCGGCGGCCGAGGGGGTCGTTGTCGGACTTTCGGGCGGGATCGACAGTGCCCTCTGCGCACGCTTGGCCGTCGACGCCCTCGGCTCGTCCCGGGTCCTCGGCGTCCTTCTTCCGACCGCCGGGTTCCCGGAGATGGTGCGGGAGGAGACCGAGGCGTACGCCGAACGGCTCGGGATCGCGCATCGGACGCTGTCGCTGGATGAGGTGGCTCAGACCTTCCGAACCCTCCTGCCGGAGGTGTCGGACCGGGTTACGACCGGCAACACCGTGGCCCGCGTTAGAATGACCGTGCTCTATGCCCTCGCCCGGGAGAGCCGGCGGGTCGTGCTGGGCACGGGCAACAAGTCGGAACTTCTACTCGGCTACTTCACGAAATATGGGGACGGCGGGGTCGATCTCCTCCCCATCGGCGACCTGTACAAGACCCAAGTGCGGGCCTTGGCGAGTGAGCTCGGTTTGCCGCGGGCGATCCTCGACCGCGCACCGACCGCTGGATTCTGGGAGGGGCAGACGGACGAAGGAGAACTCGGTGGCTCCTATGCCGACATCGACCGTATCCTGTTCGGGTTCGAGCAGTTGTGTCGGCCGGAGGAGATCCACGAACGGACCGGGCTCCCGCTCGAGGCCGTGCGGCGGGTCGAGGAACGCGTCCTCCTCTCCCGCCACAAACGTCGACTCCCACCGGTGGCGAAGTTGGGCCTTCGCACCGTGGGCCTGGATTGGCGTGAGTAACCGATATCAACGGCCCCCCCCTGTCGCCGGTCGAGAATCTTTCGGATATCTCCCGTTCTTCCATGGATCGAGCGACCTACCAGCGTCTCTACGACGCCTTAGTCACCTACGACGATGTCGAACACATCGCCCGCGCCGAGCACTTCGACCCCGAGCTCCTCTTCGTGATCCACACGCACCGGGTCACTCGGGACGCCACCCGTCGCTTCTACGTGGTCCGGCGGCAGATCCCGCGCCTCGTTTCCGAATGGAAGCGCGGGCGCACGATCCGAGATATCGCCGAGGAATGGAGGTTCCCTCCGGTCCTCATGGGTCAGCAGATGCTCGGTGAACTCGGGATCCCCCGCAAGAAGGTCTGGCAGACGTTCCTGCACCCGGAGACCGCCCCCGACGAGCGGATCCGTCGTGAGGTCGACGAGCTTCTCGCCGCCGACCGGATCTACTCGCCCCAGGGCATGGAGCTCCAGCGGGAACGCGGCCGCAAGGGAGAGGACCGGCTCGCCGCCTGGCTGGAGAAGCACGGCATCGGGTACCGGACGGAAAAGGACCTCCGCGGAAAGTTCGCGAAGACCCCCGACGCGCTCCTCGATGAGCCGATCCTCCACAACGGGCAGAAACTGGCGTGGATCGAGTCGAAGGCGAACTTCGGGGACGACGTCGAGCTCCGCAAGAACCTGCGGCGGCAACTCGCACCCTACACCGAGCTGTTCGGTGAGGGCGGGGTCGTCTACTGGTACGGGTTCGTGGACGGGGCGGAATCCCCGCCCGGGGTCCTGCTCTGGGACGCGGAGGCCCTCGAGGCCATCACGCCCGTCGTACCACCGCGTCCCGAGGGATCTCTCGCTGCACCCCGGACGTCAGATCACGCTCGACGACCGCACCCGGTCCGGCCTCCTTCAGCCCCAGGATCAGCGCCCGACGGGCCCGGCGCCGCGCTGCTTCCTTGAACTGACGGGACATATTGCGGCCCAGGAGATCGCAGTCCGCGCTCGCCCCCGCTCGGCGCAGCTCCTGCACGAGCTCGATCGCGTCCGGAATCCGGAGCGCGTCGTTGACGACCACGTAGGTGTCGAGCGGAGGCTCGCCGTCGGGCCATCGCCCGGCGCCCTTCAGCAACAGTTCGAGCGTTTGATCCCCGATCGCGAGTCCGGCGGCCGGCGTGGGCGGGCCCTCGAACAGTTCGATGAGGTGATCGTAGCGACCGCCCCCGAAGAGCGCGCGTCCGTCGCCACTGCGTGCGTAGGCCTCGAACACAGTCGAAGTGTAGTAGGCGAGGCCCCGAACGACCGTGGGGTCGTACACGACCCGGTCCCCGAGGCCGGCCTTTTCAAGCAACCGGAACAGGTAGCGCAGGCGCACGATGCCGGCTTGGGCGGCCTCGGTGAGCCCCCGGTTTTCGAGTTCCTGAAGGAACTTCTCCACGCTCGCGGGGGGAACTCCGGCCCCCGCGCTCGCGAAGAGCCGGGCGAGCTCGGCCGCCGCGTCCGGAGAGACCCCGGCCTGGACGACCTCGCCCTCGAATTCGGCCGGAGGGATCTTGTGGAACCGGTCTACGGCCCGGAAGAATCGGCCCGTGTCCTGGGCGCCAAAGAGGCGACCGATCCCCTCGGCGATCGCCCGGTCGTTGATCCGGAACGCATAGAGGCCGATCGCTCCTACGTCGTCCAGGAGGAGGGCGGCCGTCGCGAGGAGGTCAGCCTCGGCCTCGACCCCGGGCACTCCCAGGAGGTCGAGGTTGAATTGCAGGAATTCTCGGGTGCGACCCGCCTGCGGTTCTTCGTAGCGCCAGATCTTCGAGACCGTGAACCACTTCACGGGGAGCGGCTCCGCCTTGGCGCGGTCGACAAAGATACGGGCCAGGGAAGGGGTCGTCTCGGGGACCAACGCCACCGGCCGCTCCCCCTTGTCCCGGAACAGCCAGGTCTCCGCTGCGATCCCTTCGCCGCTCTTGGTCTGGTACAGTTCGAAGCTTTCGACACACGGTCCCTCGAGCTCGGAGTAGCCGGCCCGCCGGGCCGCGGCCCGCATGCGACGCCGGATCTCGGAGCGGGCCCCGGCTTCCGGCGGTGGGTAATCGCGGAACCCGCGCAATAGGCTGAACGGCACGGCGGAGGGACCGTGCGTCCTCCCTTATCTATTCCGCGACGGCCTCGCCGTCTTCCCTGATACGGTCCGGGGTCCCGCCCGGCATCAATCCCCCGGACTCGCCCGACACTAGAGCGGCCCCAAGGGGTAAGAACAGCGAGAACGCTGGTCCTCCACATGCGCCGGTCCGTTCGCATGGGAACGGGTGCCTTCCTCGTAGCCCTCGTCGTGGTGGGAGGTTCCCTCGGATTCCTCCCGCTCGCGTCCGCCACCCATTCCTTCTCGACGATCCCTCGGCCGTCACCGATCGGCCCGGGGTCGAACGCGACCATCCCGGCGGCGGGGGAAGGCACCCGACCCCCCTCGGCGCCGTCGACGCCCCCGGGTCTACCCCTTCCGGCGCGTCCTCTCGCGACGACCCGACCGGAAGGCGCGGCCGCAGCACTCGTCGCTTCGATCCAGGGGGCCGGCGTGCCGCTACGGGACGCCTTCTTGCCGAACCTGAACGCCCGAGCCTCCGATACGATCCGGGAGGGTCACATCGATCCGACCTACACCAGTTCGCCCGCACCGATGGGCCTCGCCGACCTCGGGCTTGAGAACGACTCCGGAACCATCGTTGCGACTTCCCTCACCTCGACTCGGATCGCCGGGACGTTCGCCCCCACCGCCTTCTCGGGCATCTCTCCCGACTCGGGCGCCCCCGACGCCTACGGTATCCAGGTCAACGCCGTCCTCACGAATGTCACCCTCTTTGGAAACTCCTCGTACCAGTTCTGGACGCAGAACGTGGTGGAGTACTCGGCCTTCTCCCACCAGCTCTCGTTCATCGACAACATCTGGAATTTCTCGAGCAGCGCGGGCGCGCTCTCCTCCAACGCGATCTATGCCCACGGGCCGAACGGAACCCAGGTTGGAACCACGTTCTACTACGCGCTCGGTCCGGTCCTCACTATGGGATACCCGTTCACCCTCTCCCTCTTCCTCAACTCGGGAACGGCGCCCTCGGGGGACCTCGTCTACTTCAACTACACGCTCGCGAACGCGACTCAAACGCTCGCGGGCTCGTTCGACTACGTCGAATTCAATTCGACCGGCGGGACGGGCTCCGGAAGCTTCCCTCCACCTGCCTACCTCGCGGATGGGGCGAATTACAACCCGGTCGGGGTCCCCGACGATTTCGAGATCGACGTGGTCGGTCCGGGCGGCGGGAGCAATTTCGACGCGCTCAACGCGTCGGCCGCCCTGAACCTCTACTACTGGTCGAGCGCCAACCAGAGCTTCTCCGTCATCCCCGACGCGTACGATGCGGGGGCGGAAACCGGCGAGACCTCAGCCGGACTTTCGTCGACCTGGACCTCGAACGGGGATCTCGGCCTCCGAGGTTCGGCCGGTCCGGCCGGCTACCTCGGACAGGGCCCCTCCCTCCTCTCCGGCGAATGGGGTATCTCCCCTACGACCGAAGGCATGGCCGTACTCCAGTACGCTCTCGCCCCATCCAACGGGTTCACGTTCGTGGCGGACGGATCCTCTCCCACGTTCTCGAGCTTCGGCTGGGCGCCTCCCGCGGCCTCCTACGACCTGCCGCCGGGGGGCTATTCAGTATGGTCGCTCGCCTCCGAATTCGCCCCCACCCAGAGTTTCGTCAACCTCCCGCCCTCGGGCGCCACCCTCGCCGTAACCCTCCTCTCCGACCCCTCGGCCGGAGTTTACACGCCGCTCTGGGCGTCCGACCCGGCGGGTCTCGCCAACATCTCGTCGAGTTGCGCCGGCGGAACTTGCGCTCTCGAGAACAACGAGATCGGCCCGCTGGGCTCCACCAGCACGAACCCGGCAGCCCCTTCCTTTCCCTGGTTCGGCTCCTTCAATGACTACTTCTTCCCGGTCTTCCCCGGGATCTTTCTCTGGAACCTCGCCAACGTCGTGGTGGCCTCTCCACCGTCGTTGGAGGTCACGACCCCCGCCTGGCTGGTCAATGAGACCACCCGCTTCGGGACCCCGGCCACGAACGACCTCGGGCTGTTCTTCTACGATGACGAGAACGTCACCCTCGCCAGCGGCTCCGCGATCGGTGGCTGGTGGTTCGACCCGGCGTATTTCGGGCCGAGCGCCCCCCAGTACTCCGTCGTGTTCTGGAACACGTCCGAGAGCTCGGTCGTCGGAAACACCTTCACGACCGGGGGTGGCGGGCTCTATCTGTACGGCGGAGAGAACAACACCGTGTGGAACAACACGTTCCTCGAATACCTTCCGGTCGCGGCCAACCCCGGATCGCTCTCGGGCGCGGTCCACGGGACGAACGGAGTGTTCGATGCCGACTTCGGCGACGCGCGCCGCGCGGGAACAGGGTGTGGGTGTGGCGACCTACTGTACAACAACGAGTTCGGGGACTACCACACCGCGTACTCGCCGACCATCGACCCGTACACGGGCCGCTCTCCCCGACTCCCGTTCGACTCGCTGTGGAACGTCACGCCTCGGGCCGCCCCCAACATCCTCGGCGGATCTGAACTCGGAGGAAACTACTGGTGGGACTACGGCACCTCCAACGACCCGTACTGGGTCCTCCCGTACAACGCCAGCGGCGCCGTCTCGTCCGGGGGAGACGCGGACCCGCTGGTCCCGGCGCCGCTCCTGAGCGTGACCTTCACCGTGGTCGGGCTACCGGCCTCCCTGCCGTGGCATCTGGGCGTCTACACGTCCACCGGGCTTGCCTTCGAGACCGCCGAGAGCTTCTCGCTGGTCCAGTTCTGGCCCGCGGGCGAGTATTTCTTTACCGCCAGTTCGCTCGGCGACGCGTATGGGGTCCCTTCGACCGGCATCTTCCAGGTGACCTCCTCGAGTGTCGAGGTCAACCTCACGTTCTACGCCCTGTACACCCTCACCTTCACGACGACCAACTTCCCGAGCGGAGCCTTCTGGGCGATCACGCTCTCCAATCCGACCTTCGGCGGCTTCATCGACCTCGGCAACGTCGGCGAGTTCCCGGCCCAGACCCTCGCCTCGGGCGTCTACAACTACACCATCAGCCCTCCCGCCGGATACACCGTCTATCCCCCGGACGGTTCGCTGAACCTGTCCCGGAACACGACCGTCGAGCTCGCGTTCTCCGAGCAGGGAGCCCCCGGCGCTCTCGTCGTCACGCTTTCCCCGGGAACCGGGGCCACGGTCTGGGTGGATGGCAATGCGGTGCCGAACGCCTCCACGGGCGGGTTTACCCTCTCCTTGCCCGCCGGGATCCACTCGGTCCGGGCGACCTCGCCCGGGTACGCGCCGTACTACAACAACGTCAGCATCGAGGGCGGCGGGGTGACGGACCTCGCGATCGATTTCATCCCCCTCGCCAACTCGTGCGCGTGCACCTCGACCGCCGGCTCCGTCAATTTCGCCTGGGTCCTCGGGGGCGTCTTCGGGGCGGTCGCCGGGGGGTTCGGGGTCGCTCTCTGGTTCCGGTATGCCGGTCGCCGGCCGCCGACCGGAGCCCCGTCGTACGCGCCCGGATCGTTCCCGAAGAATTAGGGCGCCCGGGGCTCAGTTGGAGGTCGCGGGCCGGATCGGCTCGGGGGCCTCGCCGAGGCCGGCCGAATCTTCCCCCGGGATGCGATGCTGCTCCACGAACGCGCGAGCGCGTCGGTAGCCGAGGATCGTACCCACGAAATTGCGCTGACGCAACTCCGTCATAACGCCCTTCAATTCCTCGACCGCCGGCTGGATGTCGAGTCCCGCCGAACGCAGGTCGGCCAGGCGGGCCTTCAACCGGTGCAGGTCCTCGACCAGTCGGGGTTCCAGTACGGCCCAGAGCGCGACCGCGCCGCGGGCGAGCAGGCGCTCTCCCTCGGCGCGGTGACCGGACCGGACGAGCCGCCGGCCTTCGTCGAGCGGACCGAGAGCGGGCGTCGGATCACCGCCCAACTCGCGGACGGTGGCGGCGAGCAACTCGGCCTCCGTGACGAGGATCTTCCCGACCTCCCACTCCTCCTCGACCCGCTGGAGCTCGTCCCGGACGTGGGCGAGCCGTCGCTGGGCTCCGGTGAGATCGCCCTGCGCGACCGAGCGTCGGATGGCGTCGATCTCGACGTCGACGCTCGGGGTCGGGACGAACGCCGCGATCTCATTCCGTCGAGCCGTCGCCCCCTCGAACTCTTCGGCCAGCGCACTGACCAGGTGGACGAACATCTCGCGGGCGACGGCCTCGAGCGAGGCGCGGTCCTCCACGAGGTCGGCCGCGTGGTGCCGGCCTTCGAAATCAGTGAAATCTAGCCCGAGCCGGCGACCGAGGTGGAAGTACTCGTCGATCTTCCGGTCGAGCTCGGCCTCGGTCCTCCCCGTCGGGAGGCCCGGCAGCTCACCCAGGTCGGCCAGCGGCCGGGAAGGAAGCGCCGCCGGTGGTTCGGCCGGCGCGGCCTCGCGGAGTGCCGGCAACCGGGGAGAGCGGGTCAACAATCCGGCGGTCGTGCTCGGGACGGCCGGAACCGTGAGGTCGACCGCGGCGAGGATCTCCCCGATCGTCTTCAGTGCCGCAGGGTCCGACGACGAGAGGGGACCCGCCGCTTCCCGGACGGCCTCGAACAGCGAGTCCGACAGATGGCACTTGGGGCAGGAGTCGACCTCACCCGCGAGCGGAGTTCCGCACGCCGGGCACAGGAGCAGGATCGCGGCGGTCACGGAGGGCCCCCGTCCAGCGGGGGAGCCAGGACTCGGGCGTGCAATCCGGCCCGGTGGCGATCTCGCGGCGAAGCGTACATCCCCGGTGCCCCAACCGGAATAGAGGTCCGCTACCCCTCAAAAACTCTCGGCTCCGTCTCATTCTCAGTTTTCGGGCCCTCGCGGAGCCAAATGGCGCCGCGCGGACGGCGTCGGATGGTACGCCTGGGCCGGGAGCGGAGGACGCCGAGGCACCCGCCGGGCCGCTTCGGGTGGGAAGCGCCGACCGCACTGCCGGCAGCGGAACCCGCGTCCCGCCCCCGCCGAATGCGACGGCCGTCGGCACGACGGACAGGAAGGCGCGGCTCCGCGAGGTTGGTAGGGGTTCCAGCGAACCACCTCGATCCCCTCGAGATGGATCGGCCCCTCCGGCGCACGACTCCCCCAGACCCGGACCTCGTCGCCGGGGAGGAGCGCGCGCGCCACATCGGGGAGCGTCTTGGTGGGCTCGAACGCGATGCAGCGAAGCGGTTCCTTCAAATGAGTCTGCAGGTCGAATCGTACGTGCCCCCCTCGGAGGACCGAGGGCGAACTGGCCACGCGGCCGCGGATGACCCCCGAGGTCAATCCCTCCCAATCTGGGCCGTTACGCGAGACCAGGTGGTCGCCCGTGCCCTGGTTCGTCCGGAACGTGAGCCACCGTTCGACCGGTTCGGACCTCACCTGCGAGGCAGCCCGTCGAGGGGTTTCCGGGTCGGTCGACCGGAGGCCGAACAGGATCGGACAGGGGGTGTGCGGAGCGACCAGAAGACGTCGCGTCCTTCGGTCAAAGCAGAGGAACAGTGGGGGAAACTTTCGCTGGACGGTCCGGACGCTCGCCGGGTCGACCGCCCGCGGTGTCCCCCAACGGGCGCGCTCGCGGTAGGAGATCAGTTCCCAGGTCGGATGGCGTCCTGGCCAGGCGACGGCCGCGGCCGCACCGACCAGCCCCCGCTCACTCCCCGACCACCGGAACCACGCACCGGATTTCTCGAGACGGGTCCGAGCTCGCGACACGGGAACGACCTCCCGAACGGCCCTCCAATAGACCTCCGCGGGGAGGCGCCGATCGACCGCGACGAGGGCGGGGTCCGTCCCGACGTCTTTTCCCGCCTCTCTAAGGACCAGCTCCCAAGCGGCGTCGAGATACCGGGTCCGTTCGACGGGCGTAGGCGGTCGCCCCCGCCGGTGGGACCAGACCGGGGTCCCGCCGATCATTCCCACACGACGTCTCGGTCCGGTCCCATGACCGAAGCGGGCGGAGAGCGCCGCGTTCCCGCGGGTGCGCCACGGGATGTTGGGATTCAGCCGGACGAGTCGAGGCTCGCCGAGGAGGTCGAGTCCCTGCTGCCGGGCCAGGGCCACGAGCTCGGTGAGCACGTAGGTCGTGCAACCTCCGCGCGGACTGTCGGTGTCGTCCACCCCGATCCAGATGGTCCCGCTCCTCCTCGCGGACGGGGTCGTCCGGTCGGGTGCGTCGAACTAGGCGATGCCGGCGAGGAGCTTCTGGTACGCGCCCATGTTCGGCTCCAGCGAGATGTCGGACCGGGCGGGCCCGGCCGCGTCCCCGAGGAGCTTCGACTCGAGACCTTCGCGCATCGACTCCTTGGGGCGATGCATGATCCCGATCGGGATCCGACCCGCCTCCATCGTCTCGAGGCAGATCCGGAACATCGCCTTCCGGTCGGTGGGGTCGTACCCTTCGACCTTCGAGACGTCTAGGACCTTCTCGCGCCAGAGCTTGTACGTGTCGTTGTAGGTGACGCACGGCGAGAGGTCCTCGATGAAGGCGAACCCTCGGCCCTCCTTCTGGAACTTCAGCGCCTCGACCAGGACGGAGATCATGGTCTTGGGGTCGCCCGAAAACGTGCGAGCGATCAGGTTGGGCGCCGGGATCGACAGGGCCGTGAGGATCGCGTCGAACGGACGTTCGATGTTCCCCTCGAAGCCGATCTGGCTCGTGGGGGAAGCCTGCCCCTTCGTGAGACCGTAGGTCTCGTTGTTCATCGCGATGTAGACGATCGAGGCGTTCTTCTTGAACGCGTGCATGAAGTGACCCATTCCGATCGCATACCCGTCCCCGTCCCCACCGGCCGCGATGACGGTGAGCGCGGGATTCGCGAGCTTCACGCCGATCGCCTGCGCGAGGAGCCGACCGTGCAGCGCGTGGATGCCGTTGATCTCGAGGAAGTTATGGATCGAGCCGGAGCAGCCGATCCCGCCCACCAGCACGAGGTCGTGGGTGGCGACCTTCATCTCGAGCGCGGCCTTCTTGAGGGCGGCGAGGACGCCGAAATCTCCACAGCCCGGACACCAGATGGGCGGAACGGGCTTCGCCGATTCGACCATCTTACGGACCTCCTTGGATCCCCGCGACGACCTGGGGGGCGCGGAAGTTCGTGCCGTCGTACTTGGTCAGGGACCGCAGCTTCGTGTGATGCCAGGGCATGGTCTCTCGGAGGAGGCGCGCGAACTGACCCGTGTAGTTGTGCTCGATGACGTAGCACACATCGACCGATTTCAAGAATGGGTCGATCTCGTGCACCGGCACGGGGAAGAGCGTCCGGGGTTGGAGGATCTGAACTGCCGTTCCCTTGGCCGTCAGGAGTCCGTGGGCCTCCCGCACCGGACCGATCGTGCTCCCGAACGCGATGATCCCGATCTTCGCGTCGGTGGACCCGAAGTGGTTGGCCGACGGAAGCTCGTCCCGGGCCTTCACCATCTTCTCCATCCGCTTTTTCATCATCCGCACGCGGTTCGTCGGATTGACGTTCACGTGTCCCCACTCGTCGTGCTCGTTGCCCGTGATCTCCGCCCAGATGCCCGGGGTCCCCGGTGGGGCATAGGCCGAGCGGCCCGATTCCGAGAACGCGTAGGCCTTGTATTGGGTGAGCGCGGCCGCGGCCTCGCCGGTCAGGCGCTCCCCGCGGTCGATGTGGACCTTGTCGAGCTCGAACCGTCGGCTGGTCGTGGCATTCTGGCACAGGGCCTCGTCCAGCAGGAGGATGACGGGAAGGCGCCAGCGTTCAGCCAGATTGAGGGCCTCCGCAGTCAGGAGGAAACATTCCTCCGGCGTCCCGGGCGCGAGGATGAACCGGGGGAACTCGCCGTGCCCGAGGTTGGCGAGATGGGAGAGGTCGGACTGCTCGTGCCGCGTCGGCTGGCCCGTGGAAGGCCCCACACGCTGGCAGTCGGCGATGACGATCGGGATCTCCGCCGCTCCGGCGTGACCGATCCCCTCGGTCATCAACGAAAGTCCGGGGCCGCTCGTGGAGGTCATGACCCGGGCCCCGGCGTACGAAGCACCGATGATCATGTTGACGGCCGCCAGCTCGTCCTCGGCCTGCCGGACCACACCGTGGAAGGCGGGAAGGTAGCGCTGGAGGTACTCCATGATCTCGGTCGCGGGAGTGATCGGGTAACCGGCGAAAAACCGTCCGCCACCCACGACGAACCCCATCGCGGCCGCCTGGTTGCCGGTCGTCATGATGAAATCGTGCGCGTCCCCGTCCGCGATCGAGAAGCGATCGGCAAGGCCGGGCGTTTCGAGGGCGGCCTTCCGCCCGATCTCGAGCGCCTTGAGGTTCTTTTCGAGGGCTTCGCCGCCCCGGCGCTTGAACCGCTCTTCGATGACCGCCCGGGTCTCCGTGGGATCGAACCCGAAGATGACGCTCAACGCCCCGTACGCCGCGGTGTTCTTGAAGATCGGTTGACCGAGCGGGCCGCCGACGAGGGTAGCGAACGGGAAGCCGGTGGCGTTCGGCAGGTCGACCTGGAACGTGGTCGAATCGTAGAGGATGTACCCGTGGGCGGCGAGTTCACCCTTACCGATCTCGATGGCTTCCTTGTCGAACGCGACGAGCACGTCCACCTCCGTCTTGACGGCCGCGACCGCCGCGCGGCTGCCGCGGACCGACGCGTCCGCATGACCGCCGCGGATCCGGGAGAGGACGTTGCGCGAGAGGTAGACGTAGAGGCCCCGCTTGCGGAAGTACCGGCCCAAGAGGTCCGATACGGTCAGGGTGCCGTCGCCCCCCTGCCCACCGATCATCACACTCACGTCGGACAACTGCGGGGGCGTGCGCGGAGCGGCGGCGCCGGACATCTCCGGAATCGGGGTCGTTTTGGCTGCGGGGGTGGTCATGTGAATCCTCGAATTACCGTCGAACGCGACGTGCACTGCGTTTCAGCACGGGACGGTATTTAAGTACTGATGCCACGCGAGCGTTAGCACGTCGCCTCCGCCGAAGAATCGGCCCCGCATCGCGACAAAGGTTAATGCGGCTCGACGGGTGGAAGCGTCGATGACCGAGCCGGCGTTGGTCGAGGACTACCACGCGGCGACCGCTTCGGAGCGGCATCTTCCCGAACATCCCGTGATCTGGGACGAGACGCTCCGGGATGGGGAGCAGACTCCTGGGGTCCATTTTTCGCCGGAGGAGAAGCTCCGGATCGCGGAGCTCCTGTCGGACGTCGGGGTCGCGATCCTCAACGCCGGCATCCCGGTGGTCTCCGACAAGGAGGCCCGCGCGGTGCACCTCCTGGCCCACGCCGGACTCAAAGCCAAGGTCCTGGCGGCCGCCCGCACCGTGCCGGCCGACGTGGACGCGGTGATCGCGAGCGGCGCGACCCACATCGCGATCTTCGTCGCTGCGAGCAATGTCCATCTTCGGTTCAAGCTCAAGATGACCCAGGAAGAGGTCCTCCAGGCCAGCCTCCGATCGGTACGCCAAGCGAAGGAGGCAGGACTGCACGTCGCCTTTGTCACGGAGGACACTGTACGAGCCCCGTTTGATTTTGTCGAGCGCCTTTACCGGGAGGTCCAGGAGGCCGGGGCCGACCGCCTGGTCGTTTCCGACACGGTCGGGATCATGACCCCCCTGACCTTCCGTTGGTACCTCCAGGAGTTCCGCCGGCGGATCCAGCCGCGGGACCTCTCCGTCCACTGCCACAACGATTTTGGCCTCGCGACGGCCAACACCCTGACGGCCCTCGAGTGCGGGGCCATCGCCCCCCATGTGTGCGTGAACGGGTTGGGCGAGCGCGCCGGCAACGCCTCGCTCGAAGAAGTGGTCCTCTGCCTCGAATCGCTCTACGGGGTGCACACCGGGATCAAGACCGAGAAGCTGTACGAGCTCTCCCAGCTCGTGGAAGAGATCTCCGGCATCCCGATCGCGGCCAACAAGGCCCTCGTCGGGTACAACGCGTTCTCCCACGAGGCCGGGATCCACACGCACGGCATCCTCGCCCACACGCTCACTTACGAACCGCTGCAACCGGAAGTCGTGGGACGCGAACGGCACATGATTCTCGGAAAGCACAGCGGCAAAGCGGCGCTCGTCGAGAAACTGAAGGAACGCGGCATGACTGCGACTGACCCGATGCTGCTCGACCTCCTCCAGCGGGTCAAGACGGAAACCGAAGCTCGTTCGAAGGAGGACCTGCATCACTTCCTGCTCGAGTACCGCCGTCTCTACGAGCGACCGGGGCTTTCGGACGAGGATTTCTGGACGATGGTGGACGTCGTGGGCATCCGGGCGGTGAGCGCATGACCGCGTCGAACGGGCACGGCATGAACATGGCCGAGAAGATCCTCGCACGCGCGGGGGGGCTCGACCACGTGGTCCCGGGCCAGATCGTCGAGGGGAATGTTGACCTCGCGATGATGCACGAGCAAGGCGCCCAAACAGTCCTGCCATTCCACCAGATGGGGGCCGAGACGGTCTGGGACCCCGACCGCGTCGTGATCGCGATCGACCACTGGGTGCCGGCCTCCACGGAAGGCGCCGCCGTCCTCCACCGCATCCTCCGAAAGTTCGCAGCCGAGACCCACCTGCCGCACTTTTACGATGTCGGGAACCACGGGATCTGCCACCAGATCCTCGCCGAGAACGGTTGGGTGGTTCCGGGAGACCTCGCGGTCGGCACCGATTCGCATACGAACATGCTCGGGGCGATGGGCGCCGTGGCGGCGGGCATCGGCCCGACCGAGATGGCGGCCGTGCTGGCCCTGGGACGGCTGTGGCTGAAGGTGCCCCCGACAATCCAGGTCCGGGTCCGCGGAACGTTCGGTCCCGGCGTGTTCGCCAAGGACCTCATTCTCCGAATCCTGGGAGAGGTCAAGACCACGGGGGCGACGTACAAGGCCGTCGAGTTCACCGGCCCGACCATCGCCGCGCTCTCGATGCCCGAACGGTTCACGATCTGCAACATGACGACCGAGATGGGCGCCAAGACCGGGATGGTGGCGCCCGATGAGACCACATTCGACTACCTCCGACCCATCGCGAAGCACTCGATGCACCCGCTGCTCTCGGACGCGGACGCGACGTACGAGCGGGTCATCGATATCGACGTCACCGACATGCCCCCGATGGTGGCGTGTCCCTACTCGCCGGACAACGTCCGACCCCTTCCCGACGTGGTCCGGGAGCACGTCCGGGTCGACCAGGTCTTCCTCGGGTCCTGCACGAACGCTCGTATCGAGGACCTGCGCGAGGGCGCGGCCATGATGAAGGGGCACAAGGTGGCGCCCGGCGTCCGGTTCATCGTATCGCCCGCGTCCACCAAGATCTACCAGCAATGTCTCGCCGAAGGGATCATCGAGACGTTCACTGAGGCCGGCGCCGTCTTCACCAACTCGAGCTGCTCCGCCTGCTTTGGCGGGAACATGGGCATCCTCGCCCCCGAGGAGGTCTGCGCCTCATCCTCGAACCGAAACTTCCCCGGCCGCATGGGCGCGAAGGAGGCCCGGATCTACCTCCTCTCGCCGGCGGCGACCGTCGCGGCGGCGATCCGAGGCGAGCTCACCGACCCGCGCGACCTGATGTAGAGGAGGCCATGAAGGACGTCATCGAAGGGCGGGTGTGGGTGCTGGGCACCGACGTCGACACCGACCAGATCATCTCGGGAAAGTACCTCACGATCATCGACCCCAACGAGCTCAAGAAGCACGTCTTTGAGATCGCGCTGCCCGAATTCGCCGCGGAGGCACGGGCGGGGGACATCATCGTCGCCGAGGAAAACTTCGCCTGTGGGTCGAGCCGCGAACATGCACCCCAAGCGATGCGGGCCATCGGGGTCGGCGCCGTGCTCGCCGACTCGTTCGCCCGAATCTTCTACCGGAACGCGATCAACCTCGGGATCCCCACCGTCGAGGCGAAAGGGGTGCGGCGGATCTTCGAGAAGGGCGATACCGCACGGATCGAGATGTCCGCGGGTCGCATCACGAACCTGCGTACAGGGGCCTTCGTTACCTTCCCACCCCTCCCCCACCACCTGCTCGACCTGCTCGAGGCCGGCGGTCTGGTCGAAAAGGTCCGGGCGGAGCTCGAGGCCCGCAAGGCCGCGGCCGGAGCGGCATGAAGGACGCCGGTTACGAGATCGCCGTTTTCCCCGGGGACGGTACCGGTCCGGAGGTCTTACGCGAAGGGCGCAAGGTCCTGGATGGCCTGGCGGAAGGGGGCGCCGCTCCCTGGCACCTCACCGAGTATCCTGGCGGAGGACAGTACTACCTCAAGACGGGACGCGAGTGGGAACCCGAGGCCGAAGCTGCCTCTCGAACGGCCGACGCGATCCTTCTCGGGGCGGTCGGATGGCCGGGCGCGTCGCTTCCCAACGGAGACCTCGCCGGCCGCGCCTTGGTGCTCGGGCTGCGAGAGGGGCTTGACCTGTTCGCCAACGTACGACCCTGTCGGCTGTACCCGGGAGTCCGGCACCGGATCAGTGGGGAGTATCGCGAGGTCTGGTCACCGAAGTTCGTGGACATGGTGATCATCCGTGAGAACACGGAGGACCTCTACACGCCGGCGCGCGGGCGCCTTCGACGAGGCGGCGAGACCGAGGTCGCCGTCGACACACGGATCATTACCCGAAAAGGCTCGGAACGGGTCATCCGCTACGCGTTCGAGCTCGCCCGCCATCGCTCCCGGGGGGCACCGGGCGACGGAGTGAAGCGCGTGACCTGCATCGACAAATCGAACGTGATGGAAGGCTGCCGGTTCTTTCGGGAAACGTACGATCGCGTCTCGAAGGAGTATCCGGAGATCGAGCGCGATTACGCCTACGTCGACGCCTTCACCCAGTGGCTCGTTCGCAACCCCGAGCGGTACAACGTCGCGGTTACGACCAACATGATGGGGGACATCGTGACCGACCTCGCTTCCGTCCTCCAGGGCGGTATGGGATTCGCCTCTGGTGGCAACATTGGGACCGACCACGGGATGTTCGAACCTGTTCACGGTTCGGCCCCGAAGTACGCGGGGAAGAATCAGGTGAACCCGTTCGCCACGTTCTTCGCCGTCGAACAGATGCTCCGCTGGTTGGGCGGGCGTCATCAGGATGCGCGCCTCCTCGCCCAGGCCGACCGTCTGGAGCGCACCCTCGCGCGCGTGCTCGCGCGGGGCGGTTCCGGTACCTACGACCAAGGGGGCACGGCCACCACGTCCGAAGCCGGTGACCGGGTCGTCGCCGCCCTGCGGGAGGAGCCGGCATGAACGTCCGGGACGTGGCCCTGGTGGGGGGGGCGACGACCAAGTTCGGGGTCCGCGCATCGACTTGGGCCGAACTCGCCCAGGAGATCGGTGTCGCGCTGTTCCGGTCGGTCCCCGAACTCCGGTCCGAGGACGTCGATTCGCTCTTCTTGGGGGCCGCGGAACCAGAGCGGTTCGCCTTCCAATCCCACGTGGCGCCGTTCGCCGCCGAACAAATGGGCCTCCGTCCGCACCGCATCATCCAGCGCACCGAGCTCGCGTGTGCGTCCGGCCAGTCCGCGATCCGGTCGGCCTACGCCGCGATCGCGTCGGGCCTTTCGGACGTGGCGGTCGCCGTCGGAGTCGAGAAGATGAACTTACCGTCGATGGCCGAAGCCAACACGGCCATGGCGAGCGTCATGGACCGGGCCTGGGATGGTCCGCACGGGGCCACCGCCCCTCCCTTCTTCGCGATGGTGGCCCAGCGCCACCAGCTCGAGTATGGGACCACGGACGACCAGCTCGCTGCTGTCTCCGAGAAGAACCACCGATTCGCGAACTCGAACCCCGAAGCGCAGTTTTATGAGAAGACCTTCTCCCGCGAGAAGCTCGCGCGCCTCCCCCTCGTCGCCCCTCCGTTGCGGCTCGGTGACTGCTCTTCCATGACCGACGGGGCCGCCGCGGTCGTGTTGGTCGCGGCCGACCGAGCGCGGGCGTACACGGACCGGCCCGCCTGGATCCGGGGAACGGGACAGTACTCGGATTTCCACAACCTCGCCAACGCGGGGTCCCTGACCGATTGGGTCGGCCTCAAACACGCCGCCCGAGAAGCGTTCGGACGGGCCGGTATCGGACCGGACGACGTCGACTTCGCCGAGATCCACGACTGCTTCACGATCTCCGAGATCGTCGAGTACGAGATGTTCGGATGGGCCGAGCCCGGCAAAGGCGGCCCGTTCGCTTCGGAGGGTCAAGGGGATATCGGCGGGAAACTCGTCGTGAACCCCCGCGGCGGTCTGCTAGGATGTGGCCATCCACTCGGGGCGACCGGGATCGCCCAGGCTGTGGAGGTCTACCGCCAGATGTCGGGCGCAGCCCCGGCGGCTCGGACCGTACCGGACCCCGAATGGGGCCTCGTCCACAACCTGTCGGGCAGCGCAAACGTCCACTCGGTGATGATCTACCAGCGGGGAGGGGCCGCATGAGCGCTGAGGCCCGCCCCCGACGGCCCACACCCACCCTCGCGGCACCGACACCGGAGCCGGTCCCCAGCCCGGATCCGACATCCCGTCCCCGGGAAAAGAAGCCGTTCCTGCTGGACTTCTTCCCCCTCGAGACGGCCGACCAGACTCGACTGTCACGCTTCTTCGAGCGGCTCAAAGAAGGCCGGGTCTCCACGACCCGTTGTGTCCAGGAAGGAGTGCTCCTCTGGCCGCCCCGAACCGCATGTCCCGGTTGCCACACCGAGGACGTTGATTGGGTCGACCTTCCCGAACGGGGTCGGATCTACGCGTTCAGCGCGGTCCTCGGAGGCGCGCCCCTGGGGATGGAAAGCGACGTTCCGTTCGCGGTCGGCCTTGTCGACCTGGACGGCGTCCCGCTCCGCCTGTTCGGTCGCATCGAAGGTCGGGCGTGGACCGAGCTCCGGATCGGACAGTCGGTTCGCCTAGAATCGTTCGACATCGGCGACGGACGTTGGTTCTACCGGTTCCGCGCGGACGACTGATTTCGGACCGGCCCCGGACGGTTTCCGCCGCCGTCGAAAATTAAGTAAGAGCAGGCTATTTATACACCCCCTCGGTCTCGCGCGCCGCCGGTTCGAGGAGAGCCGGCGATCGATGCAGTCGACCTCAGGGTGGTGGCGCCGCAACATCTGGACCGTCGCCATCCTGCTGGGCGCCTTCGCCTCGGCCTTCCTCGTCCGGACCGTCTGGACGTTCCCGGTCGTCCAGCAATGGGGCGCTCTCTACACCTACGCCGGCGGCTCGGACTCGTACTACCACTCGCGCGTCACGACGTACATCATTCTGACCCACGCGAATCTCATCCACGACCCGATGCTCAAGTTCCCGTTCGGGGCGATCAACCCGCGGGAGCCGCTGTTCGATTGGATGAACGCCATCCTCGGGATCCTGTTCGCGCCGTTCTTCGGCGGGAACGCCATCGAGGCGGGCGCCTGGTTCCTTGAGCTCCAGGGTCCCCTGTGGGCGGCGCTGACGGTCTTCCCCGTGTACCTCGTCGGGAAGGAGGTCAGCTCCCGCCGGATGGGCCTCATCGCGGCCATGATCTTCCCCTTCCTGCCGGCCAGTATCAATTCGTCCATCTTTGGTTATGCCAACTACCTCTCGTTCTACACCTTCCTCATCCTGATCGTACTCTACTCCTGGATCCGGACGGTCAAGGCGGTCGGCAGGAACCGGTACGTCGGCTCGTACCGGGACCCGAAGCAGTTCTACCAGGGCGTCCGAACGTTCCTGCGGACCGAACGCTCGGCCGTGAAATGGGCGGTCTTCACGGGGGTCAGCTTGGGCGCGCTTGCGTTGGCCTGGCAGGGGTACACGTACGGGGTCGTCGTCATCGCCCTCTCGGTGCTCATCCTCCTCATCGCGGAGCGCATCCGCCGCGTCGATTCGTTCGGCCTGTACGTCTCGATGTGGATCGTCGGGCTCGTCGGCTTCCCGATGGCCATTCCGTACTACCTCGCCCAGAACCAGTTCGCCATCTGGTTCGGGCTCCCGCTGCTCCTCTTCTTCGGCGTGCTCCTCCTCCTCCTACCGTTCCTGATGCTGCGGGACTCCCCGTGGGTCCTCTCGATTCCCGTCCTGGTCGGCGAGGTGGCGCTCGCGGCCGTCGCGCTCGCGGTCATCAGTCCGGATTACTTCACGAGCATCGTCACCGGCCAGGGCTACTTCGTCAAGAACCTCATCTACTCGACCGTCGCCGAGGCCCAGGCCCCGTCCATCGACGAGCTGGTCGTCGGGTACGGAGTGATCACCTTCTTCCTCGCTTTCGTCGGCGTGGTCCTGTTCGCGGTCCAGCTCGTCCGAGGAAAATTCCCCCGAGCGACCGCGGTCTTCCTCGTCTTCTCGATCCTCTCGATCTACCTCCCGATCTCGGCCGCGAAGTTCTTCCTGCTCGGCTCGCCCGCGTTCGCACTCCTTCCGGCCGAAGGGCTCCGGCGGGCCCTCGATGTGGCCGGCTACCCGGAACTGCGCCGTACGGTCGCGTCCCTCTCCGACCGCCGGAGCCAGCTCTCGGCGTTCCGCCGCGCGTTCAAGATCCGCCACGTCCTCATCATGCTGCTCGTGGTCGGACTCATCCTCCCGAACATCTGGATCTCCATCGACGCGGGCATTCCGGGCAACACGAAGTCCGGGTTCTCGGTCCAGGTCGCGAACTCGCTGCCCTCGTGGCTCCAGCCAAGCTCCACCGTGGGGGCGTCCAACGCCTACTTCGGCGCCGCCGGCACGTCCCTCGACACGCCCAACCAATACGACAGCGCCGGATACAACTGGTTGGCCACCCAGGATACGAATACGCCCGCCCCCAACCGTCCCGCTTTCGTCAGCTGGTGGGACTATGGGTTCCAGGCGATCGATCAGGGCGACCATCCCAGTGTCGCGGACAATTTCCAAAACGGGATCGACCCGGCCGGTCAGTTCCTCCTCGCCCAGAACGAATCCAACGCGATCGGGGTCCTGGCGACCACCCTGCTCCAGGCCGAGCAGACGAAGAGCGGCGAGCCGTACCTGCCCACGTCGCTCAACGTGATCCTCGCCCGCGACGGGCTCAACCTGACGCGGCTGCACACGCTGCTCTCGAACGAGAGCGCGGATTACACCTTGGTCGTCGCTAATCCCACGCGCTACCTCCCCGTGGACGCCTCGACCCTGACGGACGACAATGCGATGTACCTCGCGACCTCGTACTACATCGGATCCGCCCTCACCCTGACCGGGGTGGCGAAGGTCTACGACGACCTGCAGGCGTACACGGGGTGGTCGATCCGCTACGACATGACCGACAGCCGGCTCTTCCCCTTCAGCGGCCAGGACACGGGGATCTTCTACGCTCCCGCCGACCTGACCGGCCGCGTCATCGACACCGCCGGCCTCCCGTCCTCTTTCTTCAACGTAACGGTCCTCGGCTCGGACGGCAACACCTACCCCCTCGGGCAGGTTCCCGCGGACGTGACGGCCGAGCAGTACAACATCAATTATTTTGGGCCGTTCTACCAGTCGATGATCTACCGGACCTACATCGGGTACAACGGAACCGAGATCGGCCAGTCCCAGGGCGGGATCCCGGGCCTCTCGACCAACCTCCAAAACTCCCCTGTCGAGCCGGGATGGATGCTCCAGCACTTCGAAGTCGTCTATCGCACGGCGTACTATTGCCCGACGAAGGCGGACGACAACTCATCGAACTGCCTCGCAGACAACCTGCCGGCCGCCGTGGCGCAGGCCAAGGCGACCACGGGGGCCGTCGCGAACACGAGCAACTTCCGCTATTTCCAGGGCGGCGAATCGATCCTGGAGTACTACCCCGGTCAAACGGTGGTCGGAACCGTCCACCTGGCCGACGGCACGCCCGCCGCCGGAATCCGCGTGACCGCCTTCGACCAGTGGGGGATTCCCCACATGACGACGGTGACCGCTTCGGACGGGTCCTACACCCTCGTCCTCCCCCCCGGGAATGATACCCTGAACTTCACGTCCGGCTCAATTGACGGCCTGAAACAACAGGGTACGGTCTCGCTGCGCAGCCTCCAGGTGTACGTCCCGAACTCCTACGGGCTTGGATTCGACGCGCCGACGCTGACGCTGCCCGTCCAGCTCGGATCCTCGCAGTTCAGCGGCACGGTCTACTGGAACATCGCGAACAACTCCACCTACGACCCCAACCGGGACCTGCTCGTCGCCGGTGCCCAAGCGGTCCTGTGGGGAAGCACGGGCCAGACCGCCGTGACGGCCACCACCGACCGGGACGGCACGTTCAACCTGCCGTCGGTCGTTCCGGGGGTGTACAACTACAGCATCCTGTATGCCGGGCACAACTACTCCGAGTCGGGGCAGTTCCTCAACCCGGGCGGCATGGCCAATGGCTCGGTCGGCCTCGCTCCGGCGGTGCTTTCCGGAGTGGTCCTCTCGGGGGGCCTGCCGGTGGGCGGGTCAGTCGTCACGGCGTCGAGTTCCAACGGCTCGGTCGGAGCCTACACCACCAACTCCACCGGCAATTACACCATCTCGGGGATCGGCCCGGGCAATTACACTCTCGTCGCCTCCGGGCCCCTGCTCAATCAGCGCTCTGCCGGCGTGAGGGTCGCGATCTCCGCCCCCGGATCGTCGGTGGAGACCAACCTCTCCGTCCAGCCGACGGCCACGGTCCAGTTCTTGGTCGAGGCTAACGGAGTGGGAGTCGCGAACGTCCCCGTCCGGTTCGCCCCCCTTCCGAGCTTCCCGAATGCTTCCGAGTCGCCGCTCGCGGCCCTGGAGAGTTCGACGAGCAACGGAACGGTCGTTACGTCGAGCGGTTCGGGCGTCGTGACCGCGACCCTCCCGATCGGAAACTACTCGGTCTACGCGCTCGGCTACGTGGGCAACTCCCTCGAGTCGGCCCTCACGAGCGTGTCAGCGTTCCCCGGACTGCCGACCTCGCTGACGCCGCTCGCCCTGGGGACCACCGCTCGCCTTTCGGGCACGGTGGCCACGACGGGGGGCTTCAATTCGTCGAAGACAGCCGTTCTCGTATACGGGCTCGGGTACGGCGAGGTGACGACGTGGGCTGCGGCGGGCGGAGCCTACTCCGTCCTCCTCCCCCTCGGGAACTACACGGTCCTCGCGCTCGAGGGCCCCTCCACGGGGCTCGCGTCGATCTCCGCCGCGCTCACCCAGGTGTCGCTGTTCTTCCCCACCGTCCTGCCGCTCGCGCCGGTCGGGGCCGTCGCGACGCGGTTCACCGTCGGAACCCCGCAGTCGGACGGCACACTCTTCCCCGCCATCGCGGCCGCGGTCTCCCTCTCGGCGGGGCCGAACGGTCCCACCCTGCCGTCCCTCGCCTCTTTCAACGGCACGGTCGCGTACTACGTGCCGAGCACGATCCCCCTATCGGCCGGCGGCTACTGTGTCCGAGTCCAGTCGGCCGGATTCCTTCCCGCTTCGGAGTGCGGGCTGACCGGTCCAGGACTCGCCTCAATGAATCGCCTCGTCCTCTCCCTTCGACCCGTCAACGTCCAGCTGTCGGTCGTCGGGCTCCCTTCCGGGACCTCGGTCACCGTGAACCTCACCTCTCTCGGCGCTCCCGCAATCTCCCACCAACTGATCGGGGGCCCGGTCTTCTCCTTCACGACGACCCCCGGACCCTACACCGTCTCGGCCCGTGCGGTGATTGGTAGCGGGACGGTCGTCTACCTCCCCTCGTCCCTCCTGAACACGACCATCCCGTTGGGTGCCTACTCGTCGAACCTGACCCTGCATCTCGTGCCGGGGATCAACTCGACCGGCACCCTCCTGCTCCCGAGTGGAGGAACGCTCGCCAACGCGACGGTGGCCCTCTCCTCGCCGGGGTTCAACATCACCGTCAACGGCAAGAACTACACGAAGGGATTCTACACGGCTCCCGGGACGTACACCGCGCACGCATCCGAGGTGGTCGCGGGAGTCACCTACGCGAGCCTCGTCCGGGTGAGCGTGAGCGGTTCCGGCGCGATCACGCCCTCGATCTCCCTCCGCACGCTCGGGGTCTCGACGACCGGCACACTCCTCACCCAAGAGGGCTCGTTGGTCAAGCTCAACACGACCCTGACGCTCCGAACGTCCAACGGGTCAACCCTCCGGACCGCCGTCGTGAACGGTTCGTTCTCCACGACTCTGCCGGCCGACACCCTCTTCTTTGCGTCCGCGAACGGGACGCTCCTCACCGCCGGATCGAACGGGAGCTACTTCGTCAGCTATTCGATCCCCTCGACGGTCGTGTGTGAAACCACCGAGAACGCCTCGAGTTGCCCGCTCGAGGTCGTCCCGACCGTCAACTCAGTGTGGCTCAACGGAACGCTGTCGGCGGTTGGGGTCCCCGGCCTCCAACCCGGGTCCCTGCGCTTGGTAGGCCCGTATCCGGCCACCACCGTCACGCTCCTCAACACCTCGAACGGAACGTTCTCGGTCGCGCTGGCCCCGGGAGCGTACTCCCTGTACGCGACGGCCGGCGGTGGTTCGGAACCCCTCGCGAACCTGACCAGCGTGTTCGCCCTGCCCGGTGCTGCGCCCGTCTCGGTCAACCTGCGCCCCACCTGGAGCACGACCGTCACCGTCTCCGGCCCGAACGGCTCGGCGGCCTCGCTGGGTCCGGCGACGGTCGTCGTCCAGACCGTGTTCGGCACTCAATCCGTGTACACCGGACTCCCCGTCGGGGTCCCGTTCTCCCTCGCCCTCCCGGTCGGCGTCTACACCGTCACGGCGTCGGCGGTCGGCTCTCCCTACGGAGTGCCCACGAACGCCTCGGGAACCTCCGTCCTCACCGTGGCATCCGGCAACGTCGCCCTCAACGTCTCGCTCGCGTACTCCTTCAACTATCGGGCGACCGGGACGCTCGTCGGCTCCCCGACCCAGACGATCAATGCCGGCGCGCGCGTCACCTATCAATTCACGATCCGGGATTCGGGGAATGCCCCGATCACGGTCCATCCCGTCGGCTCCCCGTCGTACTGGACCTTCAATTTCAGCTTCACCAACGTGACCCTCCGGCCCGGCCCGACCGGCGCGACGTTCCCGGCTGAGGTGTCGATCCTCGTGCCGGCGGGGACGGTCGTGCTGCATCCGCCGGTACTCCTCGAGCTCGAGCTCGCGAACGACACCATCGCGGGGACGGTCACGCCGGGGCCCACGCTCGACATCCACGCCTACTACGGCGTCGCGATCGGGCCTACACCGAGCGCGGGCCCGACCCTCAGCACGACCAAAGCGCTGGTGCCGTTCTTCCTCGTCAACACCGGCAACGCCTATGAGGACGTCCGACTGACAATAGTCGATCAATCGCGGATCGAGTCGCTCGGATGGGCGATCAGCATCCGGGTCGGCAACGGGAGCCTCAACGGGCCCGTCGGGCTCACGCCGGGCGTGAACTCTTCCGCGGAGCTCAACCTGAGCGCCCTCGGGTCGATCTTCGTCCCCGTCGGCAGTGTCACCCTGTCGGCGATCGTGATCAATGCGAGCGGCGCCGTCTCCGCGTCGACGACCTTGAAGGTCCCGCTCGGGTCGCTCGCTCCCGGCAATCCCCTCTCCGGCCCGACGTTGATCGTCACCGGCCCCGACGTCGGTAACGCCACCGCGACTACGCTCTCCTCCTACATCCCGGCGCTCGTGTTCGTCCCCGCGATCGGACTCGCCATCGCGCTCCTGGTCCGCCGCTGGGTCAAGACCCGGAGGTGGACGCGCCGATGAGGATCGCGCTGCGGGCCCTGCTGCTGGTCGGCCTGCTCCTCGTGGGCACCGTCGCGGGCCTGCCCGCGCTGCCCGGGGCGCACGGGAACCCGTCGGGCAACGGTGGGGTCGTGACCGGCAACATCACCGGACCGAAAGTGCTCGCCTACCACGGGGTCGGTTCGTTCGTGATCAACGGCACGGGCGGCCCCGCGGTCGCGCCGAACGGAACCATCACAGGCAATCTTTCCTACTACCTCACGGTCCAGGGCCCGAACACGACCGGTGTTTCGATCGCTCCCTCGTCGGGGCGGATACTGACGAACATCCCCGGCGAGGTGAAGCTCAACGTCGCGAACGTGAGCGAAGTGCTGACCATCTCGGTCCTGCTCGCGTCGACGCAGAACACGACCAACGTCACCACGAACTTCAGCGTCAGCGTGACGGTCGTTCAGCCGTTCATCCTCTCCACGACCCTCTACAACATCGGCAACCAGAGCGTGACGTCGTTCCCGGTGCTCGTCAACCTGGACGGCGCCGTGGTGGGGAACGTCAGCGTCCCGACCATGCTGCCCCATTCCAACTACGCGTTCGTCTTCCAGTACCCGACGCTCGGGCTCTCCTCCGGTAGCCACACGTTCTCCATCTATCTCACGACGGTCCACGGCCTCGTCCGCTTCGCGAACGACACCACCGTGTACTCGGTCACCTTCTACATCCCAGCACCCCCGCCGAGCTACACGCTGTGGTACGTCGCGGGCGCGGTCGCGTTCATCGGGGCACTCTTTATATTCGGCGCCCGGGTGGGCGCGCGTCGGCGCGGCACTTCGAAGAAGTAGGCCCGTCGCACCCTCCCATGCAGTCCACCACTGACCTGCGATGCACCTCCTGCGGCCGGGCCGTACCGAGCCCGGGCGCGACCCAGTTCCCCTGCCCCCAGTGCGGGGAGGCCGTGATCGGCCGCTGTACCCGGTGCCGGGACCAATCCGTCGGATACGCCTGCCCGAAGTGCGGCTTCGATGGGCCCTAGGAGCGCCAATGGGACAGGTGGCGGTCCTCTTCCGACTAATGCCCCAGGGCGTCGAGACCGACATGGAAGGCGTGGCCAAGGCCGTCCACGCGACCCTCCCTTCCGGGGTCACCCTCCGGGGGATGCAGGTCAAGGACATCGCCTTCGGGTTGAAGGCCCTGCTCGTCTCGGTCGTGATGCCCGACACCGGCGGGGTCCTCGAATCGGTCGAACATGCGCTCGCCAAGGTGCCGCACGTGGAATCGGTCGAGGTGATGGAAGAGGGCCTGCTCTAGGCCCTTCGCCGGGCTGTGGACCTGTTCACCCACGTTCTACTGGCCTACCTGCTCACGTTCGGGCTCGTCGGGCCCAACCCGTCCTACCTCGCAGCGGGCGCCCTCGCCGGAGGGATCCCGGACGCGGATGCGCTCTTCTTCCCGTTGGCCAAGCGCTGGCCGATCCTCCGCCACCACGGGATCACCCACTCCCTCTTCGGCGTCACCGTGGTCGCCCTCGTCGGGGCGATCGTCGCACCGCTCCTCGCTCCGGGCTCGGCCCTCATCTACTTCCTCGTGATGGAAGCGGGCGGGATCGCCCACATCCTCGGGGACGGGTTCACCCACTTCTCCGTGCCTCCGTTCCTCCCCTTCTCCGAGAGGAAGCTCGAACTGGACGCCGACCGGGCCATCAACTTCCTCACCCTCGCGGTCTCGGTGGGGGCCTTCTACCTCCTCCTCGGCGTCGAGCGCAACCATGTCGCGTTCGACGTGTACCTCGCTACGGTCTACGGCCTCATGGTGTTCTACGGGGCCTACATCGGCATCCGACTCGCGGGGCGGTACTTCATCACCCGCCACCTGCCGGCGCTCGCGCCCGACGCCGTCCCCGTACCGACCGGCAACCCGTTCCGGTGGTTGCTACTCTCCGAGCGGCGGGACGGCACGCACGTCCGAACGACCTGGGCCCGCTATCGGCTGGGCCGGGGGCTGACCGCCGGTCCGTTCACGGTCGAGGGGTCGCTCGAGGGGGGCCCGCACCCGACCCCGCCGCACTCGGCGGCGGAGGCCCTCGACTGGTCGTACGCGCCCGCGCGCAAGGCCAGCCGCATGATGGACCTCACCTACCATTTCGGCGAGGCGTTCGAGCGCCCCGGCGGCGACTGGGAGGCCATCTGGTACTCACTCGAATTCACCGCCTTCGGTCGATGCCAGGCGGTCCGGGTGCGCTTTCCCGCCGCCGGCGGACCGGCGCTCGTCCGGACGGCGTTCTACCGACCGATCCTAACCACGGTGTAACGGTCCCCGGAACGGGACCCACCCTTCCCGAACGGGAAGGATCAAAGGAACTCGGCGACGGCCGGCGAAGGACGACCGGCCTACTTGTACGTCGACTTGTGCACGGTGCCCTCGTCATCGACGATGGTGATGCACTCGCCTTCGCACTCGAACAGGCACGCCTCGCACATGATGCAGTCCGGGCCGTGGATCACGGCGGATTTCTCGGCGCGGAACTGGAACTTCGCCGCGACGTTCGCGTCGTCGACGACGTCCGGCCAGTTCTCGCGAGGCTGCATCTCGAACACGGTCACGGGGCAAACATCTCGGCAGTGGGTGCATCCCGTGCACTTCTCGTGGGCTACCTCGACACTGACCATGGCTGAACCAAACATCTCTACGAGGCTGAATATATTAAGGCACGTGGGGGGCGGCAAATTCGAACCCCCTCTGGCGAGGGGAAGGGCCCCACGGTGCGACCCCGACGAGGGTCCTTCAGGGGATGTCGGCGGGGTTCCAGGCCCCCACGCGCGGGCCGCCCTGGAGGTGGTCGAACGCTTCCATTTCGGAGTCGGTTAGAGAGAAATCGAACACTCGGCTGTTCTCGACGATGCGGTCCCGGTGGATGGATTTGGGGATCTCGACCACGCCATGTTGCAGGCCCCATCGGAGCATCACCTGGGCCGGGGTCCGACCGTGGGCCGTTGCGGTCTCGGCGACGACCGGATGGTCGAACATCTTCCCCCGGGTGATCGGAGACCAGGCCTCGAGCCGGATCCCGTTTTCCGTACAGAAGGCGAGCAGCCGCGGGTCGTAGACGAACGGGTGGAACTCGACCTGGTTCACCGCTGGCACGGTCTCCGAAGCGTCGAGGAGTTCCTGCAGGTGGCGCACGGTGTAGTTGCTGACCCCGATGCTGCGGCAGAGACCGTCGTTCTGGAGTTTCACGAGCCCCTTCCAGGACTCGAGGCGGACGGTCGGGGACGGAGCGCGGGGCCAATGGATCAGGTAGAGGTCGATGTATTCGAGCCCCAGACGACGAAGGCTCGCATAGAATGCCTTCTGCGAGGCCTCGTAGCCGTGGTCCGAGTGCCAGAGCTTGGTGGTCACGAAGACGTCCTTGCGGGGAAGCCCGCTCGCGCGCACCCCTGCGCCGACATCAGCCTCGTTCTGGTACATCGAGGCCGTATCGATCATCCGGTAGCCCGCTTCCAGCGCCCACTGGACGGCCTGTTGGGTGACGGATCCTGGCTGGGACTGGAACACCCCAAGACCGACGCACGGGATCGTATGTTCGTCGTTCAACCGAAACCCGGCGTCCAGCCGATCGGGGGGATGCTCCGTCATGCGCGCGACCTCCCGTGGGGCACCGACGCCGGCGCGGCGGCGCTCCCGGGTCGAAACCGCGAACGCAGTCCTCGTGCTTGTACCTTCGCATCGAACCCTCGAAGCTGGGATTCGTGCTCCGCGCAGAGCCCGAACCCTCGCCACTGCAACGGGTCGGCAACCGGGTCGGTCCCCGCGGAGAAGAGCTCGACGCGATGGGGCCGTTCATCACACCCACCCCCGGAGCCGGCGTCCGGATCTCCGATCAGCGGACGAAAACTGTAGTCGTAGGCCTTGCCCATGTCGCACAGCGGGCGCTGGAATATCGCGCTCATGAGCGCGGCCAATCCGGCAGCGGTGTGGGCGGGCGAGAGGCGACCATCGAGCTACCCGCGGCTCAGCACGCGGACGCGCCTAAGCCCTTCGGACCGTCCTGCCCCCCGCGCCCCTAATGCGGCGGACCGGCTGCCCCCCCGGGCCCTGCGGCGACGCGGGCACGAAGGCTGCATGTCAATCGCGCGTATCCGCGGGGGGGACCTGTACTACGAGCTCGTAGGGAGCTCCGGCGACCCCGCGGTCCTCGTCCACGGGTCGTTGGTCGACCACACCACCTGGTCGCGCGTCACGCCGATCCTTTCCCAGAGCCTGACGGTCCTCCAGTACGACCGGAAGGGGTTCGGCCGAAGTTCCCCCGGACCGAGCGAGCGACCGGTCGCCAACGACACTGAAGATCTCGCCGCGTTGCTCGAGTCGCTCGACCTCTATCCCGTGCACCTGATCACGCACTCCTACGGCGGACCGGTCGCGTTCCGGCTGGCGGCCGAACGGCCTGAACTCGTTCGCAGCCTCTCGATCCACGAGCCCCCGTTGTTCGGCCTCCTGGCGGAGGCGCCGGCGACGGCCGACCTAGGACGACGGTTCCTGGACGGGATCGGACAGATCGTGGAACTCGTGGCCAGGGGAGATTCGGCCGCGGCTGCGAAAGTGGTCGTGGAGGTCTTCTCGACAACGCCCGGCGCATGGGAGCGCTTGCCCGAACCCGTCCGGGTCGAGTTCGCGGCCCACATGGACCGTTGGGTCATCGAGTACGGGGACCCCGACTCTCTCCGCCCTCCGGCGTCCCAACTCTCCGAGCTCCTCCTCCCGGTCCTGCTGACGTCGGGCGGCCAAAGCCCGCCGTTCCTCCGAGATGTACTACAGTTGCTCGTGGCGACGCTCACGAACTCGACCGAGCTCGAGCTACCAGGGGCTGGTCACGCCCCCCAGGTCACCCACCCCTCGGAATACTGCGGCGTCCTGCTCTCGTTCCTGCTGGAACGGAACGTGCCTTCCCACTGAAACCACGCCGTGGGTCGGCGCCGGTTCCGGTGGGCGCTGACACGTCGATCCGTTGTTTGTGCCGAACGTTCTAGCCGTGACGGGCTCGAGCCGGCGCCTCGCCAAGTGGGTCTCCTCCGCAGCATGCCGGCCGGAACCGCTGATCGATCTCGATCGATGATTCCCGCGAACCAGTTCGACCGGATCAATCCGGTCGGTTCTCTGCATGAGGGGGGGCGTCACTTCCTTCCTCGAACAGCTCGAGAACGCCCTTGCCGAGCCACTGCCCTCCGTCGACCGGGAGCACCTGACCGGTGATGTACGACGCCTTGGGGCCAGCGAGGAATCGGACCGCCTCGGCTACTTCCTCTACGGTACCAAACCGGCCCATGGGTACTCCTTTCCGGATCCGCTCGACGACGGTCGGTGACACCCACAACTGCCGATCGGTTCCTTCGGTCCGGATGGGGCCCGGTGCGACGGCGTTCACGCGGATGCGATACCGGGCCCACTCCACCGCGAGCGTACGGGTGAGGGCCAGTACTCCCGCCTTCGCCGAGGCTGAGTGCGCGGTCCCCGGACCCGCCATCCAGGCGTACGAGGCCAGGATATTGACGATCGAGGGCGACGGGGCCTCTTTCAGGAGAGGAAAGCTCGCCCGAGAACAGAGGAAGGTCCCATCCAGGACGATGCCGACCACGGCGCGCCACCCGTTCGGCGTGATCCGCTCGGCGGGGGCGACGAAGTTGCCCGCGGCATTGTTCACCAACACGTCGAGCCGGCCGAATTCGGATCGGACCCGCTCGATCATCCGCTCCACCTGGTCGGACTCCCGGACGTCAGTGGGAATCGTCACGACCCGGGCACCACCCCGGGAGAGTAGCTGGGCGCCTTCTTCGAGGTGGGCGGCCGATCGGCTAGCGATCGCGAGGTCGTACCCCTCGTCGGCGAACGCGGCGGCGATGGCCCGCCCGATCCCAGTACCGCCGCCCGTGACGAGAGCGACGGGGTGCCCACGCCCCGGAGCCGGAGGCCCTTTCGACATCATCCGACGGGAAGTTGGGAGGACCCTTAAGGACGGGGGCCGGGCGAACTCGAGGGCCGGCCCGAGCCCGGGGCCAGTGCAGCCCGGGCCGCTCGGACCGCGTCTTGGCCCAGTCCGATCCCGCGCCGTCCGTCTGCGCGAAAGACGACCATCCCCTCTCGGAAGGCGATGAGCGTGGGCGTTACGGCCAGGTCGAACCGATCCCACAACGGGCTCTCGAGATCCGTGAGGTCCCCGATCGCGACCTGAAACTCCCCCGTCCCTTCGAGGGAAGCGAACGTGGGAAGAAACTGCTCGCAGAACGGGCACCAGTCCGCGGAGAAATTCACCACCCACGTGCCGGGACGGAGCAGGCGCTGTCCTTCGAAGGACTCCGGACCCAGCAGCTCCATGCGGCTCCCGGCCCCCCATTCCTCCGGGCCTCATTCGGTTGGCGCCCTCCCGCGAGTTGCCCTCGGTCCTCTCGGTGCTGTCCACCGCAGGGTCAAGACCCCCCGCAGCCTCGGGGCAATGATGTCGATCTCCGTTCCCGTAGGGTCACGCAGCGAGAAGGTTTTTCCGGCTCCGCTCGCCGGTTCGGTCGAGGTCCATCGGTTCGAGAGCACCCGGTTGGTGGGAAATCCTTGGGGAGACCCGAGCGTTCGGGACCTTCCGGTCTACCTACCACCCTCGGGAAAGACCGAAGGCCGACCGCTCCTCGTCCTTCTGTCCGGGTACACGGGATCGGGTTGGTACCACTTCAACCGGCCGCTGTTCCTCCGGAGCACGATCGTTCGCCGCCTCGACCACTTGATCCGCACGGGGGCCGTCCCGGAGGCGGTTCTGGTCGCCCCGGACGCCGTGACGAGCCTGGGCGGGAGCCAGTATCTCAATTCCACGGCCACGGGACCGTACGAGGATTACATCGTCGAGGAGGTCCTGCCCTGGGTCCAACGGAAATACGGGACCGGACCCACCGCGACGCTTGGGACGTCCAGCGGCGGATTCGGCGCGCTCGTGCTCGCCCTCCGGCACCCGGAGCTGTTCTCGGCGGCCGGCTCGAACGCCGGGGACGCCTACTTCGAATACACCTACCTGCCGGCGTTTCCCCTGGCCTTCCGGGCCCTCCGCCGCATCGGGGGTCCCGAGGCCCTCCTGCGGCTCATGCTCTCGGAACCGACCAGCAATTTCGCCCCGTCGAACCCGCAGGTGATGGCGTTCGAATTGATGGCGTATGCGTCCTGCTACTCACCCGTCCCGGACCGTCCCGGCGAGTTCGACCTTCCGTTCGACCTCACGACGGGGGCGGTTCGCGAGGACGTGTGGAACCGGTGGCTCGCGTGGGATCCGGTGCGGATGGTCCGTACGTCTCGGTACGCTGCCGCGCTCCGCCAACTTCGATACGTGTATGTCGACGGGGGCACGCGGGACGAGTTCGGCCTCGACGTGGGCGCCCGGATCTTCGCGGCGGAAGCCCGAGCTCAGGGTGGTCGGGTCGACCACGAGGAGTTTGACGGGATCCACGGCGATTCGGTTCCCCGGTACGACGTCATGATCCCCCGACTCGTGCGCGCCTTGGCGCCGGTGTAGGTGCGGGCACGACATGCCCGTTTAGTACGCTGCCGAGCTATTCGAGCGAGGTCGGTGCCCCCCCGCATGATCCGAGACGGTCAGATCATCTGCGACCGGTGCCAGGCGACGATCACCCGGACCACCGCGGTCCTGGAAGGAGACGGAGCCCACATGCACAACCTCTGCAGCGCCTGCTTCGTCGAGTGGAA
The DNA here is from genome assembly GCA_022750335.1 of Thermoplasmata archaeon. Taxonomy (GTDB): domain Archaea; phylum Thermoplasmatota; class Thermoplasmata; order Lutacidiplasmatales; family UBA184; genus Lutacidiplasma. The sequence continues at coordinate 93,657 of JAKIVX010000002.1, read as the reverse complement.
GAAGCAGTCGATCCCACCGGCGTGACGGTCGACCGCGCTACCGTCGTTCGAGGTCGGACATCATCCGCTCGAGCGGGGCGAGGATCTCGTCCTCGAACCAAGCGAGCACGATGAAGTACCACGTGAAGACGAGCACCGCCAGGAGTTCGGGATGCCCGCTACCTTCGGGAGTGACGATGACCGCGGCCGAGGTCAGCGTCCGACCCTCTCGCAACGGTTCGATGTGGGCGACTTCGACGCCCGCGTCCGTGCGGACCCGCCAGGCCGGCGTCTGCACCCCGGTCCGGCTGAAACGAAACTGGGGGCCCGCGACGAAATCGACCCGATGATAGTTGTCGCCGATCCGACCCGCGGTGACCTCGGTCCGGGCGAGGTCGGCCCGAATATCGGCGTGTAGCGTGATCCGCGCGGCGTCGTTCGGCGCTCCCTCGACGCGCAGCGTGAGATGGGGAAGCAGAAACCCGGCCCGCTTCAGGGTCCATCGACCCTCCGCGGTCGTCGCCAATGCGCGAGAGCCGTTCGCGCTGGCCCAGGTGACCTCGGCGACCGGCCGATCCCCCGAGTACAGGGTGAATCCCGCGGGACTGTTGAGGGTGCGAAGCCATCGGAGCGAACTCACGTCGACGGACCCGAGCGGGACGAGCACCACGGTGGCAAACTCCCGGGCCGCCTCTTAACAGGTGGCCTCTGGTCTACGTCGAGGAGGGCTCGACCGCTCGCGCCCGTGGCGCGAGGTCCCGCTCGATCCGCTCGAGGTCGGCCAGGACCTCTTCCACGGGTTCGGCGCTCGTCGCCGGAGAAGCGGTCGGCTCGGGATCCGCGAGCGGCGCGACATCGATAGGAAGGACGTACGACGGTCCCTCGAAACGCTCGGAGTCCGTGGGTCCTTCGTAGAAATCTCCGGAGACCCCGACGGGACGAACTTCGGGGGAGGGACGGCCGAATACCGGACGGGAGCGGTAGGACCGAGCCTCGGCCGGAGCGGATGCCTTTGCAGTGGGTTCGGGGAAGTCGATGGGCAGGTAGGCGGGAGGGGGTGCGGAGGGCTCGGGTTCCGCGGTCGGGGCTTTCGCGTCCCCCGCAAGCGTCCAGGAGATGACGCCTCCGATCGTGCAGGTAAATCCCAACGCGAGAAGCAGGGCCCAGAACGCGAACACCCCCGGACCGTAGTTGGCGTCCGCGGGGAATCCAAATCGGAGGAGGATCCCCGTCCCGAAGAAGATCGCCGCAGCGATGAACAGAGGCAGGCTGCGGCGGAACTCAGAAGTCGTCCACCATCGGGTCGGATCGGGTGCGGTTGCGGGCTCGGACCGGGACGTGGGGCTCAATGCGACGGAGAATGGCTCCGCCCTCCCTTTCATAGTATCGACCCGGACCCAGCCGAGTGTTATACGAACCGGTGCGAAATGTGCTCGAAAGCGACGCGACCCTTGCGTATTAATACGTAGATTCGCCATTGTTTTTCCCAACGGGTGTGGATCGATGAGCGGACCGATTGCTCGAAGAACTGTCTACGCGGCCACGGTGATCGCCGTGTTGGCTCTCGCCGGCGGCTGGACCTTGGCGGCGGGTACTCTGCAGACCACGGGACCGACGCAGAGTTCGAGCATTACCGTGACGGCGCCCACCGGTTTTATCGTCGCGTCGGTCGAATCGACCCAGCTCCTCAGCGTGTCAGGAGTCCTCATCACGGGCCTCGACGGCCCCGCCGGAACCCAGGCTCAGGGCACCGGGCACGGACTAAACTCCACGTTCGATGAGAACGTCCTCCTCACCGCCTGCGCGGGCACCGGTTGCGGGGAAAATTTCTCCGCGGTGGCGGGTTCGGCGGCGCTGTTCCTCGGCGACTCGGCTCTTCAGGTCATGCTCACCATGAACCAACCCACGACCGCAGCGGTCGGGTTCGATGTGCAGGTGGAGATCATCTACAACCTCCCCGCCGGGCCCAATGTCTACGCCTTCGGGAACGGTTACTTTGATTCGAATTCGGCGACGACCGTCGGGACGGCGGTCTTCAGCGTCGGCCTCTATGTCGATCTGGGAGTTCCGTCCACCGAGTTGCCGTCCGTGAGCGACATCGTCGTCACGATGAACAACTGCCAGACGGCCACGACGTGTCCTTAGGACCCGTCCTGCCGGAGACCCAACCCGTTCCGACGTGAGCCGCACCGAATCCCCGTCGCTCGCGGAGTGTCCGGGTTCCGGTCCGGTCGCTCTACGAGCCGGCCGTCAAGTACAGTATCCCGGCGGCCAGCACAAGGACCGCACCCAGTAGTACCAGGATGCCCGCAAGGAACCCGAACAGGACGAACCCGAGGAGCGGGATGATGACGAGGACCAGCCCCGCGGCCCGACTCCCGTCGGGTCGTGCGGCCCGTCCGTACACGACCACGACCAGGAGGACGAATCCGAGCAAGATGAACAGCACGCTCTGCGACCAGGCTCCGACGGCGAAGCCGGCGTGCCCAAAGGCGAGGAAGACCACCCCGCGGGCCGCGTCGACCAGTCCTTCGAGGACGATCAGGATCGCTCCCAGAATTCCGAGCCCGAGCGCGAGACCCCGACCCCCTCCTCCCGACATGTTCCGCGCTCTTCGGGACCAATCGGTCCGCCCTAGGGCACGAAGGGGGCGCTGGGCTTAGGTTTGGCGGGGGGGTCGGCCGCCCCGAAGCTCTATGTCCTCGTTCCGTTGGACCCCACGATGGCTCCGACCCGGAAGGGGCCGGCACTTCGCCGGGAATTCGACCGCGAAGCACCGGCGTACGATCGTACGGCTCGGGCCTCGATGCCCGGGTACACGGACCTGCATCGCACCCTCCTCGGCGGGATCCCGTACTCCCCCACCCGTGAATTTCGGGTGCTCGAACTTGGGGTCGGCACCGGCACGTTGACAGCCCTTCTCCTCGAGCAGTTCCCCCACGCGCACGTAACGGGGATCGACCTTTCCCCCGGGATGATCGCGCGCGCGCGGACGAAGCTGCGACCGTTCCGTGGCCGGGTCGAGCTCGTCGACGGCGACCTGGGCCAGTTCGCCGATCGGCCCTACGATGCGGTCGTCTCCGCGCTCGCGATCCACCACCTTGCGGACCCGGAGAAGTGGAAGTTGTTCCGCCGGATCTTCCGAGCCCTCCCGCGCGGAGGTTACTTCGGTGACGCCGACGATCACCTCCCCGAGGATCCTCTCTTCGACCAGCGGTACTCTCAGATCGCCACCGCCGCGCAGCGCTCGCCTCGGGGAGGCGTCGAGTGGGCCCGGCTCCAGCAGGTTTGGCACGACCACGAACAGTTCGACCGTCCGAGCACGGTGGCGGCCGAGACGGCCGCGCTCGCAAAAGCGGGATTTGCCCACGTCGGCGTTCCCTGGCGGTTCTTCGGTCAGGCCGTCGTCTGGGCCTACAAGTAGGAGGACGACCCCGGAACCTCCCGGGATCCGGCTTCGCGATGACGCGGGAGAAGACGTTCTGGATCGGCGGGGCCCTCACGATCGGCCTGGGGCTCGCCTTCGCGGTGGGGTTGGTCTGGGCCGGAGCCGGGGTCGAGTTCTCGTCCTCCTACCTGGCGGTCGCCTTTGCTCTCGTGCTGGGGTCGTTCTTCCTCTACGTCGCCGGGGCCGAGGCCCGAGAACGTGCATCATCGCAGGCCCGTTCAGGCCGGGACGCGCGGGAAGACCTCCCGGACGGGCGAACTCGCCCCCCGTGACCTCAGAGGTCGGGCGTCCGCGCGAGGGAAACCTTTTCTTGAGAGCACGCCGTCCAATCGACGTGGCCGGGATGGGGTAGCTTGGCCTATCCTGGGGGACTGTGGATCCCTCGACCCGGGTTCAAAGAGGCGCGGGGCCCTCCCCCGCGCCTTGAGACTCTCGGTCCCGGCCCTACCGACGCTGTCGAGGAGCGCTCGCCGGCCCGCGGGCGCGACCCTTCTTTGCGGTGAGCCCGGCGAGCACTTCGGGCAGCTCCGAGAGAGAGTAGTCGGCCCAAACAGCCCCCCATTGGGCGAGGTCCGCCGGCGTGAGGGTCCAGCCGCGCACCGACGAAGCGCGGCCAATCGCTCGGACTCCCGGGACCGACTGGGCGGCCTCCATGTCGAACCGGGAATCACCGACCATGAACATCGGGGCCCCGGGATAGCGCCGGGCATACTCCGCGAGATGCTCCCGCTTGGTCCCGTCGGCGGAACCGAGGACTTCCTCGAACCAGTACCGTAGCCCTTCCCGTTCGAGGATGAGTTCGGCCATCTCGGTCTCCGCGCCGGTGGAGATGACCATCGTCCAGTGCTCCTGGTCCACGCGCTTCAGTAGTTTCGGGATCTCCGGGAACGGCTTCGCCTTGGCGTACGCCTCCGTCACCTTGCGCTGATGGAACGTACGCGCCGTGGACGCCCGAAGTTCCGCGGGGGCTTCGGGGTAGAGTTGGGAGAGCTGCGCTTCGAACGGCATGCCCGTGGTCGCGAGGTAATGGACCCGACCCTCCGCGGCCGGCGTGCCGAACGCCTTCTCGAAGACGTCGGCCGCGACCGTGCAGATCAATCCGAGATCGTCGAGGATGGTCCCGTCGAGGTCGAAAACGACCACACCTCTCTCCACAGTCTTGGGAGCGACGATCTCCCGAGACCGCCCCGTCTGTCGCCCGATCTCCGCGAACTGGCTCGTCGCCGTGAGAACCGGCAACTCGGTGCCCGTCGGCGCAGGATCCCCACCGACATCGGCCTTTCGCGGGGGCTCTCCGCCCCCGGTCGCTCCTGAGCTCATCGCGCGTGGAGAGGTACTGGCTCCTTAAGGGAGCCTCCGACGGGAGGACCTAATACTTCTGCCCGGTGGCGCCCGTGGGAGGAGCCGTGCACCCCAGTCGAGCAATTCGCGGTCGTACCACCCGCCTGTTGGAGGGGAAACGGATCATCGTGGGCATCTCGGGTTCCATCGCCGCAGTGGAGGTACCTCGGATCATCCGAGAGTTGCTCCGGCATGGTGCCGAGGTCCGCGCGGTGATGAGCCCTGAGGCGACGCGGATCATCACCCCCGAGGCGGTCGAGTTCGCGACCGGTCACCCGCCCGTCCTCCAGCTCACGGGCAACGTCGAACACGTCACTTTCCTCGGACCCGGAGACGACCGGGCGGACCTCATGCTCATCGCTCCGGCGACGGCGAACACCATCTCCAAGATCGCCCAGGGGATCGACGACACCGCCGTGACCTCGTTCGCCTCGGTCGCCCTCGGCGGGGGCGTTCCGCTCCTCATCGCGCCCGCGATGCACTCGCACATGGGCCTCAATCCGGCCGTCCGGGAGAATCTGGAGCGGCTTCGATCGTGGGGCGTCGCCGTCCTTCACGGGGCCTCGACCGAGGGGGAGGAGAAGATCGCGACACCCGAGGAGGTCGCCGCAGCGGTCCTTCACCGCCTCGCGAGCGGACCCTGGGCCCAACGACGTCTCATCGTGATCGGGGGCGCGTCGCGCGAGAAGATCGACGCGGTGCGATCGCTGACGAACGAGAGTTCCGGGACGATGGCGGTCGCCCTCGCGACGCAAGCATACTTCCGGGGCGCGGAGGTGGAGTTCTGGGCGGGAGCCCTCCAGGTGACCCCGCCAGCCTGGCTCCCTCTGGTCCGCTGGCAGGGGGTCGAGGACCTGATCGCACTGGCCCGACTACGGCGGGCCGATCTGGCCCGCGCGGCCGCGATCCTGGTGCCAGCGGCGCTGTCCGACTTCACGCTCGAGCCTCGGAGCGGAAAGATCGCCTCCCGCGACCATGCCGTGCTCACCTTGGCCCTGCGGCGGGCCCCGAAGGTGTTGCCGACGTTGCGGAGCCTCGCCCCCCGACCGACCCGCCTGGTCGGGTTCAAGCTCGAAACGGGAGCGACTCCCGAACAGCTCGAGGCCGAAGGCGAGCGATTGCGGACCGAGACCGGAGCGGATTGGGTCGTCGCCAATGATGTCAGCGCGATGGGAGCGAGCGACACGAGCGTGATCGTGCTCTCGGGCGTGGGAAGGGGGCAATGGATCCGCGGGCCAAAACCGGACGTCGCGGGCAAGCTCCTCGATGACCTGGGCCGCGAGATCGCGAACGTGACGCACGCGGCGACGGGGACTGCCTCCCGTTCCAGTTCCGGGGTCAGCTCCCGAGGTCCCGCGCGTCGGCGCGGCGGCGGCGGCGCTCGGCGACGTCCTCCCCGTCGGCCTTAATAGACCGCCCGGCTCGGCGCGCCGAGGGGTGCTGCGGCGTGGTCAAACTGGCGGAGTGGCGGGGCAAAGAGGTCTTTCGGAAGTACGGGGTCCCTCTCCCGAAGGGAGCGGTGGCACGCTCGGCGGCGGAGGCCGGGGCCCTCGTACTCGACGGTACCGTCCCGCTTCCGTGCGTGGTCAAGGCCCAGGTCCTGGCCGGCGGTCGCGGAAAGGGTGGTGCGGTCCGATTCGCCGCGACCGCGGCTGAGGCTCGGACCGCCGCCGAGGCGATCCTCGGGCTCGAGTTCAAAGGAGAGCGTGTCAAAGAGGTGCTTCTCGAGGAGAAACTGTCCCTCTCGAGGGAGCTCTACCTTTCGATCACACTCGACCGAAGCGCGCGTCTTCCGGTACTGATCACCAGCGGTCACGGCGGGGTCGAGATCGAGTCGGTCGACGACGCCGAGATCGACCGTCAGCACGTCGACCCGTTCCCCGGACTGACGTCGTTCGAGAAGCGGCGGGTCGCGAAGGTGCTCGGACTTACCGGCGGCCCGGCCCGATCGCTGGACCGCCTGCTCGAGTCCCTCTGGCGACTGTTCCAGGCCGAGGATGCGGAACTGGTCGAGATCAACCCGCTGGCGGTCGTGGGGGACGGATTAGTGGCCCTCGACGCGAAGGTCATCATCGAGGACGACGCGAACTTCCGCCACCCCGAGTACGCCGCCCTCCGGGACGACCGGACGCCGCTCGAGGAGATCGCGCGGGAGAAGGACATCGCATTCGTCCAGCTCGACGGGAACATCGGCGTGATCGCGAACGGGGCCGGGCTCACGATGGCCACGCTCGATGTCCTCAAGGAGTTCGGAGGCAGCCCCGGGGTCTTTCTCGACCTCGGCGGCACCGACGACCCCCGCAAGGTTACGGAGGCGTTCCTCCTCATGGCCCGAGCGAAACCGAAAGCGGTCTTCCTCAACATCTTCGGTGGGGTCACGCGGTGCGATACGGTCGCAAAGGGCCTGGTCGACGCGATGGGTCAGGTCCCCGCGAACGAACGGTTTCCGCTCGTCGCCCGGATCCGGGGCAACAACGAGAAGGAAGGGATCGAGATCCTTCGCGCCGCCGGAGTCACATCCATCCCCCAGCTGAAGGAATCCGCCCAGGCCGTGGTCGCGGCCGCCGCCGGAGGTTCGGCATGAGCGTCCTCGTGACCCGCGAAACTCGCGTGGTCGTCCAGGGGATCACCGGCCACCAGGGCACGGTCCACTCCCGTCAGATGCGCGATTTCGGGACCAACGTCGTCGCCGGCGTTACACCGGGAAAAGGCGGGACGATCATTGACGAGGTGCCGGTGTTCGACTCGGTCCGGGAAGCGGTCGACGCGACCCATGCCAACGCCTCTTGCCTCTTCGTTCCCGCCCCGTATGCCAAGGACGCCCTGCTCGAGGCCGTGGATGCCGGGATCCGGTTGGTGGTCATCGTCACCGAGCACATTCCGTTCCACGACATGCTCGTGATGTACCACTACGCGCGATCCCGCGGTACGCGGATCATCGGGCCGAACTGCCCCGGCATCGCGTCGCCCGGAGCCGCCAAGGTCGGGATCATCCCCAACGTCGTGTTCCGACCGGGTCGCGTCGGCGTCATCTCGCGGAGCGGGACGCTGACCTACGAGATCGTGAACGGCATCAAGGAGCACGGACTCGGCCAGTCGACCTGTATCGGCCTCGGCGGCGACCCGGTCGTCGGCACCTCGTTCGTCGATGCCCTGCCGCTCTTCCAGGAGGACCCGGACACCGACCTGGTCGTCCTGGTCGGCGAGATCGGTGGAACGGCCGAGGAGGACGCGGCGGACTACGTCCGTCGCAAGTTCACCAAACCGGTGGTCGCGTACATTGCGGGCCGCAGTGCGCCCCCGGGAAAACGGATGGGGCACGCCGGGGCGATCATCTCCCGCGGCAAGGGTACCGCCGAGACGAAACTCGCGGCGCTCCAGGGCGCGGGCGCCCAGGTCGCTCGTTTCCCGTACGAGATCCCCGACCTCGTGGCGGAGATCGTCGCGCGCGGGGCCCGGCGGTGACGCCCCCCGGTCCCTCGCACGAACCCGAGGTCGAGGAACCCTGCGTCGTGCCCGGCTGCGGGGCCCCCTCCGTCCGACACCTGGCTCTCGCGGAAGCTCGAAAGGCGTTCGACCGGCTCCCGGACAAGGGGCGACGGGCCCCGCTCTGCCGGGACCATTACCGGGAGTGGAAAAAGACGACAAAGCTCGCGCGGAAACTCGACCGCATCACGTGGTAAGTCGATACCGACCTGATTCCTGCAGGTCGTGTCCCGAACCCAGGGAGGGCCGGGACGGAAGAGGTTGGAATCCGCAACACGAAGCGCGTTAGCGCTTTCGCATCTTCTGGGCGCGCATGCGTCTCCGCATCCGCTTCTTGCGCCACTTCCACCGCATGTGGCCGCGCTTCTTCCAGACCCTCGAGGAGCGTTTCACAGGACGGCGGGGGGAGGGGTAACGGTTTATTAGGGTTCCCCCGAGGTGGCGACCTCTTCTATCGGACGAACGCCCCGGACGTTATCTAGACGGCCCGGCTGAGCGCCGTGTGCTCACCGCGTCCGACCTCGAGATCAACGTCCTCGAGTTCCGGCAGCGATCCTTTCAGTTCGATCGATTGGCGACGTTCGAGGCGGAGGAGTACGCCGTGTTCTCTCGGACCGAAACGGAAAGCGAGAGCCAGTTCCGCCCCCGGCTGCTCCGCCTCCACCTGGTCGTGCCACTGTCCTGGGTCGTTCTCGACGAAGCCAACGATTCGCTCCGGATCGCCCGGGACGGGATCACGGCCCCGCCGCATCTGATCGAGATGGTCATCGAGGTGGGCGCGGAGCCCCCGACTTTCAAGGAGCAGGGGATCGAATGGGCCCGAACGAGCGGTCCGGGACTGGTCCATTACTACGGGCCGGCGGACCGATCCGACCGTCTGTTCAGCCCCGAGGGCCATGTGGCCCTCGGGGTCTAGCGCGACGGCGGGGCCCCGTTTAAGTCGGGTGGCCCCGCGGTCGGAGGGCGCGCTCGACGAACGCCGCGATGAGCCCGCCGACGATGGGTGCGACCCAGAAGATCCAGTCCTCCTTGATCGCCCACTGTCCGGACGGCCAGAACGCCGAGAGGATCGCGGGCGCGAAACTACGGGCGGGGTTGATCGAGGCTCCGTCGACCGGGATCGCGACCAGGTTGGTCATGAACAGGGTCATGGTGATCGCGATCGCAGCGATGTTCTTCGAAGTATTCTCGGCGCGGGTGACGAACAACGCGACGGCGACGAGGAAGAAGGTGAACAGCACTTCGAGGAGGAAGACCGCGGTGGCGCTGTATAGGTACCCGCTCCCGTTTCCCGTGTATCCCTGCGAGGCGAGGGCGCCGGCCTGGACCGAGGAGAAGAAGCCGGTCGGGCCTCCGTAGGCGATCCCCGCGATGATCCCCATCGCGGTGATTCCCCCGAGGACCTGGGCGACGATGTAGGGCACGACCTCCCGGGCAGGGAAGCGGCCCGAGGCCCAGAAGCCGATGGTGATGGCGGGGTTGAAATGGCCGCCGGAAATGTCTCCGAATGCATACGCCATCCCGAGGACACCAAAGCCGAGGGCGGCGGCGATCAGGATCGTGCGCGAGCTGTCGAGCAGGCCTGCCGAAATCAATCCCGAGAAGACCGCGGCTCCCCCGACGGAGGCCAGCAATCCGAACGTTCCGAGGAATTCGGCGAGGTACTTCTGACTCGAGGTCCACGTCATCGGCGGGGGACCAATCGTCGGGTTGTTAACGCTTGCGAAGAGGCCGGCGGGAACGCGCCCGGCGCGCCGCGAAGTGGGCCGCGTCTAGAGACCCTCACGGTCGACGGCCAGGGAAAGCCCGTTGCCGCCTCCCATGCACAGGGTTGCGAGTCCGAGGGATTTTCCGGAGCGGACAAGCTCGTGGACGAGCGTGGTCACGATCCGTGCGCCGCTCGCCCCGATGGGGTGGCCGAGCGCGATGGCCCCTCCGTGTACGTTGAACTGCTCCTCCGTGAACCCGAACGTGCGCTGGACGGCCAGCGAGGCGGAGGCGTAGGCCTCGTTGTGTTCGACCCGGTCGAAGTCGGAGGGGCGGAGTCCCGTCCGTTCGAGGTGGCGCTTCACGGTCGGGATCGGGGATTCCATGACATCCCGCGGATGGACCCCGCTCTCGGCGAGGGAATGGACCCACGCGAGCGGCTTGGCGCCCCGACGGTGGACCTCGGCCGCGCTCGCCAGCACCAAGGCGGAGCCCCCGTCCGAGAGGCGAGAGGTGGTACCCGCGGTGAGCAATCCGTCCGCGGCGAACGCAGGTTTCAAGCGAGCCAGCTTCTCCAGAGTGGTATCGGCCCGAGGACTCTCATCCCGAGCGAGTCCTTCCAGGCCCGGCACGAGCTCCCGCGGCACGGGGACCATCTCCGGGTCGAACGTGGCATCGCGCACGGCGGCCGACGCCCGCAAGTGGCTCCGAAGGCCGAAGGCGTCGATCTCGGCGCGGGTGAGATGGAATTTATGGGCGATCCGCTCGCCCGTGAGCCCCATCAACTCGTGGCCCTCGTAGGCGTCGATGAGTGAATCCCGTTGCATGGCGTCATCGAGCGTGTAGGGTCCCGGTGGGTGGGCCCAGCGCATCGCACCGGGAAGCAAGTAGGGGGCGCTCGACATCGACTCCATCCCGCCGACCAGGACCCGGTCGAAGAGGCCCGCGCGGATGACCGCGTATCCGAGGTGCAGGGCCTTCATCCCCGAACCGCATACCATGTTGATGGTCGCCCCGCCCACGGGATCCGGGATGTGGGCCCCGCGGAGCACCTGTCGTCCCGGGTTCTGGCCGGCTCCGGCCTGGATGGCCATCCCGAAGAGAACCTCCTCGACCTCGGCGGGAGCGAGCCCCGCCCGTTCGATCGCGGCGGTCGCGACGAGGGTCCCGAGGGCGGTCGCCGGAACGGTCCGCAGCGCTCCCCCGTAGGCGCCAATCGGAGTTCGGACGGCGGAAAGGATCGCGACGGCGTGCTCAGGAGGGGAGGACATCGGTAGAACACCGGGACGCCGATTAAGAGGTCTGCGGGCGGTTTCAGGCGGGGCGGCCCGCGTGAATCGTCCTAATCCTCTTCGACCCGCGGTGCGAGGAGGTAGCGCCCTTCGCCGCGACCCGTGCCCATCGAGAATTCGATCTTGAGCGGGTACTCGTTCCCGACGTGGAGCGTCGCTTCCTCGGCGGTGATCGCCTTGACCATCGCCGAGAAGAAGTCGAGCGGATACATGCTCTTCACCGCTTCCTTGACCTCGAGCTTGCTCAAGGCGTCCTTGGGGAGACGCAGGTCGAGCCGGTCGGTGTCTCCTTCGGAATGCATCGTGAAGGCCTCGGGGTCGACGCTCAGGGTGACGTGGTCGGTGAAGCTCTCACTGCCCCGGATTCCCTGGCGGAGGTCCTCCATCTTCACCGTGACGCTCGCGGGAGGGGTGACGTTCGGGACCTTGGGGTCGGTGATGCCGGCCGGGTCGACCACGGCCATCTGCCGAGTGAGCCTCCCGACGGACGCGATGAGGCGCTTGCCGTCGAACTGGAGTTCGATGATGTCCCCGGGTTTGGAGAGCCGCAACACTTCCTTCAGCTTGTCGATGTCCACCCCGACTTCGGTCGGTTCTCCGGTGAACTCCTCGAAGATCCCCTTGTTAAGCTTGAGGACCAACATCGCGACATGGGACGGGTCCACCGCCTTGGCCTCGAGCCCTTCCTTCGAGACAGAAAGCTTGACCTCGGTGACGAGCGTGGAGACAACCTCGACGACCTCGCGGAGGTTCTCCATCTTGATGCGAACCTTGAACATCGTAAGCCTCGGCGCCTGACATCGGTCCTATCTAAAAAGGTTCCCTGAGCGCGCCTTCGCCCTCTCGGTGAAAGGCCCTCGCAGGCGGGCGGCCGGGGCCCGTCCATCCGACTCTAAGGGACGCCGCTCTTCACGGTTCCCCGAGTATTGAATCGGGTCCGAACGGGGCCCGCGGCGACGCGCGAGCGGTTATTCCCTGCAGAAGGTTCGTCGGACGTGACCGAACTCGCCTACCTCGCCGACATGGCGTCGGCGTATGTCCGGTCGTTCCGTGCGCGAGTCGTGGCGCTCCCGCCCGGTGGCCTCGTCCTTGACCGTACGTACTTCTACCCGGCCGGAGGGGGCCAACCGGCCGACCATGGAACCCTCCGTCAGGGCGACACGACGGTTCCGGTCGTCGATGTAACCAAGAGCGGGCCGGCCGTCCTCCACCGGACTCGGGCTCTCCCGGGCCAGCGGTCTTCCTTCCCCCTCGGCGCCGAGGTGGAGGGTCTCGTGGATTGGGACCGACGGCATCAGCACATGCGACTGCACACCGGTCAGCACCTGCTGAGCGCCCGAACGTTCGAACGAACCGGTCTTCGGACGCGCAAAGCCGTGCTCCGCGGCATGGAGGCGACCATCGACCTGGAGGGGGAGGTACGTACGCCCGCCCTGGAATTGATCCAATTGGACCTGGTCGAGATCGTCCGGCGGCCTCGGTCGGTGAGGATCCGCCACGTGCCGCGGGCCGAGTGGGACGCGCTCCCTGTCGCCGGCCGCTCCGGCCTCGTTCCACTTCCGCCCCACGTCGATCCGGTGCGGGTCATCGAGGTCGACGGGGAGGATTCGTGCCCGTGTGGGGGGACCCACGTCCGGTCGACGGCCGAGATCGGAGAGGTCCGATGGACGGTTCCTACGGTCGCGTCCGGTGGGGGGAGTCGCGTCGGATTCACGTTGGCGCGGCCCGGCGCGACCACTCCTCCCGAGTGACCCCGTAGAGGTGGACGTCGTGCCACCGCGCGTGGTGATAGAAGGCACCCTGCAGGGTTCCCTCTCGTCGGAATCCGAGGCCCTCTACCAATCGGGATGAGGGGGTATTCTCCACGTCACAGGTCGCTCCGACCCGTTCGACAGAGGTGGAGCGAAACAGATGATCGGTCAACAACTGCACCGCTTCCCGGCCGAGCCCCTGCCCCCGTACTGCCGGGTCGCCGATGATGTACCAGACCTCCACGGTCTCGAGGACGGGGTGGGGGGAGAAGTGGCCCACGACCCCCACCGGTCCCGGGGCGCCTGAGCGTTCGACCACGAACCGGGGGGCGAGGGAGGTCGGGTCGTTGTCCGGCACCGCCATGGACCGAACGAACCCGTCGTAGCTCTCGGAGAGGAATCGGTCGTACGGCGCGACGATCTCCGGATTACTGAACCAGGAGTAGAGCGTGGGATAATCGGAGGGAACGGGCGGACGCAGCCGCACCTTCGGTCCGTGCAACGGAGGGATCGCCCCTATGATCGGTGGCGCGTTTCCCGACCGGCGGTGGATCCGGCGCTGGCTGCGGTGGCGGGTGCCTCCGGAGTCATCGCCTCCGGCGGGGAGGCAAGTTCGTCGCGCTGCACCTCGATCGCCATCCGATGACCGGTCGCGGTGAGGGAGAGTACATGCTTGGGTTCGGAGTACCCGACCACGTACTGGGTGCGTCGGTAGATCATCCGTCCCATCTCGAGCGTTCGCATGGCGTTCTTCAGGTCCCCCGGGTCCTCGCCGGCAAACTTGCGTGCGATCCCGAACTCGGTGGTCCACTGATCGGCCTCGAACCGGACCTGGTTCCCGCGATGGTCCAAGAGATGCACCAGGAGCAGACGCTCGATTCGGGTGAGCTCCTCGCGCGGCATCAGTAAAAGGTCCGGATCACGAAATGGTCGTGATTTCGTAGTTCACGTCGAGACCCTTCAATCGTTCGTGCATTTCGGTGACCAGCCGGATGACGTCATCCAATGTCGCCTTGTCCCTCCATCGGAACACGAAATCGTGCATCCCCATGGACTCCTCGAACCCGACGGAACGCATCGCTGCGAGTACCTTCGTGGGGTCCGCGCCCTCGGAGTGGAAGGTCATCCGTACGTAGGTGCGCATTGGGGGTCCCGCAGAGGCAGCGGTAGGCCTGTTTAGGCGGCCCTCCATTTATATATGCTTCCCTGAGTGGTTCTTCCCTCGTGACGCCTCCCGATCGAGTCGGGCCGAGCCTCGTGACGGGAGGGGCCGGAGCCATCGGCAGCAACCTCGTGAAGGCCCTCGTCGCCCGGGGGGAAGAGGTGCGGGTCATCGACAACCTCTCTTCGGGCCGCGCGGACCGGCTGACCACCTCACCGAAGGTGACGCTCACGGTCGCGGACCTTCGCCGCCCGGTCGAATTCCAGGACCAACTGCGCGGAGTGGCGCAGGTCTGGCACATCGCGGCCAACCCGGATATCCGCAAGGGGACGGCGGACCCGTCCGTCGACCTCGAGAATGGCACCCTCGCGACCTTCCATCTCCTCGAAGCCGCCCGCCGCCACGACGTCCCTCGGATCCTGTTCTCCTCCTCCAGCGTCATCTACGGCCAGGCGACGGTCTTTCCCACGCCCGAGGAGTACGGGCCCCTGTGTCCCGAGTCCCAATACGCGGCTGGTAAACTCGCCTCCGAAGGCCTGCTCTCCGCCTACGCGCACTCGTACGGGATGCAGGTCCACATCTTTCGTTTCGCGAACATCATCGGACCGGGCATGGACCACGGCATCCTCCCCGATTTCCTCGCCAAGCTCGGCCGGACCCCGCTCCGACTCGAGGTGCTGGGGGACGGACGGCAAGCCAAGAGCTACCTGCGGACCGAGGACTGCGTGGGGGGGATGCTCCTCGCAGGGGATCGCGCCCACGAACGCGTAAACATCTTCAACCTCGGAGCCGCCGACCAGATCAGCGTGCGAACGATCGCGGAAAAGGTCGTGGCGGCGACAGGGGGCCGCGCCCGCATCGAGTACACGGGCGGAGACCGCGGCTGGACCGGAGACGTGCCTCAACAGCTGCTGTCGATAGCGAAGATCGGTCGGCTGGGTTGGTCGCCCCAGCACACGAGTGCGGCGGCCATCGATCGGACGATCGCTGAACTCCTCAGGGCGTCCTAGAACGTTCCCCGACGACGCCCTGGTAGACCGCGAGGTGCGCCGCGACCACGCGCGGCCACGAGTACGTTTCCCGCGCCACCGCACGAGCCTGCTCCCCCATCGCCCGCCGGGTAGGCTCGCTGGCGCTCAGGTCGAGGGCATGCTCGCGGAGGCCCTGGGTGAACGAGATCGATTCCCGATCCGGCACGGCCCAACCGGTACGGCCGTTCTCGATGACGCTCTCCACGGCGCCCCCTCCGAGCACGGGTAGTCCGGCGGCCAGAGCCTGCAGGACGGTGGCGGAGAGGACCTCGACCGCACTGGGGTGGATCAGGAAGTCGCTCTCGGCGTACAGCTTCCGGAGGGAGGCGTCGTCCACTTCGCCGAGAAGTTCGACGGAGTCTCCGGCCCGACGCAGGGAAGCCGCATACGTCTCCGAAGGTTGGGGGCCCGCGATCCGGAGGTGGATCCCGGTTCCGCGCAAGGCTCGGGCAGCCAGCTCCCACCGCTTGAAGGGGAGGACGACCCCCACGCCGAGCGCTCGCCGGCCGGTCCGGGAGGGCCAGTCGGGAGAGAACCGGTCCGCGTCCACTCCAAAGGGGATGACGGAGATCGGCAACGGTCGGGGAGAGGGCACGGTCGTCCGCATCGTTTGCGCCAATCGTTCGGTGAGCGCCACGACGGCCGTGGCCCGTCGCACGGCTCGTCGTTCCAGCCAATAGCCCCACCGGTGCGAGAGCTGCTCTCGGAAGAACCAATGGCGCGAGTGGGAGGTGTAGACGAACGGGAGTCCGCGGCCGGCGAGCCGATTTCCGACGACGGGGGTGTTCGCGTGGAGCACGTCGTACTCGAGCCCACGGAGGAGGCCCGGCAGCTCGAGGGCGAACGGGTACTCGTCCCGCATCCGCCGATGGCGGACGCGATTGACGACCACGGCGGAATGACCCGCGGCGATCAGGGCTGCCTGGAAATCTGCGAGGATCCGTTCGACCGCGCCGTAACCCGTCGGGGGGATGGGTTGGACTCCCCCACCGATGAGGACGACCCGCACGTCCTACCTACCGGGCCGTGAGATTAAGGACTTGGGGGAATAGGGCACGGAAGGGCTGCCCGCCCGAGAAGCCGTCGATGGGTTCTGTCTGCGTCGAGATCGCGGTGCGCGACGATCCCCGCCTGATCGACGCACTCGCGTCGCTCGCGCGGCAGCACCGGAAGCCCGACCGGATCCTCCTCGCGGCGTCCACCCGGTCCCCTCCCGAATTCCTCCGTGGCGCCCGATCCGCCCATCCCGAACTGACGATCGAGATCGCCCGGTTCCCCGGAGGCGTGGTCGATGCGCGGGCCGGGGCGCAACTCCTGATCCGGGAGGATCTCACGGTGTTCCTCGATTCCGACGAGACCGCACCCCCCGAGTGGCTGGAACGACTGGTCGCTCCTCTGGAAGCGGGGACGGCCGATTTTAGCGGAGGACCGACTCGACCGGCGCGCCCCCCGAACAATTCGATCGAACGGTACATGGAGCTGCTCGAGCGCTCGATCTACGAAGACCTCGTCCCCGCCCACGTGACCTACCTACCGCTCCAGAACTCCGCGTGGCGCACTCCGGCCCTGAGTCGGCTTGGATTTGACCCCCGCATTCCCTTCGCCGAGGACCACGACGTCGAGTCTCGGGCCGTTCGAGCGGGTTTGCGGGGGACGTTCGTGCCCGACGCCTGGGTGTACCACCAGCCTGGGGCGGACCCGGGATTCGTTCCCTGGGCCCGAAAGCGGTACCGCTACCTCGTCGCGATGGCGATGTCGCTCCTCAAGAACCAGGAGCTCGGGCATCGCCTCGGGGAACGTCGTCCTCCGGTCCGTCACCCGCTTCGATTCGTGGAAGCGGCGATGAAACCAGTCGCGCTCGTCCACGCCCGACTCCGATGGAGCCGCGTCCGGAAGTGGCGCGTCATCCTCCCCAACCCGGAGCCCGAGCCCTAGGGCGAACCTGCCGTTCCCCTCTCGAGCGGGGGCGCCACTCTCGAGCAAACCTTAAGCGACCGCCCGATTCGGCGGGGCCATGCCATCCGAGACCTCCAAGCACCACGGGGCCGCCCAAACCGGGCACCTGGTTCGACTGGACTACGACCTGTGGGCCGAAGGAGGAGGGCGGACCGACCTCATCGACACGACCCATGAAGAGGTCGCTCAGACCGCCAACGTTCCCGCGACGGCCGGCACGTCCTGGGGACCCCGCCCCCACCTGATCGGTGGCGATTATTTCCCCACCGGCATTGAAAGTGCCCTCGTGGGACTCAAGGTGGGAGAGGAGGTCGAAAAGGAGTTCGCTCCCGCCGACGCCTTCGGCGAGCGGGACCCCAACCTCATCGAATTGTTCTCGATGCACGAGGTCTCCCGCCTTCCCGAGATGCGGCGGGAAGACGCCCACCTGGACCTCGGGACCGTCCTCACGATCGAGGGCCGCCGGGGACGGGTCGTGACGCTCACGCAGGCCCGGGTTCGCGTCGATTTCAACCCGCCGTTCTCCGGTCGCAAGGTCCGTGGCAAGTTCAAGGTCACCGACCTCATCTCCGAGCCCGTCGACCAGGTGCGGGCGATCGTGGAGCTCCAGTACGGCCGTGCCGCCGAGTTCCAGATCACGATCCACGACAAAGTCGTCACACTCACGGTGCCCGACCGCTCCAAGTTCGACATCTCCTGGATGGCCTCGAAACCCCGGGTCATCGACAAGATCCGCGCGCAGGTCGCTCCCCACACCATCAAGGTGGTCGAGGAGTACGTCACCCCGACTCCCGAGAAGGCGGAAAAGCACGAGAAGGGCGAAAAACCCGCGGAGTCGGAAAAGGACGAGCCGCCTGCGAAGGAGACGGCCGAAGCGAAGCCCGAGGAACCCTCCAAGTCCGCCGAGCACGCCAAGGTCGTGGACCACGGAAAGTCCGCGGAACACCACAAGACGCCGCGGGATGAGAAAGCCGTCGGTCACGAGAAGTCGGCCGACCACTTCCGGAACCCGGGTCCTCAGTAGAACCGCGGCTTCGGTCCTCGTTCGACCGCGTTGCGCCTATCGGAGGCCGACGGGACGCTCGCGAGGCGGTCTGGGGCCGCGCGTGCCCCCGACGGGGGTAACCGGGGTGCCGTGGCGGAGGCGGACATACGTACGATGCCCGTATCAATCCCGCGAAAATCGAAGGCGGCGTGTCCGCGCCTCTTCCCTCCACCGCTCCCTCCCGTCTGTTCGTGATCCTCTTGTTCGCGGGAGCGATCATCATCGGGACCGCGATCGCTTACCTCGGGATCATCGGCGTGATCGGCGGCCCCATTCCCTAAAGGCGGACGGGGAGCTCTCGCCGTCTGCGGAGCATTCCGCTGGGCCGACGGAACTTGGCAGAAGGCGGTCCGTCAGGGCGCGCGCGCATCGGGCCAGCGATAGAGGTAGACGTCAGTCTCCGGGTCGTACTGGGTCGGTCGCCAGTTCGGGATCTTGTGGCAGTGGCTGACGACCCGGGCGCCCGGACGTAGCTCAGATTCGAACTTGGGCCGAAGGCGCTCCATTGCCCCCGGCCATAGGAAGGCCGTGACCACCGTCGCTTCGTGGAAATCGAGCCGGAAGAGGTTTCCCCAGACGAGCCGAATCCGGTCCCCATTCGCCCCCAGACGACGGCGCACCCGCAGGATGAGGTAGCGCAAGGGCTCCACCTCCACCCCCAGCACCTGGGCCCGATAGATGCGGGCCGCCCGGAACACGATCGCACCCGTCCCCGCCCCGAGGTCGTAGACGGTATCGGAAGGCCCCACCTCGGCCCAGCGCAGCATGGTGCGCACCGCGCGGCGCGGGGTCGGCTGATACCCTGCGCCGAAGGCGAACGAGGCGTACACGAAGTACGTGAGCACCGCGAGGGCGAGAAGGACCAGCGACAACAGGAGGAGCGGGGATACGGGCATCGGACCTATCTCGTCGCATAGCGCGTGCGGAAGAGCTCTTCCGCCGCACCGGCTGGATCGATCTTCCGTGCGACGACCCGGTCGAGCAGGCGACGGAGTTCGACGTCGTGATCGAGGCGTTCGGCGACCTCGTGTCCCACCCGGTCCTTCACCCGGTCGGTGATCTCCGCGCTGAGGCGGGCGCGCTCGTGCGCGACGCGGAGTCCGGTCTGATCGAGGAACTGCTCGTGTGCTTCGATGGCCCGCCAGAGTTCCTCGATCCCGGCGGGTCGGGTGGTCGACGTCGCAACGATGACGGGCGCCCAGCCGTCGCGCGCGGCCCCGAGGGCGACGAGCTCGGAAAGGTCCCTCGCGGCCAGGTCGGCACCGGGCAGGTCGGCCTTGTTGACGCAGAAGACGTCGGCGATCTCGAACAGTCCCGCCTTGAGCGTTTGGACCTCGTCCCCCAGATGGGGCACGAGGACGACCACGCTCGTGGTCGCGATCCCGCGGATCGCGACGTCGACCTGGCCGGAACCGACCGTCTCGACGAAGATGACATCGTACCCGGCGGCGGCCAAGAGGCGCGCGACCTCTCGGGTGGACGCGGCCACCCCTCCCGCCTCGCCCCGACTCGCCATGGATCGGAAGAACACTCCGTCGTCGTTCGCCTTTCGTTCGAGTCGGATCCGGTCCCCGAGGACAGAACCCCCGGTGTACGGGCTCGAAGGGTCGATCGCAACGACCCCGACGGTCTTTCCCCGCTCCCGCAAGAGCCCGATGAGGACGCTGAGCAGGCTCGACTTGCCTACACCGAGCGGACCGGTGAGCCCGATCACGGGGGCGCTGCCGGCGTGCGGGTAGAGGGCCCTCAGCGTCGCGGAGACCCGTGTGTCGCCGTTCTCAATCGCCGTGATCGTCTGCGCGAGCGCCCGTCGGTCTCCCGCGAGGATGGCCCGCGCCAGGGGCGGCGTTCGGGCCGACCCGGTCATGCGGGGCCGCGCGCCAATCTCTGGGCGGTGGTGACGATCTCCTGGAGCGTGGTCCCCGGCCCGAAAATGGCCCGGATGCCTTGTTTCTTCAGCCGCCGCGCATCCTCGTCCGGGATGATCCCGCCGGCAAAGACCGGGATGTTCCCCGCCTTCTGGGCCTTCAGCAGTTTGAGGATCTTCGGAAAGAGAGCCATATGGGCACCGGACAGGATCGACAGCCCGATGAGGTCGACATCCTCCTCGAGCGCGGCCCGCACGACTTCCTCCGGCGTTTGTCGCAAGCCGGCGTAGATGACCTCCATGCCGGCGTCGCGAAGTGCTCGCGCGACGACCTTCGCTCCCCGGTCGTGGCCGTCGAGTCCCGGTTTCGCGATCAACACGCGGATCGGCCCGGTCTTCAATCGACGCACCATCGTATCGCCGAACGGTTGGACCGGGACTGGGGAGAAAACCTTTCCGTCGGACCCCGGCGTGTCGGGTCACACGAGGGCAAGGAGGTCTACGATCCAGTTGCCGAGCAACAGGGCTCCGAGGGCTCCTCCGGCCATGAGCACGATGAACGGAAGTTGGGGACCCACCCGTACACGGGAGATCCCGCGGGATTCGAGCTCCCGGGCCACCTTGGTCCTCCACCGTCGGTCTTCTTCCGAGGTCTCGATGGACGCCTCGGCCTCGGGATCGACGGGATATCTCGGATCGCGGACCCATACGAATCGGTGCGGCAATTCGCCCACGGGGATCGTGTAGGTCGTGAATCCGGTGCGGACGGAAAATTCGCTCCGGCGGAGATTGACGACAGCGACGGCGATCGGCACGACGACGGACAGAAGGGCGGCGTCCATCAGGAGGTCGATGGCGTACGGAACCAGGGAAGTGAGCAGGTGGGTGCTCGCCGGGACTCCGATCCAGGGAACGGGGAAGAGGGGAACCAAGATCCCCGCGATGATGAGCGCCTTCGCATCCGCCCCTCCATAGAGGACGCCGGCTTCGAACAGCCCTCGCGCGATCAGGACCGTCACGAGGAGAGCGACCGCCCCGGGGGGGACACCTCCCCCGCCGATGCCCCAGCGGTACGCACCGAACCCGACTAGGGCCGAGACGCCCACGTAGGCGATGAGTTCGAGATAATCGGCCCACTCCCCGACCCAACCCTCGCCTCCGGCGTCCCAGGGGAAGACGTGCTCGAGGGCCAGGCCGGCACTGAGCAGCCAGAACGCCAACGGGAGCGTTCCGTCGGGGGCGATGACGACCGACCCCCCGACGACCCCGAGTACCCCCAGGACCTGCCAGAGTCGGTCGGGAACCTCTCGGGTCCGAACATCTAGAACTGCCGCGAACGTGAGTCCAGCGAGGAGAAAGAGGGCGCCCAGATCGAGCCAGACGGATCCCACTGCGGCCAAGATCGCTGGCTCCCGTCGCGCGAGAAGGCGGCTCCCTCTTAATCCCGAGGCTGGGCGGGCACGAGGGTCGGTGGTTGTTTTCTACCCTCTCCGACCTAGTCCACCGATGAGCCCGTCAACGCCGTCACTTCCGTCCGAAGGATCTCCCTCATCGCCTCCGGGCGGGCCGGCGGTCCAGACTGCGCCGTCCGCCTCGCCCCCCGTCCCGTTGCGGAACCGTCGGTGGTTCGTACCGGTCGTGGCGATCGTGGTGGCAACCGTGGTCATCGTGGCCGTCCTCGCCGTAGCGGCCTCCCTCGCCCCCAAGCCAGCCGGAACCACAACCGAAACATACTCCACTTTCTCCGAATCCGAGTCGGTGGCGGGGATCGCCGCCTCCCATGCCGAGTCGGGGACGTGGAGCGCGGAGCTGGCCGCCGGAGTTCGCATCGGGTCCAGCTTGGCGTTGCCGCTGGCGAATCTCACCTCTCTCAGCAATCTCACGTCCAACTGTTCGCTGTCCGTCCTCCCCGGGCTTCCGTCCGATCTGACCGTCGACGCGACCCCAACCTCAACCCCGGCCGGGCACGCGGCGTTCTGGCTGTTCGGTTTCTCGGACGGGAGCGGAACCCTCCTCCTGGTCTCGGTCGACCTCGGGATCCCCACCGCCCTCTTCTCGCTCACCGCGGGCACGTGCCTCGGGAGCTCGGTCTCGCTCGACGACTTCCCGTCAACTGAGGTGGACTCCCCGGCCCTGGTCGCCGCGGCCAACGCCTCGGGCGGGGCTGCCTTCCTCGACGACCACCCGGGGGCGGCGCAGATCTTCGCCGGAGTGGGAGGGGTCAGTTACTCGGTCATCACCAGCTCTCCGCTCTGGGAGGTGGCCGACACCTCCTGCCCGCTGCCCTATCCCATCAACGAGACCGGTGCCGCGTTCAATGCGACCGTTTCCGGCACGGGGTCGGTGCTAACCAACTCCTCCGGCCCGGTCAACTGTGCCGCGGGGCTGGGAAGCTCCCTTTCCGGAGTGGCCTTGCTCGACTCGCCGCTGGAACGGCTCGCACAAGCTATTTAAAGGACGTATCGGTCGCGCGCCGCACCTGAGGATGGATGGTCGAATACAAGCTGGTCATCTCGGAGCGCGCCCTTTCGATCGCGCGCACGGTGACCGATCCGCAAGCCGCCGGATTCCTGGGCAAACGCATCGGGGAGACGGTCGGCGGTGAATTGATCGGCGCTTCGGGATACACCTTCCGCATCACCGGAGGCACGGACAAGAGCGGTTTCCCACTGCGGCCCGGTCTTCCGGGTGCCCGACAGCTCCGCCTCTACGTGGGTGACGGATTCGGATTCGAGGCCCCTCGGCTGGGAATGCGAAAGCGCCGGACGTTCCGCGGCAACACGATCAGCGAGGATACGGTTCAGATCAACCTCGTGGTCGAGCAGAAGGGCGGGAAGCCCCTCGCGGAGCTCCTCGCTGCGTCATGAAGGTCCCTCGACAACCCGAAGTCAATATCGGCCTGGTTGGCCACGTAGACCACGGCAAGACCACCCTCACCCAAGCACTGACCGGCGAGTGGACTGACCGCCACTCCGAAGAGTTGAAACGCGGCATTTCGATCAAGCTCGGCTACGCCGACGCGGCCTTCTACAAGTGTCCTGAAACGGCGGACTCCCTCGGTTACAGCAACTCTCCGGACTGCCCCGAGGGGGGGAAATCAAAGTTCCTGCGGGCCGTGTCGTTCGTGGATGCTCCCGGTCACGAGACGCTGATGGAGACCATGCTCTCCGGTGCTGCGATCATGGACGGGGCGCTCCTCCTCGTCGCAGCGAACGAGACGGTGCCGCAACCGCAGACTCGTGAGCACCTGTATGCGCTCGACATCATCGGCGTGCGCAAGGTCGTCGTCGTCCAGAACAAGATCGACCTCCTGACGAGCGAGCAGGCCGAACAGAACTACCGGGAGATCGTGGATTTCTTGAAGGACTCCCCCGTCGCGTCGGCACCAGTGGTCCCGGTCAGCGCGAACCACCGGGTCAACATCGACGCGCTGATCGGGGCGATCGAAGAGACGATCCCGACCCCGGTTCGGGACCCGAAAAAGCCGCCCCTCATGTACGTCGCCCGCTCCTTCGATATCAACCGACCCGGCACTCGGCCGGCGGAGCTCAAGGGAGGGGTCCTCGGGGGCTCCCTCATCCAAGGTCACCTCAAAGTCGGAGAGGAGATCGAGATCCGCCCCGGCCCCCAATCGGGAACGGGGTCTCACGCGGAGTCCCTGCATACCAAAGTTACGTCGATCATTTCCGGCGGTCAGGAATGGGACGAGCTCCATCCGGGCGGTCTCGCCGCGCTCGGGACGAGCCTCGACCCGTCCCTCGCGAAGGGGGACGGACTCACCGGTCGTCTCGTCGGGACCGCCGGAACGCTTCCACCGGTGAGCCAGAAGATGCGGCTGCATGCGACCCTCCTCGATCGCGTCCTCGGCGCCCAGCGCGAGATCAAGGTGGAAAAGATCCGGACGAGCGAGGTCCTCGCCGTCACGGTGGGGACCACGATCGCCGCCGGCAAGGTCACGAGCGCCCGCGGGGACGACGTCGAGCTCGCGCTCAACCGGTCCGTTACGGTGTTTCCCGGGAGCCGGGTCGCGATCTCGCGGAAACTGAACGCCTGGCGGCTCATCGGCTACGGGATCGTGGAAGGCGGTGGGAAGTGAGGCCCGACCTGCTCGAGATCCTGCGCTGCCCGGTCTGCCGCGGCGAGTTGCGGTTGACCGCCGGACGGTCCGAGGGGGAGGAGATCCTCGACGGGACGCTCACCTGCGGGGCCTGCCACGTCGATTACCCGATCTCGGACGGCATCCCCGACCTCCTGCCGCCCGGGGAACGGGACTGACGGGGTCCACCTAGGCGGGAGCCAGGTAGTAGTACCCGAACAGCCCGACGAACATCAGGGCCGCGACGAGCATCGAGGGGAGCAGCCACGCGATCGCCCCTCGCGAACGCGCCTGGATCGAGCTCGCCACCGTCACGACCGGGATCGCGAACGCCAGCCAGTATCCTGTGAGGACGGTGGTGTACAGGGCGTACGAGGTCTTGTTGCCGCGGGGGTCGTGTATGACGAGGGCGACGACCAGAGCGAACCCCAGGATGAGGAAGATGAGGCTGACGCCGGCCCCCTCGAGGTACCCCTCGAGTCCTCGCTTTCGATTGGGGTGGTAATTCCGGAGCACGAAGAACATCACCACGAAGAGGCACAAGCTGATGGCGAGGACGAGGAACCCCGCGGTCGCGAGCGAGAGGTCGTAGGGTCCCGAACCGGGCGGCGACAGTCCCATCGACGGTACCTAGTCCACGCGGAGGATCGCCCGTGCCGGGCCCCCGTCTCCGTCCACGATGCGAAGGGGGAGGCATTCCAGCTCGTGCACGCCCGGCGGAGCGTCCTGGAGGAGGAGCCCTTCGAGAATCGGGATCCCCGCTCCGAGCAGCGCGTGGTGCACCGGGTACTTCTCGGTGGGGTCCGACTCGATCGACAGCGCGTCGATCCCCACGAGCCGGATGCCGCGCTCGATCAACTCCCGGGCCGCGGGGAGGGTCAGGGCGACGTAATCCGGAAAAAACCCCTCCCCCCGTGCCCATCGTGCAGAGTTGGTCGTTCGGAAGAGGATCCGGTGCGTTCCCGAAGGGAAGGCCGGTAGATCTTCGAGACCGATGCGGGAGGCGCCCGGCCGCACTTCCACGACGCGGCACGGCCCGTTCAGAACCGCGAGGTCGAGGAGGTCGACCGGGGATCCGCCCGGGAGGAAGTGGAGGGGAGGGTCGAGGTGAGTTCCCGAGTGCGAGCCCAGGAAGAGCTGCGAGAGGTTGTAGGGGTCTCCCTTTTCGAGGGACGTAGACCGTTCGACCCGGAACGGAACGTCCCCCGGGAAGGTCGGCATTCCCGGTCGGAGAGGCATCGAGAGGTCGATCCGTCGCATGGAGAGCGCACCGTGGTTCCGGTCGGTTCTCGGGGGAGCGAACCATAAGCGTTCGCTTCCTCACGAGAGGAGCTCGGCCCCCGGAAGTACCGGTCGAGCCGAAGGGTTATGGGGGCCCGCCCGAAGGGCGAGGCATGGCCCGACGGACCGACTCGTCCGACGAGGACGAGGCGGAACTGGACGACGCGGAGGACGACGGACCTCCCCGCCGATCGAGGAAGAGGACCGGCCGCCCAACCCCCGCCCGGGGTCGACCGCGGCCCATTCGGGGTTGGTCGCGGGAGGGAGGGACCGAACCGGATCCAGCCTCATCCGAGAAGGACGAGAGCGCTCGCCCCCGGATCTTCTGGCGGGCGCGAGATTCGTTGTACTTCGCGCCCCTGGTGGCGCTCGCGATCGTGATCCTCCTCGTGGTCTGCCTGTTCGCCTTCACCCAGAACTGGCCCCCGGTCTACGTGGTGGAGTCCATGAGCATGCAGCACGGGAGTTCGGACGTGCTGGGGGACATCAACACCGGCGACCTCGTGCTCGCCCAGAAGGTGCCGAATTCCACGATCCAGCCGTACGTCGTGGCGCAACAGAACGGGTACAGCACGTACGGAGAATTTGGGGATGTCCTACTCTATGCTCCGAACGGAGCCGCCGGAACGCCCGTCATCCATCGGGCGATCATCTTCCTGCAATGGGTGCCGAGCGTGGGCGGATACACTGCCTACGGCCTCGCGGGACGACCGTGCGGCAACGCCTCCGGGGCGGTCTACGCCACTCCGGGAACCACGACCCGAGCCGGGGTCATCAACGATTGCGGTACGACCGACCTCAAGTCGACCCTCGACCTGTTCCACATCGGATGGGCCGATGTGAATGTCAGCATCGCGCTGCAACCCTCGCTGCTCGGCGAACACTCCGGCTACATCACGATGGGCGACAACAACATCGGTGGCGGGCAGGGGACGTACGACCAGTCCGCTGGATTCCAGTTGAGTCAATTGGTCGAGCCGGGGTGGGTCATCGGGGTCGCCCGCGGGATGATCCCGTGGGTCGGCGCCCTCAAACTCTGGATCGAAGGCAGCAGCACGACCGGGGAGGTCCCCCCGCAATCCTGGCAGTTCCTCGGCCTCTCCGTGGCGGGGATCATCCTCCTCGCGTTCGGCCTCCACTACGCGCTTCGCGTGGAGGGCATCGAGGACCCTCGACGAAAGGCGGAAGAAGACGAAGAGGAGGAGGTCGAGGATCTCCCCGAGGGAAATGCCTCTCGGGCCCGGCATTTCCTCCGATCCTTGCGTCCCTGGGGCGCCTCGAAGGATGAGGCGGAGGAGGACGACGACGGTGCCTCGGCCCCTCCCGTCCACCGGACCGGCGCGAAGGCCGCTGCCCCCTCCAAGACTCGGGTGCACCGCGGACGCCCTCCTCCCAAGGTCCATCGGGCGTCGAAGTCGAAGCGGCCCGACCCGGAGGACGAAGAACTCTAGCACGAGCGGGCAACGCTTTAGTCCCCGCCCCGGTCCGGTCCCCGGGGGTTCTCGCACGTGCACGTCATCGGAGGGACGGCCTCGACCGCTCTCGCCGAGCGGATCTCACGCGAACTCTCGAACGCTCCGTTCGGCATCCCGTTCACCAAGCGATTCCCCGATGGGGAGATGTATGTCCGGGTCGGCGGTCGGCTCGAGGGCGAGGATGTCGTCATCGTCCAGTCGACCCGCACGGACGCCGACCTGTTGGAGCTGTTCTTGCTCGAAGACGCCGTACGGGAGGCGGGGGCTCGGAAGGTCGTCGCCGTCGTCCCGTATTTCGGCTACGCACGGCAGGACCGACGGTTCTTCCCGGGCGAGCCACTGAGTGCGCGCGCACTGAGCCGCCACGTAGAGCTTGGAGCGGACGCCGTGGTCATGGTCGACCTGCACTCGCCGGAGATCCTGCGCAATTTCACCAAACCGGCGTTCGAGGCGTCCGGGATCCCGGCGATCGCCCGACTCCTGCGCGAGCGCCCCATCGACCTCCTGGTCTCTCCGGACAAGGGCGGGGTCGATCGCGTGCGCCGGATGGCCACCCTCCTCGAGAAACCCTGGTTCGCCCTGGACAAGAAACGGATCGATAGCGAGCATGTCGAACTGCGGATGCCCGCCGAGGTCCCGATCCCGCTCGAGGGGAAGCACCTGGTCCTGGTGGACGACGTCATCACCACTGGCGGCACGATCGTCGAGGCGGCCAAGCTCCTCCACAAGCGGGGCGCCGGCGCGATCAGCGCGGCCTGCACCCACGGACTGTTCCTCAAGGACGCCTTCGAACGCATCAAGGCCGTCACTGACGAGGTCTACTCGACCGATACCCTGGGGAATGCCGCGGAGAAGGCCTCCGTCGCCCCCGATATCGCCGAGATCCTCCGCGCCGAGCTCCCGGCCCCGTGACCTCCGCCCCCGCCATCGAGAGCCCGCGCCCGGCCACGGCCGCCTCCGTGGACGAGTTGCTCGAACTCGTGCAGGCGGTCCGCAAGGAGCTCGTGCTTCGGGGCGAGGACTTCCAGGGAAATTGGGTCGAGACCGCTGCGGAGGACTTGCGGGCGGGCCGGCAACCGGGCTGGTTCTACTCTCCGGGGTCCCCCTCCGGTGGAATCGCGTTCGGGAACCTCCGAGGGACCCGAGCGTGGGGCCACGTACACTGTGCGGACGAGGCCCGGACCGTCGCTCTCGCCCAATCGCTGGTCGAGGGTTTGTCCGGCTCCGCCCGTTCGGTCAGCGTGGGATTCACCGGACTGACCGTGGAAGCAGAAGAGCGGGCCCTCGAGTCCCTCCGGCGTCCGGGGTCACTCGTGATCGAGCGACACGCCATGGTCCGGGCGCTGCGGCCGGACGATACGAAGGCACCGACGTCCCCGCCCGGTGGCGTGGTACGGGTTCCCATCCGGGACGTGACGATGGAGGCCCTCGCGGACCTCGACTGGCGGTCGTTCCAAAGCACGACCGATGACTTGTTGGTCGGAGGATCCGTCGAAGAGTACGCTCGAGTGCTCACGGGGCTCTTGGACAACGGGCTCGGTCTGTTCCTCGATCCGGCCTCCACGGCGTTGCTCGAGGAAGGCCCGACGCGGTTGGTGGGAGGCATCCTCACGGCCCAGGTGACGGCGCGGGAAGCGGTCTTTCTCGACATCATGGTCGACCCCGAACGCCGACGTCGCGGACTCGGGAGATTCCTCGTGCGCTGGGCGATGCGCTCGTTGGTCGGTTTGGGATATGAATCGGTCCGCCTCTGGGTGACGGCCTCGAACACATCAGCCCTCCAATTGTACGATTCGGAGGGTTTCCGGCGAGTACTGTCCACTCGGATCTACCGTTGGGAGGCACCCGCGGTGGAGCCACAGCCACACCGGTCCCGGTAGGGACATCCGTCGAACATCCACGCGGGACACGGGTCGAGCGTGGTGGGGTCCCCGCGGGTCCGGGCGGCGTCCAGCCGGCGGACGCGCGAGCGCCAAACCCGGGAGAACGTCGCGGAGGGGTCGAACGTCATTTCGAGAACTTGGATACGCTCGGACTCCGTCGCCCGTTCGTAGCCCATCACCAGCCGGGCGAGATTCGTGCCCGTGGCGACGCACCGGAACCCCAGCTGGAGCGCATGTTGGGGGGACCGGTCGAGCACCGTGGACGGGTCGAGGCGCCGGGAGGCCCGGGAGGTTCGCACCAGGACGGGCGCTCCTCGGAATCCCCCCACTTCCTCGTCGGGCTCGTCCGCGAGCGTCGGCAGGCGCGTGGCCTCCCCAACTGGCCCCGTATCGAGCGCCTCCACGAGGCGAGAGTAGGTGTCTGTTTCCGACTCGTAAGGAGTTACCAGCGACGGCTCCGGCGGCCCGGTGGCATCGAAGTACCCCCGGCGTGGATAGAGTAGGTCGCGGAATCGGTGGATCGAGGGCGGGTGCGTGGCGGCGAGCCGAGCCCGCACGGCGTCCTCGAGGAGGCGCGCGAGCTCCGGTCGAGGGGTCGACCGGGGGCTTGCGTCGGCGACCAGCGACGCCGCCGGCAGCTCATCGCCGGTACAGTCACAGACGCTGGCGCCCCGGAACTCGCATCCTCGGGCGAACCACGGGCAGCGGGGCAGGCCCGCCGGCGAACCTTGGCCGCACGCGGTCGTAAGAGAACGCACTCGGGCCCCCATCGCCGTTCGGATCGGGTCCAACGAGGCGAATTCGAGATCGTAGGTGGCCGCGGCCCGGACCTCTTCCCCGGCCGTGTGCAAGTAGACCAAGCGGGCCGCGTTGACCCCGAGCAACGTCGAATACATCGCCACCTGGTCGACGTGCTCGGGTCGCTCCGACACCGGGTCCCGAGCCGGAGGTGCGTACCCACTGGTCTTGACCTCGATCGGCCGGTCCCCGAGCACATCGATCCGTCCCTGGACGAGCGTGTCGTGTACTCGGGCCTCGAGTTGCCCTTCAGGCGCGTAGACGAGGCCTAGGATGCGGTGCAGGCGCCGCCCGCTCTCGAGCATGGCTTCCCGTTCGGGAGTGGCGGGCGGGGCCCCGACGGTGAATCGCCAGTAGGCCGGTCGGAGGGAGAGGAGGTCGGTGACGCTCGTCCGACGGGGGCTGCCGGTCGGGCGCAGTCGTGACATGAGCTCGCGGGCGAGGTCGGGGTCCTCGCGGACCGTGACCGCCTCGCTCCAATCGGGCTCGGCCGGGAGCGCGGCTCCGGCGAGCGACACGGGCCACGGAGCCCACACGGGTATAGGAGCGTGCCCGCCTCGGAGCCGCTATACCTCCGGGCCCCGTCTTCCCCCCCGTGGTGAGGGCCGAGCGGCGGCCGCTGATCATCGGCAGCGGGATCGCGGGCCTTTACGTCGCTCTGCGAGCCAAAGAGTTGGGGCTCCGCCCGACCATCGTGACGAAGTCTCGACTCGAGGAGTCCAACACGCGCTACGCGCAGGGCGGCATCGCGGCCGCACTCGGACCGGATGATTCGCCGGCGCGCCACCTCGCCGATACTGTTCGGGCGGGGGCGGGACTGGTCGACCTCGCGGCGGCCCGGATCCTCACGCACGAAGGGCCCCGCCGGATCGCCGACCTGGTTCGGTACGGAGTCCCCTTCGATACAGTCGACGGACGGATATCGCTCGGACGCGAAGCCGCCCATTCCCGGGCCCGGATCCTTCACGCCGGGGGCGACGCGACCGGCGCGTCCATCGAGGAGACGCTCAAGCGACGCGTACTCGAAGAGGGGATCGACGCCCGGGAGCGGACCGTGCTACGGGCGTTGCGGCCGGGAGGGAGCGACGGCCCGGTCGCCGTTCTCTCTCGGGAGGGGGGGAAGGGACTGGAGGTCGAAGCGGGACGTCCCGTCGTGCTGGCGACCGGAGGCGCCGGTAGCCTCTACCGCGAGAGCTCCAACCCCTCGATCGCTACCGGCGAGGGGGTCGCGATCGCATTCCGCGCGGGGGCGCTCCTGACGGACATGGAGTTCATCCAGTTCCATCCGACCGTGTTCGCTCGGGACGGAGCTCCGCGATTCCTGATCACCGAGGCGCTGCGGGGGGAGGGGGCGCTCGTGCGGAACGCTGCGGGCGATCGGTTTCTCGTCCGAGCGCACCCGGACGCGGAGTTGGCGCCGCGCGACGTGGTGGCCCGGGCCATCCGACGGGAGCTCGATCGGAGCGGCCAGTCCTCCGTGTTCCTCGACGCCACCGCCATCCCCGCCGACCGGCTCTACGCCCGATTTCCAACGGTGACCCGGTTCCTCGCCACGTACGGCATCGACCCCGCGCGGGACATGATCCCCGTGGCCCCGATGGCGCACTTCATGATCGGGGGCGTGACGACCGACGTCGATGGGCGGACGACGATCCCCTCGCTCTACGCCTGCGGTGAGGTTGCCTCGACCGGCGTCCACGGGGCAAACCGCCTCGCCAGTAACTCCCTCCTTGAGGGGTTGGTCTTCGGGGAGCGCGTGGCCCGTCACTTGCTGCACCCGACCGCGGGCGGGCCCACCCCGCCAGACCTCGTCCTCCAGCTCCCGCTGCCCGTCGGGTCCGGACTACCCGAAGAGCGGTCGGGGATCGAGCGGGTTCGTTCCACCCTATGGGACGAGGTAGGCATCGTGCGCAACGCCGCCGGTCTTCGGTCCGCCGTCGAGACGTTCGAGCAACTCGGGGCGAAGATGGAACCCGCGTCAGCGCGCGAGGTGCCCGGACCGGTGGCGAACGCCGCCCTCACGGCGTACCTGATCGCGCGGGCGGCCCTGCGACGGACGGAAAGCCGGGGCGCCCATTTCCGATCGGATCATCCCCGCACGCTGCCCTCCTGGCGGCTCCATATCGGGCTCGTGGTCCGGCGGGCCGACTCCCGTGGGACCCACCGACCTCCGACAAGAGTTAAGCGCCGACGGGAGTCGTCGGGCTGATGGACCTCGCACTCTCGGACGAGGAGCGAGAGCTGCGTGAGGCCGCGCGGCGCTTCGCCCGAAAGGAGATCGCTCCGGTCGCGGAGCGGATGGACCGCGAAGAGTACTTCCCGCGGGAGGTATTCCGTCGGTTGGGCGAGCAGGGCTTCTTGGGGGTCACCCTCCCGACCGAGTTCGGGGGCCTGGGACTCTCGTATCTCGCCCAGGCGCTCATTCTCGAGGAGATCGCCCGGGTCAGCCCGGCCCTCGCCCTCAGCGTGGGCGCCCATTCCAACCTGTTCGGAGACAACCTGGCCCGGAACGGGACTCCGGCGCAACGCTCGTTGGCCTTGCCCGCGATCATCTCAGGGGAGGCCGTCGGAGCGCTCGCCCTCACCGAGCCGCAAGCCGGGTCGGATGCGGTGGCCGTGCGGACACGTGCCGAACGCCACGGGGGACACTTCGTGCTGAACGGCTCGAAGCAGTTCATCACGAACGGTCCCGTCGCCGACTGGCTGCTGGTCTACGCCAAGACCGCACCGGAACGGGGCGCCCACGGGATCAGCGCCTTCTTGGTGTCGAGCAAGACCCGTGGCTTCACGGTCGCCAAGCGCCTGGACAAGATGGGGATGCGGGGCTCGCCGACCGGGGAGCTCGCCTTCCAGGACTGCGAAGTGGCCGCCGAGCAACTGGTGGGGGTCGAGAACGAAGGCGTCTCCATCATGATGGGAGGGCTCAACGTGGAACGGGCCGTGCTGGCGGGGATCCCCGTGGGCATCATGGCCGAATGTCTCGAACGGAGCCTCGACTACGCCCGCTCACGGGAACAGTTCGGGCAAAAGATCGGACACTTCCAACTGGTCCAGGCCAAGCTGGCCGACATGTATGCCGACCTCGAAGCCGCCCGTGGACTGACCTATGCGGCACTCGACTCCGTGGGGAAGGATCGCCGAAGCCTACGTCAGAGCGCGGCCGCGCTCACGTTCGCTTCCGAGGCCTCCACGCGTCACGCGCTCGCCGCGATCCAGATCCACGGCGGGTATGGCTACATGCGGGACCTTCCGATCGAACGTCTCGCCCGCGATGCGAAACTACTGGAGATCGGGGCCGGGACGAGCGAGATCCGTCGATTGGTCGTCGCCCGGGAACTCCTGGGCGATGAATTTCTGTAAGAGGGCGCGAGCGCCCACTCTCGCGAACTCTTATAGTAGCCGAGCCCCCATCGCGACCCATGGCCGGGCGTGTGCCGGCGGGCGCGGGGTCGTCGTCCAGTGCCCTCCGACTCGAGATCCTCAAGGAACTCCAGTCCATCTTGGAGGACCGCGAGGTCCGGGACCGACTCGACCGGGGTCCGCTATCCGAGACGAAGGGTCGCGAGCATTGGATCCTGCACCTCCTCTTGCGGGCCCAGGAGTCCACGACCCAGCACTTTGACGTGCTCATCCAGACCGCCTACTCGAATCTCACGGCCCGGATCCAGTCGGTCGAGGACCGCCAGCAGCGGGGCGACGCCGTGCGCGATGCGCTCGGGGCCGAGCTCAAGACCCGGCTCCAGGAGCTCGAGAACGGGGTCGCCGACCGCGTCGGCAAGGAAATCGGCACCGGCGTAGGGACGGCTGCCCAGAAGATCTCCCAGGACCTGATCGCGAACTTGGACAACAAATGGAAACCGATCGGGGAGTCCGTCGAGTCGTTCGCCCAACGGTCGTCGCAACTGACGAAGGACCTGTCGGACACGTTCCGGGTCGCGACGCAGAACCGCCTGCTTCTCAACGAGAACGCTCGCCGCATCATCGACCTTGGCCGGGACATCCTCGCCCTCGAGGAGAGTCTCAAGCTCTCGCTCAGCAAGGTCCTCGAGGAGGGACTGGCTCCGCTCGAACAGCGCGTGGCCGCCCTCGAGGGACGTGTCAACGGCGCGGACGCTTCCGATACCCCGGCTCGCGACACCGCCTCCAACGGCACCTGACGATCCCGGACCCATGCGCCTCTCACCCTCGCACCCCCGGTACGCGAGTCTCCGGGTGCGGGCCCGTCTAACCGAGCTGAGCCGAACCGGACTCGTGGCCCCGGAAGGGCTCATCGCCCACGGCAGGGGCGAGACGTTCGACTACCTCCTGGGGGAACATACCACCCCCAGTGCGCGCCTCGCCGAGGCCGCTGCGGCGGGGTGGCTCCGACAGGCACGGCGTCCGGTGTTGAGCGTGAACGGGAACGTCGCCGCCCTGGCTGCGTCGGAAGTGGCGCGTCTCGCTCGGGCGTGTCCCGGCCTCGCGGTCGAGGTCAACCTCTTCCACCGGACCGGACCCCGCGCGCGCGCGGTCGCCGACGCTTTGCGCGAGGCGGGAGTCCGCCACCCGCTCGGTGTCCGCCCCACCGCCCGTATTCCCGGACTCCCGTCGGACCGGGCCCAAGTCGACCGGAGGGGGATCCTCGTCGCCGACCTCTGTATCGTCCCGCTTGAGGACGGGGACCGGACGGAAGCACTGCGGGCGCTGGGGAAGAAGGTGATCTCGATCGACCTCAACCCCCTGTCCCGGACGAGCCAACAAGCCGACCTTCCCATCGTGGACGAGCTCCGCCGTGCCCTCTCCCAGATCGCCGAGGATCTCGAGCAGCGGCCGCCCACCGCGCCGACGGGGGTATTCGCTCCGTTCGACCGACGCGCGGCCCTCGCGGGGGCCCTCCGAACGATCGGGCGGAATCTCAGGCGGGCGGCGGCGGCTCCGCCGCGCTCTTCCGGACCGCGTCCACGAGCTTCGCCGCGACCTGCTCCAAGAACCGCCGGTCGCTCGCATCGAACGCCTTGACCTGATTTCCGTCGATATCGATCTCGCCCAGCACGTCCGGTCCGTCGTGGATCGGGACCACGATCTCCGACCGGGTCGAGAGGAAGCAGGCCAGGTACTCCGGGGCGGCCCGGACGTCGTCGACGATGACCGTTCGGTTCTCCCGCGCCGCCTGCCCGCAGATCCCGCGGTCGAGCGGGATCCGCACGTGTTCCGTGGCCTCAGGCCCGTTGTAGGCGTCGAGGACCAGCATAGCGTCCTCCCGACGGTAGATCCCCACCCAGGGGTAGTGGGGAAACTCATGGACGAGATACCGGCACACCTCGGCCAGGGCGTTCCGCCCGGCCAGGTGGATCAGGATGGAGTCGACCTGGAGGAGTGCGGGCACGGCGCGGCGGTCCGGGACGCTCATCGAGCGTCCCCCGGTCCAGTTTGGTCGAGGCGGAGGGTGGCGCCGAGGGGGAGAATTCCCGCGGGGACGGGTCCGCCGTCCCTCACCTTTGAACTCCCGAGGCGTATTCCGCCACGAGCTTTCCAGACTCGCGCCGTACCGGACTGAGCCACCTCGGCACGCCCTGTCGTTGGGACCGAATTCGCCCGATAAGCTTAGCGGAGGAGCGGTCGGTGGAGATTGAGCGCCCGAAGGGAGCCCCGACGGCTCGGACGCCCGTTCAGTCTTGGATCGGGTACCAGCCGCAGGTAGCGCAGCCGAGCGCGCGGTCCTCGCCCGGGATCAGGCTCCGGCATTCCGGGCATGGGGACGGGGCTGCGACCGAGAGCGCGAGGCAGTCGAAACAGCTTCCGCCCCGCCGGTCCTCGGGGAGAACGACGAGGGTCCGGCCGCAGAACAGGCAGTGCGAGAACCGCTCATCGAAGTTCTCGAAACCACGACTGTCCGCGAACGAAAGCATCGGGCGGCTCCACGAGACGCGGGGTACATAACACCTCGCGCGACGGGTCAGATAACTGGTCCATTTTTCCGGCAGAAGCGCTCGCTCATGGCTCCTGCCAGCGGGCCTTGAACGCCGCGATGACGAAGAGCGCCACGGTGAATGCCCCGAGGACCGTCCAGTCGATCACCGCCTCGTTGAAGGAGAGGGGGACGAGCCCGACCGTCCCCTGCACCAACTGGGCCGCGTACGTCGTCGGCGAGAACCGCGCCGCGGTCTGGGCCCATCCAGGGAGGTAGCTGAGCGGGTAGTAGACCGGCGGGAGCACCGTGAGGGCAAGGGAGATGAGCGGGCTGAAGAGGAACGTTTCCCGGACATCTTCGAACCAGGTCGCGAGCGTGAACCCGAGGGCGCAGGCGAACCCCCAGACGAGCAGGAGGGTCCCGGTGAGCACCACGATGCTCAGCGGGGTGGCGAGGCCGTCGAGGAAGTATATCACGACGAATACGGCGAGTCCGGGCAAGGAGTAGACGAGCTCGGAGAGGGCCATCCCCGCGACGTAGATCGGCGCTTCGACCGGCGAGGCGACCACGACATCCTGGAACTTGAGGTCGTGGCGGTAGTGGGTCAGGTCGCTCTGAAGGCCAGTGCCCACCGACAGCATCGTCAGGATCATCCCTCCCGTGACGCCGAAGGCGAGGAGTGCTCCCTTCGAAATGATGAAAATGAAGAAGAGGAACGAGAGGGGGGAGGCGACCAGGCTGAGGATGTAGAGTGGCTGGGTCCGGATCGGGATGATGCCGTTGATCTGGACGAGCGTTAGCAGGGAACGCAAGCGATGCCGGGAGCTCACGCGGACGCCTCCTCGAGCCCCTCCGCGGGAGCATCTTCCTCGATCGATTTTCCTACCACCTCGAGGAAGATGTCCTCGAGGCTGACGGGCCCGAGCGACACGCGAAGTCCCCGTTCGAGCCCCTTGCGTGCCACTTCGCGCGCATCGGCTTCCCGGGCGAACACGAGGAATCCGCCCTCGATCGGGGCCACCCGGCCGTACGACTCGAGCTCCTCCCGCGGGAACGGACTCTGGACCGTCACGCGGTAGGGATACCGGACTCGCGCCCGGAGGTCCTCAGGAGAGCCCTCGAGGCGCAACTGGCCCTTCTCGATGAGGGCCAGTCGGGTGGACAGCGCTTCGGCCTCGTCGAGGTAGTGAGTGGTGAGCACGATCGTCCGGTGTTCCCGGATCGTGCGGCGCACCGCTTTCCACACCTCGCGACGCGCGAGAGGGTCGAGCCCCGTGGTCGGCTCGTCCAGGAAGAGCACTTCCGCGTCGGAAGCGAGCACCATCGCGCAGAGGGCCCGGCGACGGAGCCCCCCCGAGAGCCGGGAGACGAGCTTGGTTCGATACTCGGTGAGCGAGAGTTCTTCGAGCGCATCGCGGGTCCGACGCCGGGCCTCGACCGGTTCCATCCCCCGCATCTTGAGGTACAGGTAGACGACCTCCTGGGTGTTGAGGAAATAGAGGGGTCGGGATTCCTGAGGAACGCAGGCGATCCGTCTCCGGACCTCGCGGGTCTGGGTCTTCACGTCCAGGCCGAGGACCGAGAGGCGGCCCGAGGTCAGGGCGAGCTGCGTGGACGCGATCCGAACGAACGTGGTCTTGCCGGCGCCGTTGCGACCGATGAGGCCGTAGACACGACCCTTGGGGATCTTGAGGGTCAGGTCGTCCAGCGCGGGTTTCTGATCCTTGCTCTTGGCGTACACCTTCCGGAGGTGCTCGACCTCGACGGCGAAGTCACTCGACGCGGACACAGTGGACGAGCTCCCTCCGGGGCGGGGCGACTCAGCTGATGATCTCAGCGAGGCGACCGGTATCCAGGGCTCGCCGAATCTCCTGGGCGATCCGTCGGCCGGTAGAGAGGTTCGGCTCCACGAAATCGGAGTAGGGGCTTCCCGAGATGAACAGGTTCGTACCCGCGACGATCCGGGTCGAGATCTCAAAAACCTTGAATTCGAGCTCCTCGGTCATGATCCCTTCCAGGCAGAACGGGCCGACCATCCCCCCGAACAGTTCGATCGACCGTTCGACGATGTGAGCGGCCACCTCGAAGGCCCGCGGCAGCAACGACTCCCGCAGCACCACGGGGACGTTGCCGGTCACGACGAAGGTGGGGCGGATCCCGGCGCGGACCAATTCTTCATGGGCACCGAGCTTGTAGAGCTCGTCGATGTTCGCTTCGTCGCGCCGGTCCATCCCGAGGAGTTCGAGCGAACCGTGCCCGACCCGGTACCCTCGGTCCGAGAGCGGTGTGTAGAAGAAATGCATGTAGTACCGGGTGCCGAGGACGTACTCCTGGATGACGTAGGGTCCCGTCGGGTGGAAGTCGTCGAGCGCCTCCCGGTTCTTGGCGAGGAAGAATCCCTTCCCGCCCTTCGCCCCGTAGTACTTCACGATGACCGGCCCGTCGACCTCCGAGGCGTGGTCGTACCGCCGTGGCATGGTCGCCCCGGCGGATTCGAGCCATTCCCGGGATTTCTTCCGGTCAGCCTCCCAGGAAATGACCTTCCGGTTCCCGTAGACTGGAACGTCCCAGGCGCTGAACGCGTCGGCCCCCATGTACTCCACGAAGGACCCGTGCGGGACGATCACGGCCGCTTCGGACCGGAGATGATCGGCCACCGAGGGAAGATCTGCCATCTTAGGCACGGTTACGAACCGGTCCGGCCGCGCGAGCGGGAAGGCATCGTAGAACCGGGGAGGAGTCCCCGCCGCGAGGCCGATCGTCCGAAACCCCTCTTTCCGAGCCCCGTGGAATATCTGTAAGGATGAATGAGAGCACAGGGTCGTGATGGCCGGGGCACGACCCTCCAGCGAGGAGAGTCGGGCATTGGAAGAGAGGGGAATCCCCATACGGGAGCCTACCGGGTGGGCTAGATATCCTTTGCTCGGCGCTCGCGAAGCACGAGGCTACCCGCTTGGGGTGCCCTCATCGAGCTCCCAATACCACTTGACCCGACGGGACCCCGTCTCGGCCATCCGACGGCGCAATTCGGGGTCGACGCTCGCATCCCGGAGTACCCGCCGCACCTCTTCCGGGGTGCCCTTCCCCAACCGTTCGTCGAGGCCGGCGGCGTCGACCTCGGGCCGGATCCCGTTCAAGGAATACTGCCACGTCTCCTCTCGACGCCGGATCGCGACCGACCGGGTTCCCGGAATTCGATGCACCCCGAACCCTTCGGCGGCGCGATGGAGCTCTTCCGCGGTCTTGCGCAGCTCCTCCTCAAGGCGTCGTTCGTCGTGTCTCAAGGTCTCAAAACGGTCGACCAGCTCGCGGAGCCTCGGTTCGTCAGACGTCGGCACCGGACGGAACTCCGGGCATCGGGACTGGAAGTCGCAACGGGAGCATTGCCGCCCCGGGGTCGGCTCGAAGGCCTCGGCGCGAATCCCATCCTGGACCGACCCGAGACGGTCGTGGAGGGCGAGCAGGGCCGTCCGAGGCCTCGGCGGAACTCGATGGGGTGTCAAGGATCGGAGGTGATAGAGCGTGAGTCCCTCGACCGGCTCCGTGTAGTTGCTTTCGACAAGGACCTGGTAGATCGAGAGCTGCTCGGATTGGCGGGCGTCTTCTCCGGAGAGTTCCCGCGACGTCTTGTAGTCCATTATCTCGAGACCCCCGTCGGGAGTGCGGTCGATCCGATCGATGTACCCGTGGATGGGGATACCGTCCCATCGAGCCTCGAGGTGTTCCTCGACTGAAACCGGATGGGGTTGTTCCCGCACCAGTCGTTCGTAATATCGGAGGAGGAGGTCGCGTCCCAGGGTCCGATACCGGGCCTCTTCCTCGGGAGTAGTGTACCCCTCGCTGGACCAGATGCGGTCGTAGGCTTCCAACAGTTGTTCGCGTGTTATCTCGAGGTGCGGGGAGTGTGTGCTTCCCGACGGATGCCACTCATCCAGCGTGCGTTGGGCGTCTCCGAGCGACACGCGCCGCGCGGTCGGAACGACGAGCGGTCGTATGATCTCCTCGAGCACCGAGTGGACGACTCGCCCGAACGTGAAGTACCCGCGCGGCGTTTCGGGGAGTCGGTCCCGGTACAGGAATTTCCACCGTAGGGGGCACTCCGAGTACGTGTGGTACGAGGAGTAGCTCAGCGGTGCGGGGGACGACACAACGGCCGAGCCCCTCGCATCCCTATCTCATTTGGGGAACCGGGTCGGGGACCCAGGGGGACGGCCCGCCCTACGGACGCGGAGGGCGCCAGAGGTCGGCCTCCGGCCCTATGCCTGCATTTCCCTTCGGCGGCGGTCCGGCCTTAGTGGAGGTGCGGGGCGGAGCCGGCGTTGGGGGGGGGTTCGTCGACGCCCGCGCCGGACGTCGGCGAAGGCCGATGACGACGAGGCCGACGGCAAGTGCTGTCACGAGACCGACGGCCAGCCAATCCGTCCACGAAAGTCCGAGGAATTCGGGGGAAGCGCGATCGGGGGTGAACGTGACCGTCACCGAACGATTGACCCCCGCAAGCGTCACCGACCCGCTCCCCGCCGAGGCGACATATCCCGGGACGCTTCCGACCGCAAACGTGTAGGTCCCGTTGGTCTCGAGGAAGGAAATCGTGGCCCCGGGGGAGGATTCTGGGGAGCCGCCGACCGACACGGTCCAGTTGGTCCCCGTCGGCAAGCCGCTTTCCACAAAATTCAGTGGGTAGCGCTCGACTATGGCCGCGAATCTCACCATCACCGAGACGGGCGAACCGTTCACCGTCACATTGTCCGGAGCCGATTCCAGCATGTACCCCCGGACCGGAGCCACTGAGTCCGGATAGGATCCGTTGGGCTCAGAAAAGACGGACTGCATCGAAGAGGACTCATCCGTCAGATTTCCCACGGTCACTGACCAAGATGTGCCCGCCGCGAGACCCACCTCCTCGAAGGTGATCGGGTACTCGGGGCCGTAGAGGACGGTTACGGTTGCATCTGCCTCGATAACGATTGTTCCCGGAGCCGGCGTCGCGAATCCCCCGACCGTGCCGGGCGCGTACGAATATTCGACCCCGGCAACCACCGGTGTGACCAGCGTCTCGGAGGCACCGGAAATATTCGTTTCCGAACCGCCGGCCGAGATCGGACTCACCAGCACGTTCCACTCCGTGGCCGGCGGGAGACCGTACTCTTGGATGGTTAGGAACAACGGAGGCGGAGGCCGACTGGTGAACGTGATGGAAACGGTCTCGTCGGCCCCAGCGATAGTGAAGTTTCCGTGTGCTGGAGCGGCGGTGTACCCGGGCAGACTTCCTACCGTGAAATTGAAACTTCCATTCGCCAGGCCGGAAACCTCCAGGCTCGGGGACCCGGAGCTGTATGATATCCCCGCGACGGTGACATTCCACTCGCTGCCGGCCGAAAGCCCAACTTCTGTGAAGGTCGCATTAAAAAAATTCGATACGTAATTCCAGTCGTACCAAAGTTGGTCCCCTCCGCCCCCGACTACCGGGTTTGTGTTGATCGTGGACGGTTCGATCCAGTGTCCGTAATCGAGCACCGCCACGGACTGTGGATCATAGACGTACAGCGCCAGCTCGTTCGCGATCTGTTCGATCAGATTGTATTCGACAATTCGAAGTGAGGCGCTTGATTCGTAGGCGGCGACGTTCATCCATGCGACCATGGTGTCGTAGGCCGCACCTTGGCACGCTGTGGGAATTTCTCCTACACCCGCCCAGTAAGTCAGGTTTGAAAACGCTCCGTAGTCGTCGGGACAGCTCGACGCATTGTTGGGCGAGGAACCTAGAGTCTCTGAAAGGGCATCCGGATAGGTGTAGGAATTGTTCGGATAGTACATCGGGGCCATGTAGTCAGACGGGTCCGGATAATCCGGTGCCCATCCAAAGTCGTAGACGGTGAGTGCACTCCCGCCGGGACAGTACCCGCCGAGGTAACCACAACACTCAAAGGCGAGGCAGTTCCCGACGTCCACGAGGTACGGCTGCAAGCTCCCGCCGGATAGGTTAGCGACCTCTCCGTTCCAGTCATTGAATTCGTCGTCGAGGGGCGTGTCCCCGAAGAACGAGAAGGTGGCCCAACGGCACGGGTCGGTCGAGTTACAGCCGGCGAGCTGTGGGTCATACAAGGGACTGCTGGCGTTGTTGGCTTCGTCCCACCACCATGTAACGTTGCCGACGACGGACGAATTGGCCGTCGGGTTCCCTTGCGGCCAATCAATACCAGCGTCGTAGTACGGACCTAGATCGTGAGGAATCGCCCCACCGTACCCTTCTCCCAACATGGTTCCGTTGACGGTGTCGTAGGTGCTGTCGATCGTCCGGTAGGGGTAGGCATTCACGAGGAACTGCCGCAGCGCGTCGTTTTGAAAGAATGTACCCGGGACGTTGAGCAGTCCGGTGGGGTCGATCGTCTGTTCGTTCGTCACGTTGAAGTCGAGGGTAAATGGGAAGAATCCGATGGTGAGAGTGGGGACGTTCGCGAGCACCGAGTAGTTTCGGGCGTCGCTCTCGACCACGGGCAGGTCATTCGAGAAGAATCCTGCACTGTCGGCCTGCCCTACCGCCAGTTCGGTGAGACCGTTCTGGTCGCCCACCGTACCGCTCTCCCACACGACATCGACCGCCGGGATGTAAGTACCCGCGACGGGCATGCAGCCCGGCTGGCTTGCGCAACCAACCGGCGCCGTGTAGGCCGGATTCGCCTCCAGAGTGTACCCCGTCGCCGGGTCGATCGGATTGTCGACGTAGTACGGCCCCGATCCGACATCGCTCCATTGGACCGAGGGCTGGTCCCCCGGCCAATTGTCAGCCTCTTGCTCAAAGGTGTCCCAACCCTCAGGTCCGACGCTGTCGATGTACTCCTGATAACCGGCCAGCGACGTGTTGGTCGTCCCTCCTGGGAGCAGGCACGGCCCGTCGCCGTAACTTGCGTTCGTTCCCAGGAACCCGGGGACGGACCCACCTTGGTAGGTGTACCAACCGCATGGCTCGATGCTCGCCCCCAGATTGTCCGCTACCAGCTCGAGGAAGAACGGCCAGCCGAGCCCTGATGCACTGACCTTGAAGGTGACACAACCGTGGGTGGAGACGACCACCGAGGTGGGACAGTAGGTCGAGTCATTCACCAGAAACGCGTCGAGGATGTGCCCAGGGGTGTTGTTGAGAGGAGCGTGGATCCCGGCGTCCCAGCTGAAGTTCCCGGTGGGGACCAGGTCCTGTGTGTTGATCCAGCCGTTCGTTTGCTCCTCGAACTGCAGGTCCGAGAAACCCATCGTGCGGGCAAAAGTGAACACGACATCCGACGGGTAGACCGGCCAGCTGGCGCCGTGAGCCGCGTCGTAGAAGCGGGCCCCCGAGTCGATCTCGAAGGTGTAATACTCGGGGGCCCCGGTGGAATTGTTGGTCCATACGAGGTCGTTCCCCCCGAACTGGGCCGCGCACTCAATGGACCCGGGGACGCACGTCGCGAGCTCCGGGACAAAGTTGGTGGGAGTCGGCCCATCATCGCTCCCGTTGTACGCGACCAGCGTCTCGTAGACGTTCGAAATCGGTTCGTCGCAGACAGCGTAGTAGCAGATACTTGGGTCGACCGTTTCCGGGCCTCCGCTAGAAGACTCCCAAATCTCGAGTGTGCCCGGATGAGGCCCGTCTCGACCCCCGACCTGGGCGCGGGGTGAAGCCGCTGGATTTCCGGATGGCCAATGGAGAGGCACTGTCACCCCCGAGGGGGCGAGGGCCGCTGCGCCCGCTCCTGCCGTTCCGAGAAACCCCGGACCAAGGCACATCAAGCAGGCCACGCCGACGCTCACACCGGGTACGAGAAGGGATGCACCTTTCGGCCCGGAACGGCCCTTCATCGGTGGAATCCCGCATGGCTGAGGGGTTTGGTCAGCTTATACCTTGGAAACCGGCGTAAGAGCTGAGTCGCCTCCCTGCGGGGGAGAAGGCGCACCTCGTATCGAACTCCGGCCCTGTGAAAACCGGGACAGGGTCGAGCACCCTGTGGGGCCGGTAGTACTCTCCAGGCCACCGTTGCGCGAGCCCCCGCCAGGCGGCGGGGGATGGGTCTCCTGCTTAGTGACCCGCCGCCGCGGCGTCTGCGGCCAGGTCTTCCGGCATGTCCGAAGGCAGGTTGCCCCGCGCCTGCGGGTTGGCCAGGTTCTTCGGGAGACCGAGGAGGTCGAGGAGCTCCTTGTAGTGGTTGCGGATCGTCACGGGCGTGACGTTGGCCACCGCCGCGATCCGGTCCTGGCTGCGGGGCTCGCCCATCAGGTTCGACGCGATGTAGATGATCGTCGCCAGGATCCCGTTGGGGAGCACTCCGCTGGTCGAGTAGACCTGTTCGACCTGCTCCAGCAGCGAGAGGACCTTCTGCCGGACCTCCTTCGAAAGGTTCAGGTCCTGCGTGAACCGTACGAGGTAGTCGCGCGGTTCCACGGGCTTCAGGCCGAGCTTGAGCTCACGGGCCAGCAACGTGTAGGCGCGTCCGACCTCGATCTTGGTCGCCTTCGAGTGGGCGATGATCTCCTTCATCGTCCGGGGGACGTGGCACTGTCGGCATGCCGCGTAGACGCTCGCGGCTACGAGAGCCACGATCTTCTTGCCGCGGGTGGCCTTGTGCTCGAGGGCGCGCCGATAGATGTACGTCGCCGATTCCTTGACCTCGCGCGAAAGGCCGAGCACGCCGGCGAGCCGGTTCAATTCACCGAGCGCGACGACCAGGTTGCGCTGATGGGTGCGAGCCGCGCGAAGTCGGTGGTTCAGTTTACGCAGGTGGTAGAACTTGAGGGAGGTATTGCGCGAGAGCGAGTTGCCCTGGAAGTCCCGTGTCGGGACACCGATCTCGCTGAACAGCCCCTTGTCGGGCATGAGCGGCGAGATGACCGGGCCCCAGCCCCGCGCCTCACGTCCCGTGTCCTCCTTGGACCCGCGTTGACCGCGGTCGCTGACCAGCGCGCTCTGGTCGACCACGAGCCCGCAATCGGCACAGACGATCTCCCCTCGGATCTCGTCCCGGATGAGGTGGGAGGAACCGCAGTTCGGACACACGTCCGCCGTCGGTTTTGCAGGGGTGGCCGGGGGAGCCGCCGCCGAGGAGCGAGAGGGAGCCCGGGTACTGGTCGAGCGGGTGCGAGAACTCACCGAGGACGCAGAGGTGGTCTTCATA
This sequence comes from Thermoplasmata archaeon, assembly GCA_022750335.1. Lineage (GTDB taxonomy): Archaea > Thermoplasmatota > Thermoplasmata > Lutacidiplasmatales > UBA184 > Lutacidiplasma. The sequence continues at coordinate 49,023 of JAKIVX010000002.1, read as the reverse complement.
GCTTCTACGCTCGGGTAGGGGAGACCTGTATATATAAGCTGGGCCCGCCTCTGTCTGACTTGTAAGTTACATTTGATACACCATGCGCCGGCCTAGCATGGTCTCGACCCGTCGCCACGAGCCAGCTCGCCGCCCGCAGCGCCCGTGATGGCCTTGACGGGGACAACTGGAAGACCAACGGGTTGGAAACCGCCGCGACAAGGAATCACTAGGGGCCCGCCGGGCGAGCCGCTTCCCGTTCCCGGACGAAGGTTGGGTCGGAGGAACCGGGTTCAGGCTGCCGTGGCGGTGAAGACGCACCCTCGGGTGGCGTGCTTGGTCGGGTCGGGCTTCGAGACTTCCCAGCGGTGTCCGAGCCGCGACTCGAGGACGGAACGCAAGAGCTGCGGACACATCATTCGCCCGATCTCGGGGGAATGGGCCGTGCACGCAAAGCAGGCCGTGACCTGGAACGTGAGGGGCTGGGCCTTCACCATGGCCAGGTGGCCCAACGTGTGGGTCTCATAGTACTCCGATAAGGACGCGCCCACCGCCGCGGGAGTGCTCCCCTCGACCTGCTTCGCGATCTCCCGACCTAGCTGGCGAGCTATCGTCTCGATAAGTTCGGGGAGTTGCAACTGGAATTCCTTGACGCCCGAAGCCCGCATCCCGAGTTTGGCGATCTCCTTCAACCGTTGGAACGGCACGCTCTCCTTTCCGGAGACCACCGGCAATCCGGCCGAGATCGGATTCTCGAGCTCCACGAACCGGACCTCGGCCCGCGTCGCGGGCGCCCACATGCGCCGATAGTTGTCGCGGGCCAGATGGACGAACATCGGCGCCGAGGACCACAGCGCGACCTGCTCCTCGTGGGTGGGCCCGAACTCGTCCTCGCCCGAGACGTAGACCAGGGCCCCCACGCGGTCGATGACGACCGCCCGGTTGACGACCGGATTCACGGAATGCCGCAGTTCGGAAAAGCCCGCAAAATGCTTCGCGGGCCCGAGGCTCGGCGGGTAGACCTCGGTGAGGACCCGCACTTTTACCCCCCGTTCCCCGGCTTCCCGGAGGGCTCGGTCGATCCCGCCTTCCAGGAACGTCGCCAGCGTTCGCCCGCCCGTGCTGAGCAGGACCTGGCGCTCGGCCGTGCCGATCCGCTTCTGGAGGAACCGATAGATCGTTCCCCGACCCTCCAACACCGCGAACTTGCGTGGGTCCCGGTCGTCGAGCTCCGTCCGACTCTCTTCCCAACCCAAGAGGACCTTCTCCCGGTCGGCCTCGAGCCGATGGAGCCGGTCGGAGGCCTTGCGAATGGAACGGTCGACGAGTTCTTCTGGGGCGAGCGCGGCGAACCGCTGCGGTCGCCCGCCGTTAGGGATCAGGAGGCCCGTTTCCGAGAGTTGCTTGATGAACCGGTAGGCTTCGACCCGATTGACGGCGCTCAACCGACCGAGCTCGCTCGCGGTCTGAGGGCCGGCGCGACACGCGGCGAGATACACTCGGGCTCCCTTTTCCGGGATCCCGAGGTCTCCCAAGAGTTCGAGAAGGCCCGACCCGGGTCGTGCCACGGAGCCTCGAGGCCGGAATGCGTTAAAAGGAGGGGGTCGACCGTGCCGTACGGGCTCGGCCCTAGAGAGCAGCCTGGAAATCCTCGATGGTGAGGGGGTACTCGAGCTCGGTCCCGCCGGCCCGGGTCCGGAGGACCTCGCGCGCGAGCAGCCAGTAGACCGTGGCCAGGGCGACCCGCCCCTTGTTGTTGGCCGGGATCACCAGATCGACATTCCGTGTCTCGTTGTTGACATCGCAGAGCCCGACGACTGGGATCCCGATGGAGACGGCCTCGCTCAGTGCCTGTTGGTCGGTCGCGGGGTCGGTGACGAAGAGCACCTTGGGCTCGAAGTACTCCGCGAGGTTCGGATTCGTGAGACATCCCGGGACGAACCGCTCGGCGAAGGAGACGGCCCCGATCGTCTTCGCGAACACACGGACCGGTTTCTGGCCGTACTGTCGTTGACTGACGACGAGGATCTTCTCGGCCGGAATACGGGCGAGGAAGTTCGCGGCGAGGCGGATGCGCTTGTCGGTCTGGCGCACGTCCAGAACATGCAGGCCGTCAAAGCGGACCTTGTGAACGAACCGGCGCATCGAGGCCGACTTCTGCTGCGTCCCGATGTGGACCCCGGACGTGAGGTAGGTCTCCTCGGGGACGAGCAGTTCCCCCGGGCGGATGTCCTGGCCGTCGGAGGGGATCGCCTGTTCCTCCGCCACCATCACGTCGTCATCGGGCATGATTCGAGCTTCCGGTGGCGCGGCCGAGACGTAGGAGTTCATTTAGCTTTGCCATGCGCTCTCCGCCGAGAAGACCGCATTTCAGAGCCCGTGCCCCCGTCCCGACGGCGACGTGGGTGAGCCAGGAGTCCGGGACCTCGCCCGAGCGATGGGAGGTCACGGTCGCGATCCCCCGAGTAGCGGCAAGGTCGACCGTGCGGAGAGTGTCGGTGAGTGTGCCGACCTGATTGACCTTGATGAGGACCGCGTTCGAGGATCCTCGCTCGATGCCGCGCTCGAGCCGGTGGGAATCGGTGACGTACAGGTCGTCTCCCACCACCAGCGCCCGGTTCCCGACCGCACGGGTGACCTCTGCGAAACCCTCGAAGGCTTCCTGGTCCAGGGGATCTTCTAGGTAGCGCAGGTCGTACTGGTCGACGAGCTGGGCCACGAACGCGACTTGGCCTTCCAGGTCCAAGTTGCGATCCTTGTAGCGGTAGCGGCCGTCGTGAAAGAATTCGCTGGCCGCGAGGTCGAGGCCCGGGTGGACGGCGATGTGCAGTTCGTCCCTCGCCTTCGCGCACGCATTCGAGAGCAACTCGAGGGCCTCCACGTTCCCGATTGCGGCGACCCATCCCCCTTCGTCGCCCCGACCCAGCGCCACGGTCGGATACCGTCGATGGAGCTCGTCCCCCACCAGGGTGTGCACGCGCAGCGCGGCCCGGATGGAACGCGCCGGGTCTGGGTCCTCCGCGTAGGCGATGAACTCCTGGATGTCCGGCCCGCCTATCGCATGCCGACCGCCGTTGAGGCAGTTCCCGACGATTGCCGGGAATTTCGTTCCATCCAACCCGGGACGGGCGAGCACCTTCCAGAGAGGCACGCCCCGCTCCCCCGCCACCGAGAGGGCCGTGGCGACGGAGATAGCGGTGGCACTGTTCCCTCCGACCCGGGAGAGGTTGGGCGTGCCGTCCGTCGTGTGGATGACCTGGTCGACCGCCGAAAGATCGAACGCATCGAGACCGAGGAGGGCAGGGGCCAACACGGCTCGGACCGTCCGCAGAGCCTCGGGGACTCCGCCGGCAGGGAAGGCCGCAACCTCATGGACCCCCGTGCTCGCCCCGCTCGGCGCGGCCGCCCGCCCGTGCGCGCCCGATTCCAGCGTGACCTCCGCCTCGACGGTCGCGCGCCCGCGACTATCGTAGACCGAGTCGACCGTGACGGACCGGATCCCGCTCACGGCCCCTCGACGAACTCGACGAGGATGCCTCCGAATGCGGTGGGGTGGGCGAACCCGACCCGCCGCCCCCGGGCTCCGGGCCGCGCGACCCGGTCGACCAGCTTACCGCCGCGCTCCGCCACTTCCTGGAGCGCCCGATCCACGCTCGGTACATGAAACGCGAGATGGTGCACTCCCGCTCCTCGGCTCTCGAGGAAACGGGCGATCGGTGATCCCGGTTCGGTCGGTTCTAGCAACTCGATATGAGTGCCTCCCACCGTGAAGAATACGACTCGCACCCGGTTGGACGGCACATCCTCGGGAGCGGACTCCGTCCCTCCCGTGATCGGTCGCCAGAGGGCGAGCGCCTCCGTCAGGTTGGGCACGGCGATCCCGACGTGATCAAGTTCGCTCATCGTGTCCCCTAGAACGCCCGGGAGGGGATGTGCTCGCCGAACAGGACTCGCCATACATCCGAGATCTCGCCGAGGGTGGAGCCCGCTCGAACGGCCGACAGGACGAGGGGAAGCGTGTTCTGTCCCGACTTGGTCCCCCGCCGGAGCGCGTCCAGCGCCGCCGCCGCCTGGGCGCCGTCGCGCTGAGCGCGCCATGCCCGCACCGAATCAACCTGCCGGCGTTCCTCCGCCGGAGTGATCCGTTGGATCCCGACCCCCCGTCCCCCTCCTTCGGGGAAGAGCGAGAAGTCCGGATTTCCTTCGGTGAACTGATTGACGCCGACCACGATCTCCTCCTTCCGCTCCCGGGCTCGGGCCACCCGGTACGCCTCCCGCGCTATCTCGGAGGCGAAGAATCCGCGTTCGACCGCCACGACCGCCCCGCCCATTTCTTCGACCCGGCCGAGATACTCGCGGGCCTCACGTTCGATCCGGTCCGTCAGTTCCTCGATCGCGTAGGACCCCCCCAGGGGATCCACCGTATTGGCGACGCCGGACTCCTCGGCGAGGATCTGCTGCGTGCGCAGTGCAAGACGGGCGGAGGACTCCGTGGGTAGCCCCAGGGCCTCATCGAGCCCGTTGGTGTGCAACGACTGAGTGCCGCCCAGGACTGCGGCCAGTGCCTCGAGCGTGGTCCGCACGACGTTCAGTTCGGGTTGCTGCGCCGTGAGGCTCGAGCCGGCGGTCTGAGTATGGAATCGAAGCTGCTTCGAACGCGCCTTCTTGGCCCCGAAGGTCTCCTCGACGACGGAGGCCCAGAGCCGCCGGGCCGCGCGAAACTTGGCGATCTCTTCGAGGAAGTTCCGGTCGGAGGAGAAGAAGAAGGAGAGGCGGGGGAGGAACTCGTCGAGGTCGAGGCCCCGCTCCTGGACCGCGCGGACGTAGGCGACGGCGTTGGCGAGGGTGAAGGCGACCTCCTGGGCCGCGGTCGCGCCCGCTTCGCGCATGTGGTATCCCGAGACGGAGATGTAGTTCCATTGCGGCATCTCCCGGGTCGCGAACTCGATGAGGTCGACGGCGAGGCGGAGCGACGCGGCGGGTGGGTAGACGTAGGTGCCGCGGGCGACGTACTCCTTCAGGATATCGTTCTGGACGGTGCCGCCGAGCTGCCCGCGCGGAATACCGTTCTCCTCGGCGACCGCGACCAGTAGGGCCGTCAGGATGGGGGCGGTGGCGTTGATGGTCATCGAGACGGTCGCCCGGTCCAGCGGGAGGCCGGCGAAGAGGGTTCGCATGTCGCCGAGCGTAGAGATCGGTACCCCGCACCGCCCCACCTCCCCGCGGGAGCGTTCGTGGTCCGAGTCGTAGCCGTTCTGGGTCGGAAGGTCGAAAGCGACGGAGAGGCCGGTCTGGCCCCCCTCGAGGAGGAATCGGAAGCGACGGTTGGTCGCGGCGGCGCTGCCGAACCCCGAGTACTGGCGGAACGTCCACAGCCGTCCGCGGTACATCGTCGGCTGGATGCCGCGGGTGAACGGCCGTTCGCCGGGGAACCCCACGTGCTCGAGGAACTCGGAATCCGCGTCGTCGGGGGGGACCGAGAGGATCGGCAGCACCCCGCCTTCCGATTTGTCGCCGATGGCGGCCCGGGCGTCGGCCGACCACCGAACTTTCCGGCCATCCTTGGCAGTGGACGACCGGGACCGCGCCATCGCGCGAGGACCGGGATTGGCTATTAATCGCCTTCGCGGCGCCGAACGAGGTTCCAGAGGGCCGAGAGGTCGATCTCCGCCCACGCGACCGGAACCGGGACACCGAGGCTCTCGAGCACCCGCGGGTGGAGCTCCCCCATCTCGGCGATCGGTTCGCCCGCCACTCGGGCGCGTGCGGATCGTCCGGAGATGAGGAAGGGCAACTCCGCCGGTTCCCGCACCGCGGTCACGTCCACCGCGCGCAGCAGATAGTCGACCCAGGAAACGGCGTCCGCGAACCCGGCCGATTCGGCGGCGAGGAGACCACTCGCGTGGTAGCGGGTCGCACCGCCTCCCTCCGCCTTTTCGGACCGCACGATCACCGGCCCCACCTCGGCGAACCGCTGAGGGTAGGAGAGCCGCGTGTTCCGGCCGAGGACATCCAAGTGGGAGAGCAGCAGGCGGTCCCGCAGCACGGAGAACTCGGCGGAAACGGGGTTGCGAAGACGGATCGCTTCCAGGCTCCCGGCGCGCTCCACGGTTTCGGCGGAAACGAGGAGCGGCGTGTGCGGCTCCGCGTAGCCGAGACCCGTGAGCAGCGAACGGACCCTTTTGCGAAATCGGGTCTCCGCCAGGCGGCGGCCCCGGGTCCGGCTCGGCAACAGGATCCCATCCTGAGGTCGCACTCCGGCGATGAGGACGATGTCTTCGGCGAGGTCGACCGCGGTCAACAGGTCGGGCCTCCAAGGGGGAACCTCGACCAGCCAACCGCCGGAGTGCGGGCGGACTCCGAGGCGGGCCCGGGAGAGTCGGTGCTCCACCTCCGCACTCGGGAGTGCGTCCCCCGTGATCGCACGGAGGACCACCGACGGGAGCGCCACTGCTCGGGGTCCGTAGACCGAAGCCCCGTCCACGGACTCGGAGCCGGGGCCCTGCACCGCGACCGGAGCGGCGGTCCAGCCTCGAGCCGCAAAAACGACGAGGAGTAGCCCCAGCGCTTCGCGCACCGACCGCTCCCGGGTTCCCGTCGCTTCCAGGACGAGCGAACGGTCCCCCACGCGCGCCTCCCCCGCCGTCCTACCGTTCAAGACCGGGGGGAGGCTGAGGATCGTGTCGCGCGCGTCTCGTAGTGTCAGGCACGAGTCGGCGAGTCGACCCAGGGCCCCATAGTGGGCGGCCATTGGGTGGGTCGCGAAGAACGTCCCCCCTTCCACCTCCTCGGCGCCGTCCAGGGGGACGAAGCGTACCGACGAGATGGGTTCGAGCGAATATCGGAGCGGGAAGTTGAGCCGCTCGAGCGGGTAGATTCCCAGGCTGGCGGCCCGGCGGTCCCGACCGAGGGTGGCATGGAGGAGCTCCTGGAACCGGATCGCTTCCGCGAGCGTCCCCTCGTCCAAGCCCGAGCCCGACTCCGGAGCATCGAGGACGACCACCGAAATGTACGGACGAACCCCCATCACCGAGCGGTCGACGGTCACGTATCGCGCGGGTGGATGCAGCGTTTCGCGAACGTGGGGTCGTCCGCTCGCCGCGTCGGTCACTCCCGCGATGTGCAGGGCAAGTCCGGCCTCGCTCAGGAGGTCGAGCCGGTCGGGGGTGACGGAGAGCGTGAGATCGTCGCCGTCCCGGGTTTCGACCTCCGCCTTGGACGCGAAGAGGATGTCGTCCAGCGCGAGGTCGGAGGGGGGATTGGCCAGCAGGGAACGCAAGCGTTCCGCGGAGAGGATCGCCACCGGCATCTAAGGTCCTCCGCGGGTCAACAGGTCGAGGTCATCGCAGAACAGCTCCCGAATGTCGCTCGCGCCGAGAGCCACCATCGCGAGACGGGTCACGCCGATGCCCCACGCGGCCACGGGCACCTCGACTCCGAGCGGTCGGAGAACCTCGGGTCGGAACAGTCCGCCCGGCAGAACCTCGATCCACCCGAGCCGGGGGTGTCGAACGTATCCCTCGATGGAGGGCTCGGTGAACGGGAAGTAGCTCGGCCGGATCTTGAGCTCGGGGATCCCGATCGCTTCCGTGAGCTCGCGGAACACTCCGACCAAATGACGGAGCGTCACGCCCTCCTCGCCGACGATCCCCTCGCACTGCTGGAACTCCAGATGGTGGCGCGCATCCACCGACTCCACCCGGAAGTTCCGGTCGATCGAGAACGTGCGGAACGGGGGGACCGGGCGGCCGGCGAGGTAGCGCGCACTCACCGCCGTGGTCTGGGAACGGAGTACGGGTCGTTGGGCGATGGTCGTGTCGTACGAGCCTCCCCACCCCGGGCCAATCGGCACGGCCTCGCCCGGGAGCGCTCGTCCCTCATGCGCCGCGGCCACGCGGCCGAGGAGATCGGCGGGAGGGGGATGACCCGCGACCCCTTCGGGCCAGAAGGCGTCGTGGATCGAGCGGGCCGGGTGATCCTGCGGCATGAACAGCACGTCGTTGTTCCAGAACTCTGTCTCGAGCAGCGGGCCGGCCGTCTCCTCGAACCCCAGCCCCACCAGAATATCGGCGAACTCGTCCAGCCAGGCGACGTACGGATTCTCGCGAGCTCCGCGCGAGTACGGCACGGCGGCGCGGACGTCGTAGGGGCGGTACTGCCGGCCCTTCCAAGCGCCCGAGACCAGGTCGGCCGGTGTCAGTGCGCCCCAGAGCGGTTCGTCGGCCGTGGCCAGCGGGAGCCGTCGCCCCTCCTCAGAGGGCGACCAGCGCTTGATCGATCGATGCTCGATCCGGACCAGGCCACGGCGTTCGAGCGCGGAGAGGACAGCCTCGTCGAGCTCCTCCTCGTCGTTCGCGACCTGCTTGAGGACGACCTCCTCGGGGAACAGTCGATCGTCGAGGGTCGTCTCCTCCTTCAACCGGAACGGGAATCCGTCCGCCAGGAGTTGGCGTCGCCGAAGGATCCCGATCGCCGCCGACCGTTCCTCATCGGAAAGCCCCTCCGTTCGGGCTTCCTCGACCGTGAGACGGCCCCCCCGGCGAGCGAGCGCGGCGAGAAACCTCCGCTCGGGGAGTCCTTCCGCGAGCGCGCTCTGTCCTCGGGGGGTCAGCGACCGGACCGCGAGATGTTCCTCCTCGACGGTGGCGAGATGTTTCGAACGGAGACGTTGAAGGCTGCCGCGGACCTGGTCAAGCGGCAGGGCCGCCGCGCTCGCAACCTGATCCTCTTCGAGAGGGAGCTCGTCCGACGCCCGCAGGCTCACCAGGACCGCGCGCTCCGGATCCGAGAGCGTGACGGGGGTAGACCCGACCGGAGGTTCCTCGGAAGGGTCCGACACGGGTGGCCCACGGAGGGTGTGGGTTAAGCCATTTCGGTGAACCGCCGCCGCGGGGCCCGTTTCAGGGCGAAGGAGGGCGTGAGTACTCCTCGGGAGGCGGGGGAGTTCGGCCGGAGGGCGGGCTCGACACCGTCGGTCCCACCACCCAAGTCGCGGCGGATGTTTCCGGCGACGGCGGAGCCCCCACCGATTCTGGGGGGACGGTGGGGGATGGGCTTGGATTCGAAGCGGAAGGAGGAGGGGACGGAGAGGAACGGTGCTGTCCCGGAGGTCCTCGACCGAGCACGTACCCGATGGCGATCGCGGCCGACATGATGAGTAGGTAGACGGCGACGTCGTTGGGGTACACGGTGATGGGACCGAGGAATCCAAGGTACCCGAGCAGGTTGACCCCGATGGTGGTCTCGTTGGAGCCAAAGAGTCCGCTCGACATCACGGCGACCGATACCACCGCCCGGGTCCCCAAGTAACAGCTGGGGATTGAGACCACGACCGAGACGTCCCCGCTCGCATTGGTCGCTGGGTCGGCGCTCCCGAAGGTGCCGCCGCACGGTCCGAAGGTCGTGTCGGCCGTCACCGTGACGACGACCGCAACGCCCGCGATCGGGGCTCGGGTCGTCGCGTTGGCCAGATGGGCTCCCACAGTGAGTTCCCCGCCCGGACCGACCGGCGAGGGCGTAGCGTCCACGGAGAGGTTGACAAAGGTCGAGGTCAGGTCGGCGTAGAGCAGGAGGGCCCGAGGGGTTCCCCAACCGGTCGCGGAGTCCCATCCTCGGGTCGCCGGACCGAGGCAGTTCGCCCCGGACGTTACGTCCACGAGGCCGTTGGCGACCGTTCCATTCGGTTCGGACGACCCGATGTAGTACAGACGGGGCGTGAGGAAACCGAGCGGGCTCCCGTGGAGGGCGTCCATCTCAGTGATGAGACCCGCCCACAAGGGGGTGGCGAAGCTGGTTCCCGCGCCCGTCTGCTCGAGCCCATCGTAGTACACGAAGTTGTCCGCGGCCGACGCGGAGACGTCCGGCATTCCTCGGAACCCTCCCGCCGACCGGATCGGTCCCGCTGCGCTCCCGACCAGTTGCCAGCTCGGCGCCGAGTACGTGGTCGAATAGCCCCCTCCGGAATCCGCCCATGCGGATTCAGAGGCGATCCCAGTGACCTGGCCCACGACATTCCGGGCCAGCACAGGGTCCGTTCCGCCAACCGCGATCACGCCAGGGTCCGACGCCGGATAATCCGGTTGCACGACGCCCGAGCAACCTCCGGTCACGCTGGAGTCGCCACCCGTATCGCCGGTGGCCGCGAGAAGCGTGATCTGTTCCTGTGCCGCTTCCGCGAGGTCGGTGGTCCAAGCCGATTCGAGACCCGAAGCCGTATTCTCCGCCGTCCCAAACGACATTGATATCGCGTCGACGCCCGAGATTCCGGTGACCGCCGCGTGCAGCGCATCGGCCATGGAGGCATCCGTCGGCGAGTAGCTGTCCGAGCTGGGGCCGTCGGGAGCGTAGACGGCGTTCAGCGTGGCCCCCGGCGCGAGGGACCCGGACCACTCCAAGTCCAGCGTGAGTTCTTCGGGGGCGCCGCTGGGGTCGTCCACCGCCTGGGGGGAGGGGGCCGGTGCACCATCGATCGGGTCCGAATGCAGGGTGACGGCAGGAAAATCGCCGGCGGGATAGTAGGAGGAGAAGAACGTCGCGAGGTCGGTCGGGCTATAGCCGTCTCCCCAGAGGAGGAGTACGATGTTCTCGCCGGTGGCGAAGTGGGAGGTCCCGGATACGTTGTACAGGTTCGACGCGGCGTAGATCTGACGGGCGATCGACGGGGTCACGAGGTCGCTCGACCCTTGGGACGGGGCCGCGGTGGCGTGGAGCTGCGGGTCCGACAAGGGGAGGAGGAATTGGTCGAATCCAGAGGTGAGGCCGGTGATGCCGGCGACCTCCGACTCCAGGCTGGGAGGGAGCGCGGGCGCGGTCGCGGGGAGCTCTACCGACCGGTGGTCGTAGGTTGCCTGGTCGAGCGAGGTCGAAAACGCCCGGTCGACGGCGCTGACGGGCCCCCCGACCGTGAGCGAAAGTCGGTCCGCTCCCGAGTGTTCGATGGTCAGCCCTTGCGTCAGAAAGTAGGACTCGGCCGCATGGTAGGCACTGGGGGAGAGGCCGAACTCGTTCCCGATCTCCGCCACGGTCAGGGGACGGGCACCCGACGTGGGCACATCAAATAGCAGCGGATCGGTTGGGTGGAACGTCACCACGACGCTGAGCGTGCCGACCGCCGGACTCGGGTCGGCGACACGTTCGAGGAGCGAGGGACTGTACCCCGTGCTCGCCACGAAGGCGGACCGGACCTCCGCTCCGGAAGCAGACGCCGATGCGGCGACCGTCGGTCCCACGGCCGAGAGGAACGTAGCGAGTAACAGCGCGAGTACCAGCGCCCCTGTCCAAAGCAGGGTGGGGCCCCGACGTCGCGGCGACAGACGGGTCATGTGACTACCGGAGCCTTGGGGGTGGGGAAATACATTCCCCCAGCTTCGGGGGCGAGATCACACCCGGATCGGCGTCGTGTAGCCGGCCGGTTTTGAGAACGTTCCGGTGCCCCCGAACGGGTCGGGGCGCGGGCCCGTCGGCTCACCCCGTTTGGCGGAGAGGTACGCGTCGATCGCATCCGCCGCTTCGGTCGCTGTGCCCATGGCGTATACGACCGATCGCCCTCCCGCGGCAAACACCCCCGGAACGGCGGTCCCGAACCCGGGCTGCTTGCCTTCGGGCCAGCCCTGGGAGCTGAGCTTCAAGTCGAGGTCGGGACCGAACCCCGCGAGGTCCGCCTTCTGTCCGACCGCGACGATGACGGTGTCGCAGGGAATGGTCTCCTCCGACCCGGGTACCGGGACGGGGCTTCGTCGTCCGCCGGCATCCGGAGGTCCGAGCTCGATCGATTGGACCGAGATCCCCTCCACATGCTCGGCGCCCAAGATCCGGACCGGAGCGCGCTGGAACAGGAATCGGATCCCCTCGTGCTCGGCCCCGTGCACTTCTTCCGGGTCGGCCGGCATCTCTTCGCGGCCCCTCCGGTAGATCAAGGTCACGTGGCCTCCGTGCGACAGGCGCAGAGCCGATCGGACCGAATCCATCGCCACGTCCCCGCCGCCCACGACGACTACCTCGTGGCCGATCGGGACTTCAATTCCGCGGTTCAACAGCTTCAGGAACTGGAGCGCCGGAACGACCTCGGGAAGTTCCTCGCCCGGTACTCCGAGGGTCCGGTGGGTCGAGGTACCGATGGATACGAAGACGGCTTGGTAGCCATCCTGGGTCATCAACTGCTCCACCGGCAGGTCGCGCCCGACCTTCGTCCCTTTGATGAACGTGACGTCCAGGTCGCGGTAGCGGGCCCGGTCCGCCTCAACGTCCGCGTCCGTCATCCGGTACGCCGGGATGGTTTGCATGAGGCCGCCGTAGCGTTCCTCGGCTTCGAACACCGTCACGCTGTACCCACGGACGCCGAGCTCCCATGCGGCCATCAGGCCCGCGGGGCCCGCTCCCACGACCGCGACCCGCTGGTTCTTGGGTTTCGACGGGACGTAGACGAGGTCGCTCTCACCGAAGTCGAGCGCCGCCCGCTTCAAGTGGCGGATGGCGATCGGGACCCCCTTCTTCTTGACGACGCACGCGTCCTCGCAGTAGTGGTAGCACACCTTGCACAAGCTCGTCGCGAGCGGGTTCTCGTCGAGCGTCACGCGGGCCGCACCGTTGAAATCGTCGATCGCGATGAGTCGGATGTACTCCCGGGCGTCCTGCGTGATCGGACAGGCTTCGACGCACCAGGGACGGCGGCATTGGATGCACCGCTTCGCCTCGAGGATCGCGTCCTCCTTCGAATACGCGTGGAGAACCTCGCGGAAGTCCTGGGTACGTTCCCCGACCGGTTCTTCAGCGATCGGCACCCGAACCGGGTTGAGCTTGGGCGGGACGACCTTCGGAGCGGCGGCCGCGTCGGCGGTCATGTATTTCGACCTCAACAGCCTCGTCTACCGTTAAGAGGCTTGCGAGCGCCGTGCCTCGGTGGGACGCGCCCTGACATATACAGGCGCCCATCTTTGGGTACCGACTGCTCGCGGCGGTGGTGGGTCCATGGTCCTCGATTCGCTCGGAAAATCCCTTCGGGGGGTTCTCCAAAAGATCGCTCGGGGCTCCACTGTCGATGAGGCGCTCCTGGCGGAGGTGGTCCGCGACATCCAGCGGGCGCTCCTGCAGGCCGACGTCAACGTCCAACTGAGCCTCGACCTGACGAAACGGGTTCGCACCCGGGCCACCACGGAGAAACCGCCCGCGGGGGCGAGCCTGCGGGACTTTCTCATCCGGATCATCTACGAGGAGATCCGAGGGATCCTCGGCAAGGAACGCCCGTTCGACCTCAAACCCAAGCGCATCCTCCTCGCCGGCCTGTTCGGCCAGGGAAAGACGACCACCGCGGGCAAACTCGCCCGATACTTCCAGAAGAAAGGGGTCCGGGTCGGCCTGGTGGCCGCGGATGTGCATCGGCCCGCAGCGGTGGACCAGCTCGAGCAGCTCGCTCTCAAGGTCGGGTGTGAGTTCTACTCGAACCGCGCCGAGCGGCGGGCCGAGGTCATTGTCCAGGAGGCCCTGGCCCATTTCCCGGCCCACTTGGCCGTGATCGTCGACACCGCCGGACGGAGTGGCATCGACCCCGACCTCATCGCGGAGCTGAAACGAGTCCGGGCCGTCCTGCAGCCGGACGAGACGCTGCTCGTCCTGGACGCGGCCATGGGGCAGACCGCGGGACGGAGCGCGCAGGCGTTCCACGAGGCGGTCGGACTCACGGGGGTCATCCTGACCAAGATGGACGGCTCGGCCAAAGGAGGCGGCGCTCTCTCGGCCGTCTCGGCGAGCGGGGCGCCGATCCTGTTCCTCGGGACCGGCGAACACATCGACGAGTTCGAGCGGTTCGAGCCGACCCGGTTCGTCTCCCGGCTGCTCGGTATGGGCGACATCCAGACCCTCCTCGAACGATTCGACGAGCTCTCCGACAAGGAGTCGGCCGAGAAGGCGGCCCAGAACCTCATGTCGGGTCGTTTCACGCTGCGCGATATGCGCTCGCAACTCGCTTCCCTCGGGGAGATGGGCCCGATGTCGAAGCTCATGTCCCTCTTCCCCGGCATCGGGGCGGCCAAGGTCGATCAGAAGACGCTCGATGCGACGCAGCAGCGGTTGCGCCGGTTCCGGTCGATCATGGATTCGATGACCGGTGAGGAACTCGACAATCCCCACGTCATCAAGGCCGACCGCGTGCACCGGATCGCCCGAGGCAGCGGACAGAAGCCCCAGGAGGTCCGGGGCCTGCTGAAGCACTACGAGTCGACCAAGAAGGCGGCCCACGGCCTGGTCTCGAACCGACGTCTCCGCCGCCAGCTCGAGAAGCAGTTCGGCAACGCCGAAGCGCCGGCGGACTGATTCGAACGGCGGTCGGATGACGGCGACGAGCGTGGTCGAGTCGGTCGCCGGACTCCTATTGCTGTTCTTCTTCCCGGGATACACCACGACCCGAGCGGTGTTCCCGGAATGGAGAATCCGGGGAGCTGAGGCGTGGCGCCGGGGGGTCGAGGTGGTCACCCTCTCGTTCGTCCTCAGCGTGGGGTGGACAATCGTGATCGGCTACCTGCTGCTGGCCGTGGCCCCGAGCGGATTCGGGCCGTTCTGGACCAACCCCGAGCTCGAAGTGGCCCTGTTGTTCGTCACCCTCGTGTCCTTCATCTCAGGATGGAGAGTCGGGGCCTACGACACTCATCCACCGCCTACAGAGGTTCCTGCGCCGGATCCTGGAGGTGAGGGCGCCTGGGAACTTACCCGACGCCTCGACCGCCTCGCCCGCGAGGAGCGACGGGTCGAACACGCACTCCGGGTCGCCGACCCTTCCGGCACTGAGGTCGGCCCGCTGCGCCTCCGGCTCGAGGCCCTTCGCGAGGAAAGCTCAAGACTTCGCCGCGACCGGGAGATTTCCTATGCCGAGTAGACGCGCGGGACTGGCGGCGGGGACTGACTACAAGATGGTCCTCGTGGTCCGAGGGGAGTTGCGCCTCACGGCGGGCAAGGCGGCCGCGCAGGTCGCCCACGCGGCGGTGATGCTCGTTCTATCGGCCGAGAAGCGTCACGCCGAGTCTCTCGCGGTGTGGCTCCAGGCCGGTCAGAAGAAGATCGTGCTGAGCGCCCCATCGCTGGCGGACCTTGAGTCGATCGCCTCGAACGCCCGGGCCCGCGGGATCCCAGTGGCCTGGGTCGAGGATGCAGGTCTGACCGAGGTCGCCCCGGGAACTCGAACCTGTATCGGCCTCGGCCCCTCGCCTGCGGCCCAGTTGGACCCCGTAACGGGCTCGCTCGGGCTTCTGTAGACTCGGGACCCACTGGCGCCCCGTAGTCGGTCGCGCAGCGTTTGACTAGCAGATCGACCCCAGCCTACCGTTCGGCGGGACTGGCGGCAGCTCTGACGTAGGAAAAGAACAACCGCCCGAGTTCCCCTTTCGGGGAACTCGGGGGCGAGGAAAGGGTTAGTGCGCGAGGGTCGGACCCCGCACGCGGCCTACGAACTGCCTCCCGAGTTGCCCTTCATGTCCGTCGGGGTGGACGAACTCGAGGACCAGCTTTCCGGTGGGCTGCTCGGGGGTCGCCGTCCCGCCATCAGCGCCAGCGCCAGGAAGATGATCACCAGCAGTGCGAGGACCCCGATGAGGACCCACGCGAGCGTGCTGAGATACGTCCAGGCTGGGTTGCTGGCTGGTGTGACCGACTGGACCGCCGCCGCCTTGATGTCGACGACCTGGACCGCGCCCACGACCGAGAACGTTCCGGCGGACGGGGTGTCCGTGTAGCCCGTGGGGAATGACGTGACTCCCCAAGAGTACGACCCGTTGCCCAACGTCACCACAATGGTCGCCGTGCTTTCCGTATGGACCGTCCCGTTGACGGAGATCGCCCACGAAGACCCTGACGGCAGACCCGTTTCGGTAAACGTTACCGCATACCCGGAGTAGGTCTTGCTCAGGAAGGTCACGTTGACGGTCATCGCGCCGGTCAAGTCCACCGTACCACCCGCGGGAGTGTTGTAGCCCGTCACGGGGCGCACCGCGTAGGTGTAGCTGGCCGCTGGCAGAGCCACCGTGGCGATTGAGGTGGTGTTGCCCGTAGCTACTGCACCGCCCGTCGAACTGGTCGCCGTGACCGTCCACGTGGTCCCGGCCGCAAGGCCGGTCTCCGCGAAGGTCAGGACGTACGTCGGACCGGTGATCGCCGTGTAGGTCACGAACACCGAGGCGTTCGCCGCGCTGATGGTAAACGTTCCGCTGACGGGGTTGGACGTGTAGCCCGCGATGCCGCCGATGGTGTACGCATACACCCCGTCGGTCAGCGCTGGCACCGTCACCGTCGTCGTACTCAGCGAGCTGTACTGGGTCCCGTCAACCGTGACGGTCCAGTTGGTCCCGCCGAGCAGGCCCGCCTCAGTGAACGTCGCCTGGTGGTAGAGCGCCGCGTAGTTCCAGTCGTACCACAGCTGAACGCCACCGCCACCGAACACCGGGTTGGTGTTGATGGTCGTCGGTTGGATCCAGTTCCCGTAGTCGATAACGGCCACGGATTGCGGGTCGTACACATACAACGCGAGCTTGTTCGCGATCTGCTCGACGAGGTTGTACTCCACCCCGCGCTGGGGGACGTTCGCGTTGAACTGCGCCTGGTTCATGAACGAGACCATCGTGTCATAGGCCGCGCCCTGGCAGTCCGCTGGGATGGCCGTTAGGCCGGCCCAGTAGGTGAGGTTCGACCACGCGCCGTAGTCGTTGGGGCACGTCGACGCGTTGTTGACGGAGAGGGCCATCGTCTGAGCGACCGAGTCGGGCGACGTGTACGAGTTGCTGGGGTAGTACATCGGCGCCATGTAATCCGACGGGTCGGGGTAGTCCGGGGCCCACCCAAAGTCGTAGACGGGCAGTGGGTTCTGGCCCGGCGGGCTGCCGAGATCCGTGATCAGCACGTTTCCGCTCTGGTCGACCAAGTACGGTGTCAGGTTTCCGCCCGACAGGGTCGCGACTTCGCTGTTCCACAGGTTCATCTGGTCGTCCAAGGGGGTGTCCCCGAGGAACGAGAAGGTGGCCCAGCGGCACGGCGCGGACGACGTGCAGGCGGCCAGCTCCGGGTCATAGAGGGAGCTGGACGGGTCGTTCGCCTGCGCCCACCACCACGTGACATTGCCTACCGTGCCAGGACTCGAAACCGGGTCCCCGGTCGGCCAGGAGATGTTCGTGGGGTAGTAGTCACCCATGTTGTGGGGGATCGCTCCACCGTACGCTTCTCCGAACAACGTGTTGTTGACCTCGTTGAACGTGTCATCAATCGTCTTGTAGGGGAACGAGTTCACGAGGAACTGGCGCAGCGCATCGTTCTGGAGGAAGTTCCCCGGAACGTTGAGCTGGCCCGTCAGGTCCTGCGTCTGCTCGTTCGTCACGTTGAAGGTCAGATCCAACGGGAAGAAACCGATCGTCAGCGTGGGGATGTTGGTCAGCAGCGTGTAGTTCTTCACGTAGGTCTGGACCTGTTGGAGGTCCGACGAAAAGAACCCGGCGCTGTCCGCTTGTCCCGCTTCCATCTCGGTGAGTCCCGTCTGGTCTCCTACCGTGCCGCTCTCCCAGACGATGTCGACGTTCGGAACATACGTGCCGGCCACGGGCTGGCAGCCCGGCTGGCCCGCGCATCCGACTGGAGCCGCGTAGGCGGGGTTGGCCACCATCGTGTACCCGCTCGCGGGGCTGATGGGGTTGTCCACGTAGTACGGGCCAGATCCGACGTCGCTCCACTGAACCCCTGGCTGGTTCGCGGGCCAGTTGTCCGCTTCCAACTCGAAGGAGTCCCAACCGGTGGGTCCCGTCGTGTTGACGTAGTTCTCGTAACCGGGCTGCGTCGTGCTGGTCGTGCCGCCGGGGAGGAGGCACGGTCCATCGCCGTTCGCCGCGCTCGTTCCCGTGAAGCCCGGGACGCCGGCGCTTTGAGCGGTGTACCAGCCGCACGGCTGGATGCTACCACCAAGGTTGTCCGCGAGGAGTTCCAGGAAGTATGGCCAAGCCTGGCCCGATGCGCCAACGTTGAAGGTGACGCACCCGTTGGTGGCCACGACCACCGACTGGGGGCAGTAGGTGGAGTCGTTCACGATGAACGCGTTCAGGATGTTGCTCGGCGTGTTGTTGAGGGGCGCGTGGATTCCACTGTCCCATCCCGGGTTGCCGAGGGGGACTAGGTCCTGCGTGTTGATCCAGCCATTGGTCTGCTCCTCGTACTGAAGGTCCGCGAAGCCCATCGTCCGGGCGAACGTGAACACGACATCCGAAGGGTAAACGCCCCAGCTTGCCGCGTGCGCCGAGTCATAGAAGCGCGCGCCAGAATCGATCTCAAAGGTGTAGTACTGGGGGGCGCCTGTGGTTGCGTTGGGGTAGACCAGGTCGTTCCCGCCAAACTGAGCGGCACATTCGAGCGAGCCCGGGACGCACGTCGCGAGCTGCGGCACGTAGTTGTCGGGGGTCGGACCATCGTCCGTCCCGTTGTACGCGATCAGCGTCTGATAGACGTTAGAAATCGGCTCGTCACAAACTGTGTAATAACAAACGCTCGGATCCACGGTCTCAGGACCGCCACTCGTAGCCTCCCAAATCTCGAGAGTGCCCGGGTGAGGGCCTTCGGACACGTGGGGATTCGCCGCCGACCTAACGATCGCTTTCGGCGCACCGGCCATACTGGACGAGCCTTCATGAGTCGGCAATACTGCTCCGGCCCCACCCACAAAATGCGTGGATGGCACGTTGCCGAACAGCATCACTCCCACGATGGCAATACCCAAAATGGCTGTCGCCCATCTTACTTTGCTCTGCATTCTTCTAGCTCCGCGTTGAGGACCCGGAGGCCCATTCGATGCGACCCAACGGGACCCTCGATATAAACCTTAACAAGTTTGAAATTTCGGGTTATATCTCAGCACGAGCCAGCTCCGACCAACGTTCCCCCGTCCTTGCACCATTCTCTGCGAGAGCGGAGGGGCCGGGCTCCCGGCGGGCGAATTTTCCCATTCTTAGGAGCCGAGAATCGCATGGCACGAGTTCCGTCCCACGGAACCGATCCGACGTTATCCCGCTGATCGACTCGAATTGGAGCCTAGGCCCGCACCGCATCCCATGCGTGGGAAGGCCGGGCGCTCGACCGCTACCGTCCCCCTTCGGTGGTCCAACTCGAAATCCGGAACGGTCAAGGCGCGCTCGCGAGCGCCGCTGGTCTCGCACAGATAAGTGGCGTGACGTCGGCGAAACCTACAGGCTTGGAATCCGGTCAGTCACGCCAGTCGATGGAATTCGAGCAACGCGTGCCCTAGTCTACAACTACAGGGAAGTTTGGTCTCAAGCTGAAAGACAGGAACCCCGAACAGCAGTTCTTGAAAGGTTCGGCCAGACCTGCTGAATCGGTGCAAGCCCGTTACATTCTGCGAGGGCCAAGAACCTGAACGTGAATCTGCCGAACCATGCTATGGCACATGATAGGGATAAAATACAGGAGGTGATGGGGTGCTCAGAAGAGGGGTGATTTCTCGATATGCGGATGTGGGTGTACATTCTCCGCCGCCTAATCTTGCTCGTCCCGGTCATCATCGGTGTGATGACCATTACCTTCGTGCTGGTCAGTTCACTCCCCGTTCATGAGCGACTTTCTTCGCAGTTCGGGGCGGCTCCCCCCCGAGACGCCTGGCTGTATCAACCCCTCCGACCCTGCCCAACGAACCCAGCCCAGGAGTGCCGAAACCCCGTTTACTATGAGGATTTGGCGAAATTGGGCCTCAACAAACCGATACCGGTCCAGTGGGCGGTCTACATCTACAACAGTTTCACGTTGAATTGGGGAACCGTCGGCAACGGTAGCACTGCCGGCCAGACCTTCCAGGCCACACAGGGACAGCAGGTTTCGACGGTCCTGGGCTGGTTCCTCCCCTACACGCTTGAGCTCGCCGCGCTTTCCCTGGCCATCATTCTGATCATCGCCATCCCGCTCGGAAACTTGGCCGCCGTGAACCGCAACCGTCCCGTGGACCAGTCCGCACGAATTCTGTCCTTCTCGGGTTATGCATTGCCCGGTTTCCTCCTGAGTTCCTTGGCGCTCATGGCTGCAGTGATCGCCTTTGGGGCAGGGACCGGATTCTTTGCGCACCCGCCGTGGTGCGGTCCGGGCGAGACGACCTGGCAGGAGTTCACCGGATCCTGGCCGACGTATACTTGTTACAATATCAGTGCGGCTGCCGGAAACCAGGGGTATCCGTCATGGTTGACCGACGGATTCATCAGCCACCCCACCGGTTTCCCTACCGTGGACGCCCTGATCCACGGTCAAGGGTGGCTGGCGCTGGACACGATTCTTCGGATCGCGATTCCCGCCATGGTGATCGCGTTCGCCTCCATCGCGGGACTGCTGCGGTTTGTTCGGAACAGCATGCTCGAAGTCATGAACCTCGACTTCGTTCGAACGGCCCGCGCGGAAGGGATACCCGAGCAGACCGTGGTGAAACGCCACGCCGGGCGTAACTCGCTCAACGTCACGATCACTGTCCTCGGGCTGACGTTCGCGGCGTTCATCGGTGGGTTCCCCATCATCGAGGACGTGTTCAAGCTGAACGGGGTCGGGCTCATCCTCGCCTATTCGGTCCAAATCTCCAAGGGAGGGATCGACTTCGGGCTCGTCTTTGGGGCCACGCTCCTGTTTACCATCATCGTGGTCCTCGCGAACATCATCGTGGATGTTCTGTACGCCTACCTCGACCCGCGGGTTCGGCTGGGGTAGGGTCGAATGAGCAGCCCATCTCCCCCTGCAACCTCCTCGACCGTCTCACCCCGGCGGGCGGGGCGCCCCCACCCTCGCCTCGACGCCTACAAGCGAACCTGGTACTTTCTCCGGCGCAACACTCTGGCACTCTTCGGGTTGGGCGTCATCATCTTCTTCGTCATCGTAGCAGTCTACGCCAGCACGCAACCCCTCCCGTACTACGGCCTCAACAGCTACTGCGCGACCAATTACACCAACCCCACGATTCTGAGCACAGAGGCGAGCTCCGTGCCAGTGCAAGGCGGTTTGCCGAATGGGACGTATGGTTACACCGTGGCGGTGAAGGGCTACACTCCCACTCCGGCTTCGGGGAGTTTTCAAGTTGCCGGTAAAGCGGTGACTGTTCAGATCACGTTCCATCCCACCCCCGCCGCCACTACCGACGCTGCGGGGGCAGCGTCGTCCTCGGGCCTGACGTTCGCCCTCGCGCACACCTACTCCGTAACCTTCGATGAGTTCGGCCTCTCCGGCAGCGCCAACTGGCAAGTTTCGTTGAATGTCACTACGCCGAACGATTGTCTGGCGATCGAGCAGACGGTCTGTACCTACCCGACAGGCTCGCCGGTCCCAGGCCCGGGCTGCTACCAGACACCTCCCGCGAACCCGTCCGACATCGCCCCCACTCTCAACCTCGCCCACTTCTCGATGGGGCCGCTGCCCCTCGGGTCGCTCACTTTGACCCCGTCTACCTCGTCGGGTTTCTACAACGTCTATCAGGGGTTGTTACGAGGCGCTGATTGGTCCTTGGTAATCTCTACTTCCATCGTCGGGGGCGGCGCCCTCGTCGGGCTGGTCGTCGGGGCCGTTTCCGGCTTCTACGGTGGGGCCGTCGACGAGGCTCTCATGCGTCTCGTCGACATCTTCCTCTCGATTCCCCAGATCCTGTTCGTGATCGTCGTGATTGCCGTGGTCACCCAGACCACGACCTCGGTCCTCGGCCTCGGCCCAGGGGGCTCGCGGGTATTCTTGCTCATCATGGCGTTCTTGGTGACCTGGTGGCCGTTCTACGCACGGGTCGTTCGGGGCCAAGTGCTGGTTGTGCGAGAACAGAAGTACGTGGAGTCCGCGCGGGCCGCGGGGGCGAGTCGGGGCCGGATCATCCGGCGGCACATCATCCCGAACTCGGTGTATCCGGTCTTCATCCAGATGTCGCTCGATGTGGGAACGATCCCGCTCCTGATCGGAGTGTTGATTTACCTCGGATTCCCGATCTTCCCGACTCCCTACTTCCCGGAGTGGGGCGCCTTGTCCGCGAACTCGGTGGTCTCCCTCCAGGCCTTCCTCAACACCTGCACCGAGACTACGGGATGCATCGTTCCGTGGTGGCAGATCTTCTTCCCGGGACTCGTCGTGTTCATGTTCGCGATCAGCGTGAACTTCTTCTCGGACGGCCTGAGAGATGCCCTCGACCCCCGCCTTCGGCGGTGAGGTGATTTCAGTGGCAGGAGCGATCGCATCAAATCCGAAGGCGACCGACCCCCTGCCGCAGACCCGGGCGGACGCGGCGCCGATCCAGAGCGGGGCGCCGGAAGCCCCTTCCGACGCGTCCTCCCAATCCGAGGACGAGCGGACGATCCTCCGGGTCAAGGACCTCGTCACCTACTTCTACACGTACGACGGGGTCGTGAAGGCCCTCGACGGAGTGACGTTCCGCGTACATCGCGGCGAGACGGTCGGCCTGGTAGGGGAGACCGGTTGCGGCAAGAGCGTCACCGCGTTCTCCATCACGCGCCTCATCTCGGATCCCCCCGGGCGGATCATGAGCGGGGAGGTCGTCTTTCAGGGCGCGGACCTGCTGTGGGGTCTCGACAAGGAGGCCAGTTACACCCCGGTCGGCACCACGGGTCGGGTGAAGGTCAAGCGGAGTTTCCGCCGCATCAAGGCCGCCAACGAACGCCTCTCCGCCGTCCGAGGGCGGTCAATATCCACCATCTTCCAGGAACCCACCCAGGCGATGAACCCGGTCTTCTCGATCGGGGACCAGCTGAGCGAGGTTCTCCTACTCCACCGGGGCATCGAGATCATCAATGAGTTGCTCAGGGCCACCCCCGATTCTCCGGCCGTCGGCCGGGCGGGGGCCCAACTTCTGGACGCGGCGCGCAGCGGAAGCCGGGAGGAGATCCGGGCGGCAGCGAAGCGCTTCGGGGAAGCCGCGAACGTCAGCTCGATCGGCACCCAGGCGTTCTACATCGTACGCGCCGCGTCGAGCCGGCCGGAAGAGATGCGACGGGAACTCGGCCGTTCGCTCGACCGGATCCGGCTCGGTGCCTCGGCCCGTCGGTACCTCGCCTACCAGCGCCACCTCCTCGAGATCCAGGCGAAGTTGAGCGACGTCTTCATGTCGGAGATGCTGGACCGCGAGTCGCACGCGACCGCGCGGCTCAACCTAAAGCGCCAGGCCGGTCAGCTCCGCCTCACTCACTTCTATTACCGGCTCTGGGGGATCAAGCGGCGCAGCGGCCGATCGCTCCAGCGCGAACTATTCTGGCGGGTCGTCCGGCTGCTGGAGGGCGTCTCGATCGCGAACCCGGTGCAAGTGGCCCGGGGCTACCCGCACGAACTCTCCGGTGGGATGCTGCAGCGGGTGATGATCGCGATGTCGCTCTCCTCGGAGCCCGACCTGCTCATCGCCGACGAACCGACCACGGCGCTGGACGTGACCATCCAGGCCCAGATTCTCGAGTTGATGCGGGACCTGAAAGAACGGGTCGGCACCGCCATCCTCCTCATCACGCACGACCTCGCCGTCATCGCGGAAGTGGCCGACAGCGTCGCGGTGATGTACGCCGGACGCATCATCGAGAAAGGCCCGGTGCGCGAGGTCTTCCGACGTCCGCTCCACCCCTATGCCCAGGGCCTCCTCGCGTCCATCCCCCGGCTCGACCAACCCGAGAAGGAGCTCGCCTCGATCCCCGGCTCGGTGCCCAACCTGATCACCCCGCCGTCGGGATGCCGGTTCCATCCGCGCTGCCCCTACGCGATGCCGGTGTGCAAGACGGTGGCCCCTCCGATGACGCTCGAGGGACCGGATCATTCGGTCGCGTGCTATTTATATCAGGGTCCGGTCGCAACTCCTTGAGCTCCGGAGGATCGTCGTGAGCACACCGGAAGGCGAGCCGCCCGTCGTCCTGTCGGTACGGAACCTCCGGAAGTACTTCCCCATCCGCGGCGGTTTCTTCGGCACGCGGGTCGGAGACGTCCGCGCGGTCGATGGTGTCAGCCTCGACATCTTCGAGGGCGAGACGATCGGCCTCGTCGGCGAGTCGGGCTGCGGGAAGACGACGGTCGGCCGGATGCTGCTGCGGCTCATCGAACCGACCTCGGGCCACGCCTACTACCGGCCTCCCCCCGAGGTCCAGGACCGGCTGAACACGCTCTACCCCCAGCTTCCCCCGATCAACCGCGACGACAACAATGGGAAGGCGCGTCCGACCTCGCCGGCGGCCCAAAGGGCTCTCAACGAGCTCGATACACTGGCCGACAAGTACTCCCTCTACCGACTACCCGCCCGAAAGATGCGAAAGCTCCGGGGGAAGCTCCAGATCGTCTTCCAGGACCCGTTCAGTTCCCTGAGCCCCCGGATGCTCGTGAAGGACATCTTGGCGGAACCGCTCGAGATCCACCACGCCGGAACGCGCGCCCAACGGGCGGCCCGGGTGACCGAGCTCCTCCAGGACGTCGGCCTCAACCCCGAGCACGAGTGGCGGTTCCCGCACGAGTTCTCGGGGGGACAGCGGCAACGGATCGGGATCGCCCGGGCCCTCGCTCTGCGGCCCGAGTTCATCGTCCTGGACGAACCGACCAGCGCGCTCGACGTCTCGGTCCAGGCCCAGATCCTCAACATCTTGAAGAAGCTCCAGACCGAGCAGCGGCTGGCCTACCTGTTCATCTCCCACCACCTCTCCGTCGTCCGTGCCATGGCGCACCGCGTCGTCGTGATGTATCTCGGCGTGGTGGTCGAGACGGCAGAAACGAACGCGCTCTTCACGCAGCCCCTCCACCCGTACACCCAGGCGCTCCTCTCGGCGATCCCCATCCCCGATCCCGAGTTGAAGCGCGAACGGGTCGTCCTCCAGGGCGACGTGCCGAGTCCCGCGGCCCCGCCATCGGGGTGCCGGTTCCACACTCGCTGCCCGGCCGTGATGCCGATCTGCTCCCAGGTGGACCCTCCGATGCTCGAGGTCCGACGCAATCACTTCGTCGCGTGTCATCTATACCCGGAGGCGTACTCGGGCGCCGCCCCGGCGACCATGACCCCAATCGGCCACGGCGGGATGGAAACGCCGCGGGCCGCGGCGCTCTCGTCGCCGGGCGGGGCGTCGTAGACCGCCCGGGGCTGGACGATGCGGTCCCCGAATCTCTCGCCCTCCGAAGAAGGTACTCCGGACGAGGAGTTCGACTACCGCGAACGGCTCGAGCAGGTCGTCGACGAGAAGCGGCGGGCGCTGCTCGACCCCGGGCCTCCCTGGAAGGAGTGGTTCCTGTTCGATGGCGCGAAATGGTGGATGGGACTCCTGTTCCTCATCTTCGACACTTGGATCGTCGGAGCCGGTATCGAAGCCGGCCTCCTTTGGGTGGGGTTGCTGGGCCTGATTCCGGCGACCTATCTCGAGCTGTTGTCCTGGCGGTACCTCTGGTTCCGTTCGGACCTGGGCCGTCCGGTCCGAGGCGGCTTCCAACCCACCTGGCTCCGCCTCACCGAGTTCGGCCGATGGACCCCCGAGGGAACGACCGTCCGCACCCTGGGCCGGGCCGCCCTCGGTCCCGAAGGAACCAACCCGAAGGAATTCGCCTAGGGAAGCTCCTCCGAACGGTGCCCTAAATAGGGAGCCGTCCTGCGAACCCCGTGCCCGAGGCCGACCTCCGCGTCCGGCTCGCACCGTCCCTCCTCAGTGCCGATTTCGGCGCGCTGGGCGACGCGGTCCGAGCGGCCGAAGCGGGCGGGGCGGACGCGCTCCACCTCGATGTGATGGACGGCCACTTCGTACCGAACCTTTCCTTCGGGCCGGCGCTCGTGAGCGCGGTCCGGGCCCGGACCCGGTTGCCCCTGGACGTCCATCTCATGATCGAAGAGCCGCTCCGGTATGTGGAGGCGTTCCGCACCGCGGGAGGCGACACGCTGGTCTTTCACGTCGAGGCACGCTCCGACCCCGAGGCCACGATCCGCGAGATCCACCGTGTCGGGGCGGCGGCGGGGGTGGCGATCCGCCCCGCTACGCCGTTCTCCGCGATCGAAACCCTGGCGGACCGGGTCGAGCAGATCCTTGTGATGAGCGTTGAACCCGGATTCTCCGGGCAAAAGTTCCGGCCCGAGGTCCTCCCGAAGGTGGAGGCGGCCCGTCGGCGGTTGCGCGCGCTGGGCAGCCGCGCTGAGGTCTCGATCGACGGGGGCATCACTTCCGAGACGATCGTTCCCTCGGCGGCGGCGGGCGCCTCGTTCTTCGTCTGCGGGAACTCCGTCTTCAACGACGTCCCGGTGGCGGAAAACCTTCGCCGCCTCCGGGAAGCCGCGGTCCGGGGGGCCCGCGATGCAGTTCGCTGAACTCGCGGCCGCGTACGAGCGGCTCGAGGGGACGCCAAAACGCCTCGAGATGCGGGCGATCCTCGCGGACCTGTTCCGACCGCTCAAGCCGCCCGAGCTCGACCGAGTGCTCTACCTCTCGCAGGGGATGCTCCGCCCCGAGTACGAGGGAGTGGAGCTCGGCGTCGCCGACTCCCTTGCGCGCAAGGCGGTCGGCGTCGCGACCCACACGCCGGAGCCGGACGTCGCCCGTCGCGCGAAGGAGGCGGGGGATCTGGGCCTCGTGGTCGTCCAGCTCCTCACCGAGCGCCCCCGTCTCGTCGCGGACGACCCGCTGACGGTCGCCCAGGTGTACTCCGAACTCGAACGGATCGCCGCGGCGAACGGTCCGGGGTCCCAGGAGACGAAGGTGCGCGTCCTCACGGAACTACTGGGCCGGGCCACTCCGGTCGAGGGGAAGTTCCTCGTGCGGTTCGTCCTCGGCACGCTCCGCGTGGGTGTGCGGGAGATGACGATCCTCGACGCGCTGGCCGTGGTGTTCGCCGATGGCTCGAAGGCCGCCCGCACCCGGATCGAAGCGGCGTTCAACCTGTCAAGCGACCTCGGCCTCGTCGCGGGGGCCCTCGTCGCGGGAAGCCTCGACGGCCTCGCGACGATCCAGCTCCAAGTGGGGCGTCCGGTCCGCCCGATGCTCGCCGAACGGGAGCCCACCCTCGCGGCCGTCCTCGAGCGCATGGAAGGGCGGGCCGCCGTGGAATACAAGTACGACGGACTGCGGATGCAGGCCCACGTGGCGGCGGACGGGACGGTCCGCCTCTTCTCCCGTCGGCTCGAGGAGACATCCGCCCAGTTCCCCGAGCTCGTGCGCGAGCTTCCTAAGGCGCTCCACTCCCTGCCCGCCATCGTCGAGGGAGAGTGCGTCCCCATCGACCTCGAGACCGACGAGATCCAGCCGTTCCAGGAGGTCTCCCGGCGGCGGGGACGCAAGCACGACCTGGCCCAGGCCCAGGAAGAGATCCCGGTATGCCTCTTCCTCTTTGATGTGCTCCTCGCCGGCGGCACCGCGGTCTGGGAACTCGACCTCCCCGAACGCCGCGCCACGCTCGAATCGATCGTTCGACCCAACGAGCGGGTCCGTCTCGCAACGCAACGGATCGTGACGACCGCGGACGAAGCGACCGCCTTCCTGGACGAGGCGGTCGCCGCCGGCGGCGAGGGTCTCATGGCCAAATCGGTCGCCGCCGGCAGCGGGTACCGGGCCGGGGCCCGCGGGTACTGGTGGATCAAGTACAAGCGCGACTACACGGTCGGCCTCACCGACTCGATCGACGGCGTCGTCGTCGGAGCGTTTCCGGGGCGGGGCCGCCGGGCCGGTCACTACGGGGCGTTCCTCCTCGCGGCCTACGACGCCACCCGCGACCGGTTCGAGTCGTTCTGCAAGGTCGGGAGCGGGTTCGATGATGCCGCCCTCGCAGAGATGCCACGGCGCCTCGCGCCGTTCCGAACCGACGAGAAGCCCGCCGAGGTCGCCTCCAGCCTGGTCCCCGACCACTGGTTCCGGCCGGGGCTGGTCCTCGAGGTCCGGGGGGCCGAACTGACGTTGAGCCCGGTCCATCCGGCCGGGCTCGGGGCGGTCCGCGCGGGCGTCGGCTTCGCGCTGCGGTTCCCCCGATTCACGGGCCGGATCCGGGAAGAGAAGGGCCCGACGGACGCGACCACGACCGCGGAGCTCCTCCACATGTACCGATCGCAGGTCCGTCAGGCGGCGGGGACTTCGGACAGCTAGATCCGGACCGGCTGCCGGACGAGAAGGCTCCCGGGGAGGGGCCGCCGGCGGGTTTCCCATCAGGTAAAAAGGGAGGCCCGGTCCTGACTCGGCCGTGCGGTTGTCGGTCTATCTGCTCCGACGGGTGCTTCTCCTCATCCCCGTCATCCTCGGAGTGATGACCGTCACGTTCCTGCTCAACAGTTCGCTGCCGATCCCCACCCAGTTGACCGCGATGTACGGCTCTCCCAGCCCGCGGAACCCGGACATCTACCAGCCGACCGCGCCCTGTCTTCCGCCCCACCAGTACCAACAGTGCTACAATCCGGTCTACTACCGGTTCCTCAATCGGTCGGGTCTGAACATGCCCATCCCGGTCCAATGGCTCCACTACATCGGAAACATCTTCACCGGGCACTGGGGGTATGTCGACAACGCCAGCACGATCGCCGCGCTTTTCCCGGAAGCCGCGGGCCAACCGGTGACGGAGGTCCTCGGATGGTTCCTCCCGTACACGCTCGAGCTCATCGCGCTCGCGATGGGGATCGTCGTCGCGGTGGCGTTCCCGCTCGGACGACTCGCGGCCTCCCGACGCAACCAACCGGCAGACCAGGCCGTCCGCGCGATCTCGTTCTCCGGGTTCGCGGTCCCCACGTACCTGCTCGGCTCGCTGCTGCTCGTCCTCTGCGTCATTACGGTGGGCAGTCACACCGGATATTTCGCCCGGTACCCGTGGTGCCCCCTCGGTGAGCCGACCTGGGCCGAGTTCCAGGGGTCGTGGCCAAACCAGCTCTGCTTCGTCGGCAATCAATACCCCTCCTGGCTCTCGTTCGGCGTCATCAGTCATCCCACCGGGTTCCCCACGGTCGATGCCTTCCTCAACGGAGAACCCTGGCTGGGGGCCGACTCGGTCCTCCGGCTCGTCCTGCCGGCGATCGTGATCGCATTCGCCCACTTGGGCCTCATCCTCCGCTACGTCCGGAACAGTTCCCTTGAGGTGATGAACCTCGACTACGTCCGGACCGCGCGCGCCCAGGGGGTCTCGGAGAAGACCATCCTCCATCGGCAGGTGGCCCGGAACTCGAACACGATGACCGTGACCGTCCTCGCGGTCTCGTTCGCCACGTTCTTCGGTTGGTTGCCGATCGCCGAGTTCCTGTTCAATTCGAACGGGGTCGGGCTCATGGTGGCCCTCGCCGCCGGCGGGGCCGGCGGCAGCGGGGGGATCGACTTTGCGATGATCACCGGGGCCACGCTCACGCTCACCTTCATGGTCGTGATCGCGAACGTGATCGCCGACTTCCTCATCGCCTACCTGGACCCGCGGGTGCGGTTGGGGGAGACGCTGTCGTTCTAGGGGGCGCGGACGGTTCCCTCGAGGGCCGGCGGGGTGCGGCTCCGCCCAAAGGCATAAGAAGGGAGAACCGCGTCGGCCGCCTTCGGGAATAGTCCATGCTCGTCGAGATGACCGAACTGATGGGTCGCCAAATCTACACGCCCGACGGACGCCTTCTCGGCGAGGTCGACAACGTGATCGTCGACGTCGAGGCGGCCAAGATCGACGGCATCTACGTCGACGAGACCAGTCCGATGTTAGTGGAGGACTCCCGTCCCACGAGCGTCCCGTATCGCTGGGTCGCGGCCGTGAACGACGTCGTGCTCCTGAAGTACTTCCCCCGCCGCGTATCGGTCAAGAAGGCCGCCGCGCGTCCGGCGAAGGCCGAGGAAGCGACGGCCGTCACGGCCGTCCGCTAGCCCCGCGGGGATAGCCAAGCCCGGAAACGGCGCAGGACTTAAATGCCGGAGCTCCGGCGAAGAGATCCTGTCGCGTAAGGCGTTCGCCGGTTCGAATCCGGCTCCCCGCATCGCCGCCCCCCAGCGCGCCCGGACGCGACCGTCTTCCGCCCCGGGGGAGTGAGGTCGTCATGCGCCGCTCCGAACTCGTGCGCGAGATCGAGGCGGTCCCGCCGTTCGTTCGGCCGCGTTCGGAGCTCGAACAGGTCGTCACGCCGGCAGAGGCCGCGGCCGACCTGCTCGACACCGCGGTGCGTCTCACCGGCCTCGAGGGAGCCTCGGTGACCGACCTCGGCTGCGGCACGGGACGGCTGGCGATCGGCGCCGCTCTCGTGGGCGCCGGCCCCGTGGTGGGGGTCGACGCGGACCCGGCCGCGCTCGAGCTCGCGCGGGAAGCAGCCCGGGCCGCCGGCGTTTCGGTCGCGTGGCACGAGTCGGACGTCGCGCGGTGGACGGGCTCGAGCGACGTGGTCGTCATGAACCCGCCCTTCGGGGCCCAGCGGCGTCACGCCGACCGGCCGTTCTGGGACGTGGCGCTGGACCGCGCCCACCGCGCGGTTTACGCGTTCGCGCTTTCCGACTCCCGAACCTTTATAGCGCGTCGGGCGGTCGCACGCGGCGCCCGTATCATCGAGACGCATCCCGTCGCGTGGAGCCTGGCGCGGACGTTCCCGCACCACACGCACGCTCGGGTGCCGATCTCGGTCGACCTCTGGGCGATCGCGACCGGTACAGAACCATGAGTGACCCCGAACTACCAAAGCTCGTCGTGCCCGGAGATTATCTCGGCGCCGCAGAGGAATTCCTGCCCGGACGCGGGACGTACGAGAACCGCGGACGGATCTACGCCTCCCTCTTGGGAACGCCCCGCGTCGACCCTCGCGACAAGAGCATCCGGGTGGACGCAAGGAACGGGATACCGGAGGTCCAGGAGGACGACCTCGTCTACGCGCGCG
Organism: Thermoplasmata archaeon; assembly: GCA_022750335.1. GTDB lineage: Archaea > Thermoplasmatota > Thermoplasmata > Lutacidiplasmatales > UBA184 > Lutacidiplasma. The sequence goes on along the minus strand of JAKIVX010000002.1, from coordinate 18,254 downwards.
TGGATGAGCTGAAGACCGCCATGGCGATCTGCACGATCCTCACCGCCGGCGACAATCCCCGCCCCGTGCCCGGTGGCCCCGAGGGGACCGTCCACATCTCCAAGGCCAAGGAGGGGTACACCGAGAGCTTGTCGGAAGTGTTCGCGGTCGGCGACACCTTGCTAGCCCGCGTCCTCCAATCCCATCCTTCGGTCAAGCTGACGACCGCCGCCGCCCCGCTCGGGGTCGTCGCCGCCCGCTGTCAGGTCTGCCACGCGCTCCTGCGGATCGGGCCGAAGGAGCTCGTCTGTCCGCGCTGCGGGCACACCGAGCACCGCAAGCTCGCGCAAGGTCCGCGTCCCGGGCCGTCGGGTCCGAATGACCGGTCCTCCCCCTAGCGAGGAGGCCCGTCTCGCGGGCCTCGTGCAGGCCCACGACCGGTGGCGCGGACGCAGCGTCTTCAACCTATTGGCGAGCGAGAACGCGGTCTCCCCTACCGCCCGCAAGTACCTCTCGAGCGACCTCGCGGGTCGCTACACGCTCCCACTCGAGGTCGTCTTCCACGGCGAGACGATCGACAACAGCTACACCGGCACCCGATACACGGACCAGATCGAAGCGCTGGCCAACGCCGCCGCGGCCCGGGTCTTCCGGGCGAAGTGCGCGACCACCCGGCCGCTCTCCGGCCATATCGCCGCGCTGTCGGCGATCGTCCCGCTCCTCCCACCCAAATCGCGCCTCCTCGCGATCGCCCCCGAGGAAGGGGGGTACGATGGTTATGCTCCGGGATTCATCCCGAGCCTATTCGGCTACACGGTACGGCCGTTGCCGGCCGATGGGCCCGGATTCTCTGTCGACGCCGACCGGGCCGTCGCCACCATTCGGGAGGAGCGTCCGAACGCGGTCGTCCTCGGCCAGAGCTTCTTCCTCTTCCCGTACCCGCTCCGCGAGATCGCGGAGGCCGCGCACGCGATCGACGCCCTCGTCTTCTACGACGCCTCGCACGTCCTCGGTCTGATCGCGGGCGGGGAGTTCCAGGACCCGCTGCGGGAGGGCGCGGACGTCGTCTTCGGGAGCACGCACAAGTCGTTCCCGGGCCCGCAGGGGGGGCTCCTCTACACCGACCGCGAGGACCTGTTCGCCCAACTCGACCCCGCGCTCGTCTGGCGGATCTTCGACAACGCGCACTGGAACCGGATCGCCGGCCTCGCGCAAACGCTCCTCGAGCTCGAGCGGTGCGGTGCGGATTACGCGCGCACCGTCGTCGCGAACGCCCAAGGGCTCGCGCGCTCGCTCTCCGACCTCGGGATGCCGCTCATCGCCGAGTCGCTCGGGTTCACCCGCTCCCACCAGATCCACCTCGACCGACCTCGCCTCGAGAGTTCCGCGCACCTTCGGGCCGGGGCGCTCGCCCGTCGGCTCGAGCGGCAACGGCTCCTCATCGACCTCGTGGGTCGGATCGGGACGGCGGAGGTTACCCGCCTGGGCCTCACCCCGTCCGACATGCCCCGCCTCGCGGACCTCCTCGTGCGAGCCGGACTTCGCTCGGAGCGGGTCGGCGTGGAAGTACTCGCCTGGCGTCGAACGTACTCCGCGCTTCGGTTCGCCTGAGGGGAGAACATCCCGGACGGGAGCGAAGGTCTCATCCCGCCCGCCGAGGTGGACCTTCGGTCATGGTGCGCCCGATCGCGCTGACGGGAACTCCCGGGACCGGAAAGTCGAGCGTCGCCCGCGAGCTGCGTCCGCTTCGGACGGTGGAGGTCGCCGACCTCGCCCGCGCTTGGGGACTCGCGCGAACGATCCCGGGGGGGGTCGAAGTGGACCTGCCCCGACTGGTTCGGCACGCCCGGAACCCGCGCGCCCTCGACCACTTCGACGTCGTGGTGGGCCACCTCGCCCACCTGCTCCCGTTGCGCGACGTGGTCGTCCTCCGTTGCGACCCGATCGAGTTGGATCGACGGCTACGCAGGGCCCACCGGGGCAGCGCCGCGACGCAGGCGCAGAACGTGGCGGCCGAAGCCACCGACGTCATCCGGTGGGAGGCTACCGGTCCGGGCCGGCGCGTCTATCAGGTCGACACGACCGGTCGGTCGAGCAGCACCGTCGCGCATGCGGTGCGCGCGTTCGCCCGCTCGCGCCGACCCGGGCGGGCGATCCGCGTCGACTGGCTCTCGGACCCGAGGGTCACCGACTATCTTTTGGACCGGGCTCCGTAGGGTCGACCGATGGTGCTCGAGGAGTACCGGGCCCGGGTGGCCCCGTACGTCGCCCGCATGGCGCGTCCATTCCTCGGGTGGCGGCCCGACCGGCTGAGCGGGCTCGCGCTCGGCCTCGCGGCCGGAGCCGCCGTGCTCGCGGCGCTCGTCCGCTGGACCACACCGCTGCTGTTCCTTCCCGTGGCGGTCCTCATCTTCGGCTCCGGGGTGTTCGACGTGCTCGACGGGGCGGTGGCCCGCGCGACCGGGCGGACGTCCCTCCGGGGGGACTTTCTCGACCACGTCTTCGACCGGTACGCCGACGTCCTCATCCTGCTCGGGATCGCCGTGTCGGGCTACGCGAACCCGATCCTCGCGCTGCTCGCGCTCGTCAGCCTCCTGCTCGCGAGCTACATGGGCACGCAGGCCCAGGCGGTCGGGCAGGGCCGGCTCTACGGGGGGATCCTGACGCGGGCCGACCGGCTCGTCGTGCTCGTCCTCGCGACCTTCCTCGAATTCGACTGGTCGCTCCCCTGGCCCTGGGCGCCTTCGGAACCCTGGTCCCGATTCCACGGGCTCGGCCTCGGGTTCACCGTGCTCGACATCGCCCTGCTGTACATCGTCATCGCCGGGCAGTGGACGGCGATCTCCCGGGCGGTCCGGGTCTATCGCGCCCTGCCGCCGTCGGCCTAGCGTCGGGCCCACCGCTGGGGTCCCCCCGCTCCAGGACGGTGCCGCCGCGGATCCGGTAGTACTGGAGTGGGTGGCGGAGCCGCTCCTCGAAGCAGAGGGGATCCCGGGCGCGGTCGACCGCGGTCTCCGCGGCCGGGTCCCCCTCGCGGACGCACAGGCCGTGGCTGCGAAGGGTCTCGCATTCGGGAGGTTCGTACCCCACCCCGCCGGCGTGCTGGGTGATGTGCTCGACCTGGTAGCGGGTGATCGATTCATCGAAGTCCGGAGCTCCCCGGTAGGCGTCCACGATCGTCTCCGGGTCGGCCCCGGCTCGGTGGAGGAACGCTGCCAGAGCAAAGCGCCCCGCGTGGGAGAGGTTCTCTCCCTTCTGGAGCGTGCGGCGCATCTTGCGGATGCAGGGAGGAAATCGCTCCGGGCGCAGGACTCCTCCGCCGGCCGAGGGGCGCGCGACGGGCAGCGGCATCCGTGCGGCGACTTCTCCCAAGAGCTCGGCCTCCCGCTCGCGGACCTGGGCGACCACCTCCGGAGTGAGCGGGATCGGTTCCGCGAGCGTGCGTCGGATCGCCTCCTCGAGCAGCCGGGCCGCCCGCTTCGGCCGGACCCGGACGAGTCCCGCATGGACCTCCTGACGGACAAGCCGATAGTCGGCTTCGCGGATCGGAGTCGCGAGCCGAACGTATTCGACCAGGGGGATCTCCATCCCGTCGGGGCCGGCGGCCCACGGGGTCCGCAGAGCCTCCGACACCGCTTCGATCTCGGCCTCCTGGTCGGGTCCCCGCAGCGACTCGAGCCGGCCCGAGGAGCGCTTCGACTCGGCGACCGCCCACCGCCGGAGTGGGGCCGGGGACGGCGCGGCCGACAGCACGAGGCGGGCGAAGAGGAAGGAGAGGTAGCGCACGTCGGCCGAGGTCCCGGCGAACTCGGCGACGTCCTTCGCCGCGCGCGGGTCGTCCGCGGCAGCCAGGATGCGGGCCCGGCCGAGCGAGCGGGCCGAGGTGTACGCCGGGTCCTCGAGCAGGGTCCGGACGGTCCATGTCTGACCTCGTACGAGGCTCTCGGCCCCCGGCAGGAATGGGTACTCCCCGTAGAGGGAGGCCGGGTCTAGAGGAGCCGAGGCACGATGAACTGCCATGCGAGGAGCACCAAGACCAGCAGGGTAGATACGATGGCGGCGCGCGCTCCGAACTCATCGAGACGCACCGCGCTCCACCCTTTCTTGAACCGGGCCGCGATCGACGCAGCGAAGTCGCGGAAGAGAAGCCCGCCGTCCAGCGGGATCATGGGGAGGGCATTCGAGAGCCCGAGGAGCAGGCTCATCCACGCGATCCAGTACAGGATGTTGGCCCCGATCCAGAAGGTGTTCGGGTCGGTTCCGGCGAACACGCCGGTGAGATGGAAGTAAGTGGTCGGGGTGCCGCTCATCGGTTCGAGGCCAGCGAGCGGGAGCACCAGCCAATCGATCGCTCCCACGAACGGGCCGTTCGAGCTCGAAAGGGGTGAGGTGAGCGTCTGGGTGAGCTCCTTCGGCGTCAGAAACGTGACGGCGACCCCAAGGAACCCCCGTCCTTTCACCGTCGTGCTTGGGGCGAGGACCACCGAGACGGTAGTGCTCGCGTGACTCGATTCGGAGTAGTACGTGACCAAGACGGTCTCGCTCGGTGTCGTGTCGGCCAACGACGACTCGAAGAGATTGGCACTCGTGGTAGCGGTGCCATTGATGGACGTGATGATATCGCCCGGGACGAGGCTCGCGTTCGCCGCCGGCGAGCCCGCCTGGACGTAGGCGACACCGACGCCGTTCGCGTTCGGAGCGACCGACGTCGAGATGACGGCCGACAACGCAACGAAGAAGACCAACGCGATCGCAAAGTTCGCGAGGACGCCCGCCGCGGCGACGCGGTCCCGACGCCGGCGGGAGGCCGCGTTCATGTCCGCGTCGTCCTGCTCGACGAAGGCCCCGACCGGGACGACAAAGAGGAGGATGCCGAGGCTCTTCACGCCGATCCCCTGGGAGCGGGCGACGATCCCGTGGGCGAGCTCGTGGAGCACGATCCCGACCACGAGGGCGAGGATGCCGTACCCGATCGGGATGATCGGGTTGATTCCCGGTAGGCCGACGGCCTCCTGGACCGAGGGAGCTTCGGAGGCGGGGATGCGCAGCGAGACGACCGCGTCCAGAAGGAGGAGCACGATGATGGTGACCATCGCGAGCGCGGCGAGCGCGATCCCGAGATCGCTCGCCCACGTCCAGAAGCGGCGGAAACGACCCCACCGGTCGATCATCGCCCGCCCCCGCTGGGTCTTGATCATGAGCGCGGGGCCGAAGAACGAGACCGCCCGATTGGGAGCGATGTACCCGGCGCGTCCGAGGAGCAGTATCAGGAGGAGATAGGCGACGATGACCGCGCCCGCGATCTCGTAGCCCAAGTACGGGTCCACAAACTCCCCGCCGCCTCACGCTAGGCGCCGTTTATGAGGTCTTGTGCGCCGAGGGCGTCGAACGGGCATCAGGGTTAAACACGGTGGCCGCGTCGTTAGCGACGTGGTATTCCGCGCCGCCGGCGCCGCGAGCATCGCGGTGGCCGTTCTCGCGATTTTGGCCGCCGTTACCCTGGCCGATCCCGTCGGTGCGGGGGCGGGCAGCCACGGGCCATTGGATCCGACGTCGACGGTCATGGCCGTGGGTCCGTCCGGCCCAGTGCTCGTCGCCGGAGGATTCCTTCCCGGCGCTGGGGTGCAAGCCCTCGGCGCCCTTCCGCCCACCACTCCGCTGACGGTGCTGGTCGGCCTGCCTTCGCAGAACCCGAACGGGTTCCTCTCGTACGAGGACGCGCTCTCCATTCCGGGGACAGGCGCGTATCATCACTTTCTATCGCCGTCCGAGGTCGCCGATCGATACGGGGCTTCGCCCGATACGATCGCCTCCGTGAGGGGATACTTTCAGGACCAGGGTCTCCGTGCCGCCCTCAGTCCGGACGGACTGCTGCTGACGGTCACTGGGCCGGCCCACCTGGTCGCCGGTGCCTTCGAAACCTCCTTCGAAGACTATCGTGGCGCGGATGGCCACCTCTTCTTCAGTCATACTTCCGCGGCTCGGCTCCCGGCCGGAGTGCCGGTCTCGGGGGTCTACGGCTTGGGGAACACGACGACCCCTCGGCCCCTCGACCTCACTCGGGGGTTCGCCCCGGCACCGGTCACGCCGGGGACCACGTGCGCTTCCACCTCGGGTCTCAATCCGTGTGACATCTGGAACGCCTACGACTCGGCCGGACTGCTGCAGAACGGCACAAACGGGACGGGAGAGCGGATCGGAGTCGTCGACGCCTACGATTCGGGAGAACCCCAGACGCAGCTGGCGAGCGACCTCGCCACCTTCGACTCGCTCTTCGACCTCCCTTCGCCGCCGGTGACCTTCAACTATCCGGTCCCCTCGTCTCTCAATCTCAACGAGACCGGCTCGAGCGGGTGGGGGACGGAAGAGGCCCTCGACATCGAGTGGACCCATGCCTCCGCGCCAGGCGCTTCGATCGCCATGACCTTCGCGCCGAATTCGGGGGTGGGACTGTACCTCGCGGTCGACTGGCTCGTTTCCCATCAGCGGGTGGACGAGATCTCTTTGAGCTGGGGGGAACCGGATGTCGGCGTGTTCAACGCGTTCAGCGGCGCGTGCAGTTCTGAGTGCAACGCCTCCAGCGACGGGTCTTACGAGATCCTGGGCCCGGTGCTCGAGGCGGCCGCGCTCGAAGGGATCAGCGTGTTCGTCGCAACCGGCGACTGCGGTTCCTCGGACGGGACGAGCGGCGTCTCCACGGACTATCCGTCGTCCGACCCGTCGGTGACCGGGGTGGGCGGGACCTACCTCACCGTCAACTCGACCGGAGCTTATGAGTCCGAAATAGGCTGGAGCGGCAACTCTTCCGGAGCGCGTTCCCCCGGATGCGAGAACCAGGGAGGTTCGGGCGGAGGCTACTCCCCCTTCCCCCGGCCGTACTGGCAGTCCGGCGAGGGCCTCCCCGTTTCTCCCGCGACCCGAGGGGTCCCCGATGTATCGGCCGACGCGTCCGACCCCGTCGAGTTCGTCGCCGGCGGCGGGGTGGGTCTTGTGGGCGGAACGAGCCTTGCGACCCCGATCTGGGCCGGCTTCGGGGCGATCTCAGACCAGTTCGCGGGCCACGACCTCGGCCTCCTCGACCCGTCGTTCTACTCCATCCTGAACGGTCCGGACTACGCGACCGATTTCCACGATATCACCTCGGGGAACAACGGGTACGACGCCGCGATCGGCTGGGACCCCGTGACGGGGGTCGGCACGCCGATCGTCGGCGCGTTGGTCCAGGATCTCAGCCGGCCCTCGGTGCCCGTCTCTTCGCTGCACGCCCTGTTGTACGCGAACGCGACCTCGGGCGAGGCCCCGCTCGAGGTTCGGTTCGCCATCGCGACCTCCGGCGGTCAATCGCCCTATCCTCTCCAGGGCGTCTACTTCGGCGACGGTACGTCGGCGCTGGCTTCCAATGGGGTCGTCCGGCACACATTCGGGGAGGCCGGAGTGTACGCTGCCGAAGCGTTCGTCGCGGACTCGTCGGGGAATCTGACGGTCTCGGACCCGGTCGCGATCGTGGTCGGTGGGGGTGGTTCGTTGAATGTCACCCTGACCCCGTCGAACCCAGCGCCGCTGGTCGGAGCTCCGGTCACCTTCACCACGGCTGTCCATGGTGGGACGGCCCCGTACAGTTACCTCTACTCGTTCGGAGACGGGACGTTTCTCAACCTCTCCTCGGCTCACGTGACGACGCACGCCTACGCCGTCGCGGGTGCCTTCTGTGCGACGGTGATCGTCCAGGATTCGGGTCACCCGATCGCCGGTGGTCGGGGAGGACCCCTCCCGATCGACGTCGAGGGCGCACCGAGCCGGACCTGCTCGAACGCCACCGGACCGTTCACCGTGAGCGCGGTGACGTCACCACCGGTGCGCGACGCCCCGGCAGACTTCCCATCCCTCTTCCAGACCCAGGGGGGCGTGACCAATGAGGGGGGATCGGGGGTGACCGACGTGTTCGCGTCCACGGACCCCTACGTGGGAGCGTGCGGCTGCACGATCTTCCGCTCCCCCGGGACCTTCCCTCTATCGCTGAATGCGACCGACCTCATCGGGGACCGAGCCTCCAACGAGACGAATGTAACGGTCGCCCCCGCGTTGACGGCGTCCTTTGGGGCGACTCCGACGTACGGGCCGGCACCATTGACGGTCCAGTTTTCCGTGAGCACGGGCGGTGGATACCTCGCCGACGCCAACGACACCTTCTGGAACTTTGGGGACGGCTCCGGCGCGGTCGGGGCTCGGGTCGCCCACACCTACACATCGGCCGGATTTTACTCCGCGACCGGGGACGCGTGGGACCAGGGCCATGGGAACGCCAGTGAAGGGTTCGTGATCGAAGTCCTTCCGAGCGGAGGGGGCTCCGTCCCGACGCTGTGGGCCACTTTCTCCCCCGCGGTCAATCTGTCGTCGGGGACTACGGTACACTTCATCGCGCACGCCGCGCTCCCGAACGGGTCGACCCCCGTGTCGCCCCTCTTCTGGAAGCTGGGTGGCAACGCCACGGCGTGGGGGTCGGCGGCGGAACAGACGTACACGGCCGGAAGCGCGGACCTCTCCTCCAATCTCTACGCTTCGATCACGGCCGATTGGGGGGACGGTTTCCCCACCACTGTGGCGACGCTCGTCACTCCCCAGCTGTTCGCGTCCGAGAGCGGCAGCTTCGTGCCGGCGGTCGACGCGCTCGCCCTCTCCGCGTCCGGGGGCCCCACCGAGGGGGCACCGGGGGTGGTTTGGTCAGGAACCGCCGCCGTGACCGCCCCGGGGGGCGGCGTGGCGAACTGGAGCTTCGGGGACGGGATGTCCGAGAGCGGTTTCAGCGTGGACCATACGTACGGGACGGCGGGGGCCTACACGGCCCTCGTCAACGGCAGCGACTCCTGGGGCGATGTGGCCTTCGCCTCCTTCGGGGTCGACATCGGCGCCGGACTCTCTCCGGTCCTCGCGGTCAGCGGCGGCCCGTCGGTCCAGGGGGGAGTCGCCCCCCTGGAGGTGAGCTTCGTCGCGAACGCGAGCGGCGGCACCGTCCCGTACACCTACGAGTGGCAGACCGGTGACGGGACCCTGAACGCGAACCAGACCTTCGAGCACCGGTACCTCACACCGGGCCGCTATTCCGCCGCGCTCACGGTACGCGACGGGGACGGAGCGATGGTCGAACTGAGCTGGTCGATCGTCATCGAGAGCCCCCCGTCGACGCCCACCTCCGCTCCCGCGTCCGAGCTCCCCGTCTACCTCCTCATCGGCGGCGTGGTCGTGGTCCTGGCCGGACTGTCGATCGCCCTCTGGGATCGTCGGCGGGACCGGCCGCCTACCCCTTGACCACGCCGAGCGGGGTCAATCGAGCGACGCGCCGGGTGAGCCCCGCGCCCTCGGCAACGCGTACGACCTCTTCGACATCCTTGTAGGCCCCGGGTGCTTCTTCGGTGACCCCTTCCCGCGACGCCGACCGAACGAGGATCCCCTTCGCCCGGAGGTCCCGCGTGACCTCCTCGTACCGGAACGCCCGAACGGCTGCGTGGCGGCTCAGCCGTCGGCCGGCCCCGTGGCACGAGGAGCCCCAGGACCTCTCCATCGACGTCGGAAGCCCGACGAGAACGTAGCTCGCCGTTCCCATGTCACCGGGGATCAGTACCGGTTGTCCGAACCGTCGGTAGGGCGCCGGCACTTCCTCGCGTCCGGCGGGGAAGGCGCGTGTGGCGCCCTTGCGATGGACGAGGAGTCGCTTCGGGCCGCTCTCGGTGGAGTGCGTCTCGACCTTCGCCATGTTGTGGGCGATGTCGTAGACGACCGACAGGTCGAGCTCCTCGTCGGGGCGGCCGAACACCGTCGAGAAGGCGCGGCGGACCCCGTGCGTGATCGCCTGGCGGTTGGCCCACGCGAAATTCGCGGCCGCGGCCATCGCTCCGAGGTATCGTTCTCCGTCGTCCGACCCGACTGGCGCGCAGGAGAGTTGGCGGTCGACCAGGGTCACGCCTTCGGTGGCGAGGCGGTGGTCCATCCGGGCGATGAAATCGGTCGCGACCTGGTGGCCCAGGCCTCGCGAACCGGTGTGCAGCATGACGACGACCCGGCCCGGAGCGAGGCCGAGGACCTCCGCGAACTCGGGCTCGAAGACGCGGTCGACCGTCTGAACCTCGAGGAAGTGGTTGCCCGACCCGAGCGTGCCCAGCTGCTTGAGACCGCGCTTGTGGGCGCTCTCGGAAACCTCGGACGGACGGGCGCCCGCGAGGCAACCCTCTTCCTCCTGGACGGTGAGGTCCTTCGCGCGGCCAAGGCCCCGCCCCACGGCCCAGCGGGCGCCGCCGACCATCACCTCGTCGACCTCGCTCGTGCTGAGGTGGATGCCGCCTTTCGAACCGACCCCCGAAGGGACCTCGGCATACAGCCGTTCGATGAGCTCGGAGAGCCGCGGCCGGACCTGGTCGACCGTGAGGTTGGTCGTAAGGAGCCGCACGCCGCAGTTGATGTCGTACCCGATCCCTCCGGGCGAGACCACGCCCTCGTCGAGGTCGAACGCGGCCACGCCGCCGACCGGGAACCCGTACCCGAAGTGGATGTCGGGCATCGCGAGCGCGTTGCGTTCGATCCCGGGCAAGGTCGCGACGTTCGCCAACTGGGCCAGGGACGGATCACCCGCGACGTTCGCGAGCAGGGCCTCGTCGGAGAACAGGATGCCCGGCACGCGCATGCCGACCTGCTCGGACGGGTCGATGCGGTAGGTGAACTCGTCGAGGCGGACGAGGTTCGGCACCTTTTCCATGGCGGGCGGCCAACCCGGAAGGCTATAGAAGATGTCCCCGGAGGCCCCCGCTCGGGGTGGGGTGGTGGAATCTCACCGGAACCCGATCGGGGCTGCACGGGCGGTCCCGGCCCGCCCGACCCCAAGAGATACGTCCCCCTGAGGCCTGCCGGAGTCAGCGTCGATGATCCTACGAACGTTGCTGACGATGATCAACCTCGCGACCATCGCGGTCGCCATCATCGTCCTGTACGAGCTGCCGAAGTACGCGGGGGTCGCCTTCTACGTCCTGCTCGCCTGGATGATCGGCAGTCTCGTTCTCATCTACGGTCCGTGGGCCAACCGACCGATCGGACGCCGGAACACGGCCGGGCCCGCCTCGGTGTCCCGCCCGCTCCCCGGCCCCCACCGGCTGCCGTCGGACCTGGGGTTCTGCATCTACTGCGCCGCCCCGCTCGCCCCCGGGGCCCCCACCTGTGCGGCCTGCGGCCACACGACCCCGCACTTCTAGGCAGGAGTGACGTAGAGCATCGCTTCTCGCGCGCGTACGTTCGCGCCGACTTGGACGCGGAGGCCACGAACTACGCCCGCCACGGGAGTGGTGACCTCGTTGCGCATCTTCATCGCTTCGAGGACCAGCACAACGCTCCCCGCGGCAACCCGTTCTCCCTCGGCGACCCGGACCTCCAGGATCTTGCCCGGCATCGGTGGGAGGATCGGCGTTCCGCCGCTGGGCGCCGGTTCCAGGGGTCGGGGGGAGCCGGCGACCGGTGATCGTTCCGGGGTCGCCGCCCGTACAGCGGACGCTCCCGCGGAGGGCCCCTCAGAGAGGCGCTGGATCACCACGGGAGCCCGTTCGCCGTTGACGTCTACGGGCGCCGGCGGTTCCGGAAAGTGGTCCGGCCAGTTCTCGACCAGGACCTTTTCCCCGCCGATCTCCAGCTCGACCCGGAGCGCTTCGGACCGTATCACGACGACGGGGAGGGACTTCCCGGCGACGGTGACGGTGGAAAGGTCGGCGGCGACGTCGACCTCCTCGGTCCTACCGTCCCGCGTGACGCGAACTCGCATCGACCCACCTCCGCTGTGCGTGCATCCGGGACCGACCCTCGTGGGCCCACGGGCTGATCCCGCTGGAGGGAGCCGAGGGGAGGAGCGCGGCTCGCGGAGGGGGTGGGGTCCGGAGCGCCCCGATCACACCGAGGGCCGCCGATGTGAGCACCTCCGAGGTCAGTCCGCGGTCCGACGCGGATCGGTAGGCGCGGTAGACGGCCGGAAACAGCGCGTAGCTGAGGGCTTCCGCGTCATCGGCGGCCGGCACGAGGGCCCGCACTTCCGCCACCGCCTTCGCGAGCTCTGGCCCCAGCTGGTCGGCCGGACGGCCCGTGATGGCCGGACTGGCCGTCGTCACTGTGCGGTAGAGCTCGGGGTCCATTGGGCCGGGAGGTTTTCCGTAGAGGCCCCGGACGTAGTCGCGAACCTCCTGCGTGACCTGCTGGTATCGGACCCCAGTGAGGACGTTCACCACCGCCTGGACCCCGACGATCTGACTGGTGGGCGTGACCAGTGGAGGGTACCCGAGGTCGGCCCTCACGCGCGGCACCTCTGCGAGGACCTCCGCGAGTCGGTCGAAGGCGTCCTGCTCGGCGAGCTGTCCGAGCAGGTTCGAGAGCATGCCACCGGGGATCTGGTGCGTGAGGATCCCCGGATCGGTCTGGAGCGATCGAAGGTTGAGCAGCGGTCGATATCGATCGAGCACTTTCGAGAAGTACCCCGCGAGGTCCCCGAGGGCGTTCAAGTCGAGCTTGGGGTCGAGCGCGGTCCCCCGCAGTGCGCCCACGAGCGTCTCGGTCGGCGGCTGGGATGCGCCGCCCGCGAACGGACTGAGCGCGCTGTCGACCGCGGTCGCGCCGGCCTCCGCGACGGCCAGACACGTGAGCGTCGACATCCCGCTCGCCGAGTGCGTGTGAACGACGACCGGTAGACCGACCTCCTTCACGAGCGCACGGACCAGCGCTCCCCCCTCCCGGGGGGGGAGGAAACCGGCCATGTCCTTCACGCACAGTTCGTCCGCGCCCATTTCGGCGAGGCGCCGCCCGAGATCGACGAACGCGGCGAGCGTGTGGACCGGCGATTGGGTGTAGCAGATCGTGCCCTGCGCGCGGGCCCCCGTCTTCTTGACGGCGGCGATCGCCACCGCCATGTTCCCGGGGTCGTTGAGGGCATCGAACACGCGGAAGATATCGATCCCTTGACGGGCCGACTCCGAGACGAACTTCTCGACCAGGTCGTCCGCGTAGTGGCGGTACCCGACCAGGTTCTGTCCGCGCAGCAGCATCTGCAGGGGAGTACGCGGCATGGCGCGCTTCAGCAGGCGCAGCCGCTCCCAGGGGTCCTCCCGCAGGAAACGGAGGCACACATCGAACGTCGCGCCGCCCCACACTTCGAGGGAACGGTACCCGATCGCGTCGAGCCGCTCGGCGGCCGGCAGCATGTCCCGCGTGCGCATCCGGGTCGCGATGAGCGACTGATGCCCGTCCCGTAGGACCGTCTCGGTGATGCCGACCATCGCGGATCGACCGGTCCTAGAGGGGAATGTTCCCGTGCTTGCGCGCGGGGCGGTCGTCGCGTTTGGTACTGAGGATCTTGAGGCCGTCGACCAGGCGCGCGCGGGTCTCGGACGGGTCGATGACGTCGTCGATGTACCCGCGCTCGGCGGCGAGGTAGGGGTTCAGGAACTCGGCCCGGTACTCCCCGATGAGGCGCGCGCGTTCCGCGGCGCGCTCGGCTTCGGGAACCCGTTCGATCTCCTTCCGGAACAGGATGTTGACCGCCCCATCTGCGCCCATGACCGCGATCTCGGCCGTCGGCCACGCGAGGTTCAGGTCGCCGCCGAGATGCTTGGAGCACATGACGTCGTACGCTCCCCCGTAGGCCTTCCGTAGGATCACGGTGAGCATGGGGACCGTCGCTTCGGCATAGGCGTAGAGCAGCTTCGCGCCGTGCCGGATGATCCCCCCGTACTCTTGGGCGGTCCCGGGTAGGAACCCCGGCACATCCACGAGAGTAACGAGCGGCAGGTTGAACGCATCACAGAATCGGACGAAGCGCGCCGCTTTGGTCGACGCTGGAATGTCGAGCGTACCGGCAAGGAACGCCGGGTTGTTCGCGACGACCCCGATCGGATGTCCCTCGAGCCGCGCGAACCCGACCACGATGTTCGGCGCCCACGCCGCGTGGATCTCGAAGAACGAGCCGACATCGACCACGCGGTCGATGACCGTGTGCACGTCGTAGGGAAGGTTCGAGTCCTCCGGAACGACCCGGACGAGCTCGGCGGCAACGCTCTCGGTCGGAGGCGAGGCGGGCGCCAGAGGAGGTTCCTCGAGATTGTTGAGCGGTAGGTAGGAGAGCAGACGGCGCGCCAGCGCGAGGGCATCCGCGTCGGACGTGGCCGTGAGGTGGGAAACTCCACTGACGGAGGCGTGGGTGTCCGCGCCGCCCAACTGGTCGAACGTGACCTCTTCGCCCGTGACGGCCCGGATGACGTCGGGCCCGGTGATGAACATCTGCGCGGTGCCGCGGACCATGATGATGAAGTCGGTGATCGCCGGTGAGTAGACCGCCCCGCCGGCACACGGTCCCAAGACCAGGGACAGTTGCGGGACGACCCCGGAGAGCGCGACGTTCCGGAAGAAAACCTCTCCATACCCTCCCAGACTCATCACCCCCTCCTGGATCCGGGCCCCGCCCGAGTCGTTGAGCCCGACCACGGGGACCCCCGCCTTCCGGGCGGTCTCCATGATCTTGACGATCTTCATCGCGTGCGCCTCGCCGAGGGCACCGCCGAAGACGGTCGCGTCCTGGGCGAACGCACAGACCGGACGTCCGTCGACTTCCCCCCAACCGGTAACGACACCATCGCCCGGCACTTTCCGATCCTCGAGACCGAACTTGGAGACTCGGTGAGTGACGAACGCGTCGATCTCCGTGAACGTGTCCCGGTCGAAGAACGTCTCGAGACGCTCGCGAGCCGTCAGCTTTCCGCCCGACCGATGTTTCTGGACCCGTTCGGCGCCGCCTCCCTCCCCGGCGCTCTTCTTCAGGGCGGCCCATCGGTCGAAAGCTTCCGTCACGATTCCTCCAAAACCAGGTTACCGGCCCGGATCACGATCGCGCCCGAGGGAGTGTCGAGCAATAGCTCCCCCTCTTCCCCGACCCCCCGGATCACCCCAGTGATCGCCGCGTCGATGGTCGCCCTACGTCCTACTCCGTGCAAGGACGAACGGCACTCCTCCAACACATCGGCAGCGCCGCCAGCGGTCGCGAGGGCGTCGACCGCCGAATGGATGGCCGAGACCACGAGTTCTTCGACTTCGCCGAGGTCGGGAGCGGTATCGGCCCATTCGTCCAGCCCGGCCACCCGGCCACGAAGTTCGGGCGGATACGATTCGAGTGGTGCGCGCACGTTCACTCCGACCCCGACGACCGCCGCGGTACCCAACGTGGGCGACGGGACTACATCGACCAGGATGCCGGCCAGCTTACGCGTGCCGTTCGGACCCGCCACGAGCAGGTCGTTCGGCCACTTGAGAGAGGTCGGGACACCGTACCTCTCGAACAACGCCGTGCGCAACCGGACGCCGACGGCCAAGGAAAGGATCGAGCGATGCGTGGGGGGACACGGGAGGACGAGGCTGAGGTACACGTTGCCCACCGGCGACGCCCAGATATGCGACCCGCGACCCTGGCCGGCGGTCTGGCGCGCCGCCACGACGCGTGTGCCTACCGGGGCACCCTCCCGGGCGCGACGCGTCGCCTCGGTCTGGGTCGAGGGGAGCTCCGCCCGGAACTCTCGGAGTTCCACTCGGACTCCTCCGGGGTGCGGAGAATCTCCGGGCCTTAACGGTTTGTGACCCCTCCGAACCCCACAGCCGCCCACGCCTCCGCCAGCGCCATCCTCTTAGGGGCCGGGACGTCCAACGGGCGTGACCAGCACCGTCCAACTCCTGGAACAGATCGCGCCCGGTATCGAGAAGGAGCTGAAGCCCCGGTTGCAGGGCTTCCTGGGTTCGTTCGTGCGAGCGTACCTCCCCCAGCACTGGGTTTTCGAGACGGACGAGGACTCCGCGACTGTCCAGATCGCGCCGACTGGCGCGGTGACGGTCGCCCCGGGGTCCGTACCGTCTCCGGACGTGACCGTCCACGCATCGAAGCATCGCCTCGAACAGCTCCTGACTGACCGGGCTAGGCCCGCCACGATGCCGCCGGACGTGCGGGTCGTACCGCACACGGCTAAGGGGAAGGTGGCGTTCGACCAGGTGCGCGGTCGCTTTGGGCTCTAGGCCCGCCGCCGCCGGCCTACCCGATCTCCCGGAGGCGTCGAACCATCTTGACCACGGCGCGGACCGCATTGCCGGCGTTCTCGATCCGATCCTGGGCCTGGAGCCGCGTCTCGCCCGGTCCCGAGATACCGAGCCCGAGGGGCTTGCCGTGCTCGACCGAAAGGTCGGTCAGTTTCCGGGAGGCCTGGTTCATCACGACCTCGTCGTGACCGGTCTCCCCCTCGATGACAGCGCCGAGCGCAACCACCGCGTCGACGTCCTTGCGTCGGTAGAGCGCCTGGACCGCGAGCGGCATGTCGAACACCCCGGGTGTCTTCACGACCGGGCCGAGCGTCGCTCCGAGGAACTCGATCTCGTCCTTGGCCCGCTCGAGCATGAGCAGCGTGATGTCGTAGTTGTACTCGCTCGCCACGATCCCGACTCGGACTCCTTCCCCGTCTCCTTTGGATTTCGCCATCGTTCTGTTTCCTTCGTGCGTTCTACCGTCGTCGGCGCGCCGGTCCCACATCCGGGAACCCCTGGCGCAACCCTTCCCCCGCCCGTCGGGCGAGGTCCTGCGGCCGGAACAACATGGAGTAGGCATTGAGGGCATGCTCCTCGGCGCGACGACGAGCGAGCGTTTCGAGCTCGCCGGGTCCATCGGCCTCCCCTTCGAAGACGAAGCACTCAACGATCGGCTTCGCTTCGAGCACGGAAGTGAACATGAGACCGAGCGACGCCTCGTGGGCGCAGGTCTTGTCGTACTCCGCCTTCCCGGGCATCCCGAGCGCGAGGCAAAGGTCGACCCCGTCCTCGAGGAAGAGCTGACGGCAGGCGACCGGGAGGTCCTTGATCCCGGGCACCGTGCGGCGGTAGATCCGGAAACCGGTGCCGCGACCCTGCAGCGACCGGACCGCGGCCCCGGCCATGTCGACGCGTGCGAACGTGGTGTCGGCGACCCCCACCTTCTTCACGGCGGTGCCTCCCGGGCCGGAGCCCCGCGCGCGAGGATCCGCTCGACCAAATGACGGCTGGCGAGGTCGTCGTGCGGGAAAGGCCCGATCCGGGCGACCTTCACCGGAACGCCGCGCCGGCCACACTCGCGCTCGACTTCGGTCTCGTTCCAGATCTGGTTGTACCCGAGGGCGATGATGGAGGGCCGCTCCGAGACGACCGTCTCGTAAATGTCGGTGGACGAACCCAGGATCGCCCGGTCGACCGGTTTCAACGCCTCCACCATCTCGCGGCGAACGTGTTCGGGTACGTACGGTTCGTGCTTGAGTCGGCGGGCAGTCTTGTCCCGGGCGACCACGACCACGAGCTCGTCGCCCAGTTTTCGGGCCTCGGAAAGGAAGTAGACATGGCCGGGGTGCAGGAGGTCGAAGACCCCCGTTGCCATTACGCGGACGCCCACGTCCGCCACGCTCCCAGGATCTGGCCGCCGTCGAGGAACTCGAACCCGTGGGCCTCGGCGTACTTCCGGGCCGCCTCCGGTTCGCGCGCCCCGCCCGAGTCGCCGAGCATCTCGCAGACCGTCGCCGACTCCGAAAGCCGCCCCATGCGGGTCAGCGAAACAGAAAGTTCCGTATGACCCTTCCGCTCGGAGAGGAGCTTCGGGGCCGCGTAGATGATGGGGAGGTGGCCGGGCGAACTGAAATCGCCGACGAACCGTCGCTGCAGCTCGAGGTCGGACAGACCGGCCGCGTCCCGGGCGAGCTCGCCGATCGCGCGCACCCCGGTCGCCCGGTCGTTGTCGGGGATCCCGGTGTAGGTCGCGCGGTGGTGCACATGGAGGCCGAACGGGCTCCGAGCGTCGTACCGCAGCTGCTCCCGACGGAGCTGCGTAAGGATCGGGTAATCGGGCGCCGTGGCGGAGAGCATGTCGGCGTAGAACGGCAGGCCGAGGCGCACCCGGAGGTCGTCCGAGATTGCGGTGCAGATCCATCCGCCGGCGTCCTTGCGCAGGAGACGGATGAGCTCCGGCGTCGCGCGTTCTGAGAGGATGATGAGGTCGGTCTCACCCTCCCGGTCGGGCGCATCGAAGATGAGGATCGGTTCGCCCGCGTCCAGGGCGCGGACCGCGGCGGCGAGCTCGGCGGGAACCGGACGCTGGGCTTCCATCTTCAGCATCGTCCGAACCATCGTCGGACGGGTAATAAAGAAAGTGTAGCTACTCAAAAAAGGGTTGACGGCCCGTGGGTCGACGAGATCAAGACCGTGCGTCA
>JAKIVX010000025.1 GCA_022750335.1 Thermoplasmata archaeon | reverse complement strand
GGAGGTGCCGCGGGCCGGGCTTGAACCGGCGGCTTCAAGATCTTCAGTCTTGCACTCTCCCAAACTGAGTTACCGCGGCACGAACAGAGCGGGGAATCTTCCGGGTATTATAGTGTCTGGCTCGGCCGAAGTTGCCCGCAGCGGCCCGAGGCCGGTCCGGCCGCCGGCCGAACGCGCGCGTACACGTTCAGAGCCCCGGACTCTCGGTGAGCAGGGTCGGGACTTATCTAGGCGACCCGACCTCGTGAGGACGTGGCCCCCAAACGCACCCTCGTCGTTGCGGAGAAGTTCAACACGGCCCTCCGGATTGCGGTCGTTCTCTCCGACGGGCGGATGAAGCGGTCCCGGATCGCGGGGACGAACATCTTCGAATTCGACCGTCCGGACGGGTCGTACGCGATCGCCGGGTTGCGCGGGCACATCGTCGAGCTCGATTATCCGGAGGATCAGAAGGAGTGGACCCTCGCGGGGCTTCCCCGCCTCCTCGAGACCCCCCCGCTGAAGCGGGTGACCGAGGGTGGGATCGTGGGGGCGCTCCAGTCCATCGTCAAGGGCTTCGACCGCGTCATCATCGCGACCGATTTCGACCGGGAAGGCGAGCTGATCGGTCTCGAAGCGCTCGAGCTCCTCCAGAAGGTCCACCCGACCATCGAAGTCAAGCGCGCCCGCTACAGCGCGCTCACCCGCGAGGTCATCGAACAGAGCTTCGAGCACCTCTCCGAACTGGACCACGCCCTCGCCGAGGCGGCCGAGGCGCGGCAGGAGATCGACCTCGTCTGGGGGGCGCTGCTCACCCGCTACCTTTCCCTCACCGCCGGTCAACGTGGCCGGAGCTTCCTTTCGGTCGGCCGTGTCCAGACCCCAACCCTCGCCCTCCTGGTCGAACGCGACCAGGCCATCAAGGAATTCGTCCCCTCTCCCTTCTGGGAGGTCCGGGGGACGGGGACCCAGGGGGCCGACGAGTTCGCGCTGCACCACCACCACGGAACCTGGACCGACAAGGCCGAGGCGGATGCGGTCTTCCACAAGGTGGAAGGCGCGACGGAAGGGCTCGTTCGGGAATTCGCGGAAGAGGAAACGCGTCGGCGCCCGCCGATCCCCTTCTCGACCACGCTCTTTGTCGCGGAGGCGACGCGGCTCGGTCTGGGAGCCGCGAACGCGATGCGGATCGCCGAGGACCTCTACACCCAGGGTCTGATCAGTTATCCCCGGACGGACAACACCGTCTATCCCCGGGGCCTGGGCCTTCGACCCCTCGTCGAGAAATTCAAGGAGGGTCCGTTCGCGGAAGCGGCGGAATTCGTTCTCACGCAACCGTCCTTCCGACCCACCCGGGGCCGTTCCGAAACCACGGACCACCCTCCGATCTATCCGACGAGCGCGATCGACCCGAAGAAGCTGCGGCCGGACCCGGCCAAGGTGTACGAGCTGGTCGTCCGACGCTTCCTCGCGACCGTCGCCCCGGATGCGATCGGTCGGGCGCGCACGACGAAGGTCGAGATCCGCGGCGAGGCGTTCGAAGGGAAGGGTCAGAGCCTGACGGATCCGGGCTGGTACCGGGTCTATCCGTATTCCCACCCCGAGGAGCTCGTCCTGCCGGAGCTGAAGGTCGGGGAGAAGGTCGTGATCGCGCGGGTCGACCTCCTCGAGGACCAGACCCGCCCTCCGCGGCGATACACGCAGGGGTCGCTCATCCAGGAGATGGAACGTCTCGGTCTCGGGACGAAGAGCACCCGGCACGACGTCGTCCAGAAGCTGTTCGACCGGCACTACGTCACCCCGCGCCAGCTCGAGCCCACGTCCACCGGGATCGCGGTCGCCGAAGCCCTCCAGGCGCACGCCCCGGTGATCACGCGACCGGAGATGACCCACCGCCTCGAAGAGGACATGGAGCTGGTCGCCCAGTCGAAGAAGCCGAAGGCCGAAGTCCTGGACGAGTCACGCGAGATGCTCCGCGAGGCCTATGCGCTGCTCCTCGCCAACGCCGCCGGCGTGAAGGAGACCCTCACCGGCGCCCTGGACCGCCAGCACTTTGTCGGGCCCTGTCCCAAGTGCGGCGGAGCGCTCCGCATGGCGCGCAGCCCTCGCGGTTCCCGCTGGGTGCAGTGCGCGAACAACCCTGCCACGTGCCCGGCAACGTACGCGTTGCCGGCCGCCGGGTTCATCGAGCCCGCTCCCGAGTTCCTGTGCGCGACCTGCAAAACGCCGCGCGTGAAGATCGTGTTCCGGGGTCAGCGACCGGATCTATACTGTATCAATCCCGAGTGCGCCGAACATCAGAAAGCGTTCGGCATCGGCACGTGTCCCAACTGCGCGAGCCCCCTTCAGATCCGGTATTCGTTCCGGGGTAACCGGTTCGTCGGCTGTTCCGGCTATCCAAAGTGCCGGACCACGTACCCCCTTCCGCAGCGCGGCAAGCTCGAGAAGGACCAACCGCCCTGCCCGGTCTGCCGGGCCCCCGTGGTGACCGCGATCGAGGCGGGACGCCCCCCCTGGACGCTCTGCATCAACCCGGAATGCCCGAGCCGTCTGCAAAAGAAGGCGGACGCGGAAGCCAAGAAGGCCGAAAAGGCGAAAGCCGCCAAGGCCAAGGCAGCCGAGAAGGCGCCCGCCCGCAAGCGGAAGAAAGCGACCAAGGGGACCCCGGACGCATCCCCTGCCTCCCCCGAAACCGCCCCCGCCGTCGTCGCGGACGAACCTCCGGCGGCCGCGCCGAAGAAGGTCGCTCGCGCTCGAGTCCCCCGGAAGGCGAGCCCGCCTCCGAGCGGAGGCCCGGCCGCTCCGGCGCCGCCGCCGACCGCGGCCCGGCCCTGACGGTCGGAGTCGAATTCGAAGAGCACCCGGCCGAAGGCTAAGACGTTCCCGTCCTCCACGTCCGGTCGGTAACTGTTCCGCCACCTCTCGGCCCGGGTTAAATACCGAACCCTCGTCGTTCGGGCGATGGTCACTTCCCGGCGGCTCGCCGAGCTCGACTCGCGCACGTTCGAGCGACGCCTCCGCACCAATCCCCTGCTCATCGTCCCGGTCGGGGCGCTCGAGGCGCACGGTCCGCATCTCCCGCTGGGCGCGGACCAGATCCAGGCCGAGGCGACCGCGTTCGCGCTCGCGGAGCGGACCGAGGGCCTGGTGGCGCCGACGATCCCGTACGGATCGGCACCCGGCGCGCGACGGTTCCCCGGCACGGTCTCCCTTTCGATCGCCCCGCTGGAGGCCTACGCGGAAGGCGTCCTCTCCGAGCTCGCGCGGTCCGGGGCCCGGCGGATCCTCGTGCTCTCCGGCCACGCCGAGCGGGGTCACATGGCGGCCCTCCGCGAGTCGGCGGACCACACCATGCAACAGCATCCAGCGACCCGGATCGCGGTCCTGTCCGATTACGAGTTCGTCTACGAGCTCCGTGGCACGGAATCGCCGTCCACGGACGGCCACGCGGGCCTCCTCGAAACCTCCCGTGTCCTCGCGATCGCCCCCGAGACGGTCGGGACGGATCGACCGGTGGTCGAGAATCATCGCAGTCCGTTCCTGCCCGGCGCTCCGACGGACGCGGAGTGGCCCGAGAGCGTCATGGGCGACACGCGACCGGCCTCCGCCGACCTGGGACGACGCGTCCAGGAACACGTACTACGACGGTTGTACGAAACGGTGCAGGCGCTCCTGCCGGCGTAGGGTCGTAGCTCGATGGCCGAACCGTCCGAAGCGATCCGCATCCGCGGGGCGCGTCAGCACAATCTGAAGAACGTCTCGATCGACCTGCCGCGCGGGAAGTTCATCGTCATCACGGGGGTCAGCGGCTCCGGGAAATCGTCGCTCGCGTTCGACACGCTGTACGCGGAGGGCCAACGACGGTACATCGAGAGCCTCTCGGCCTACGCCCGCCAGTTCCTCGGCCAGATGGACAAGCCGGACGTGGATTCGATCGAGGGCCTCTCACCCGCTATCGCGATCGAACAGCGGGCCGGTAGCCGCAACCCGCGCTCCACGGTGGGTACCGTCACCGAGATCTACGATTTCCTCCGACTGCTGTTCGCGCGGATCGGCACTCCCCACTGTCCGAACGACGGGAACGAGATCTCCCCCCAATCGGTCGACAAGATCGTCGAAGCGGTCAGCGCGCGGGCGCGCGGGGAGCGCGTCGACCTGATCGCCCCGGTCGTGCGCGCGGAGAAGGGGGAGCACAAGGAGGTCATCGACCGGATGCGCAAGGCGGGATACCGCCGGTTCGTCATCGACGGGGTCGAGCTGCGGCTTCCCGGCGCCCAGGTCCATCTCGAGAAGAACAAGAAGCACACGGTCGAGGTGATCGTCGACAGCTTCGACGTCGACGAATCCGAAGGGACGCGTCTCGCCGAAGCCGTGGAACTCGTCCGAAAGCTCTCGGACGGCCTGGTCATCGTTCGAGGGGCCAAGGGACAGCGTTCGACCTTCTCCAGTCGACGCGCGTGCCCCGAGTGCGGGTGGTCGATCGAGGAGCTCGCGCCCCGGATGTTCTCCTTCAACAACCCGCTCGGCGCCTGCACCGAATGTCTGGGCATCGGCGCGACTTTGCACGCCGATCCCGACCGGATCGTTCCGAACAAGGACAAACCGATCGGCAAGGCGATCTCGGTCTGGGGCCTGACCCCGACGGCCGAGGCGCTCGAGCGGTTCGGCGCCGCCTTCGGGTACAACTCACGTCGCCCGATCCGCGAACTCCCCGAGAAGGGGTGGAAGGCGCTCATGTACGGGAGCGACAAGAGCGTCGGCCTTACCGGTCGCGGGCCGAGCGAGTGGTGGGGCAGCGGCTGGCTGCGCGAAGGGCTCGTGGCCGCGGTCGAACGCCGCTGGAAGCAGACCAAGAGCGAGGGGGCCAAGGAGTACTATCTCGGGTTCCTCGCGTTCAAGCCGTGCCGAAGTTGCGGAGGCAAGCGGCTCAAGCCGGGGATCCTCGCGGTCATGGTCGAGGCCCGCTCCATCGCCGACGTCGCCTCGATGACGGTCACGGAAGCGGTCGCGATGTTCCGGGACCTCCACCTCGACGAGCGGGACGAGCAGATCGTGGGCCAGGTTGTCAAGGAGATCCGCTCACGCCTCGGGTTCCTGGAGAACGTGGGTCTCACCTACCTCACGCTCGACCGCGGCTCGGGCACGTTGTCGGGCGGCGAAGCCGAACGGATCGCCCTCGCCACGCAGATCGGTTCCGGACTCGTGGGAGTGCTCTACATTCTGGACGAACCGTCCATCGGGCTCCACCCGCGCGACCACGCGCGTCTCCTTTCGACCCTGAAGACCCTGCGTGACCTGGGGAACACCCTCCTGGTGGTCGAGCACGACGAGCAAACGATGCGGGAGTCCGACTGGTTGGTCGACCTCGGCCCGGGCGCGGGGGTCCACGGAGGCGAAGTGCTGTTCTCCGGCATCCCGAGCGAGATCGGCGGAGCGCCCCGTTCTCTCACCGGCGACTTCCTCTCGGGCCGGCGGTCGATCGCCCTGCCCGTCCGGCGGGCGCCACCGTCCGGTCGGTGGCTGACCGTCCACGGTCCGCTCGAGCACAACCTGAAGGGGGATCCGGTCCGGATCCCGCTCGGCCTGTTCGTCGCCCTCTCCGGGGTCTCCGGCAGCGGGAAGTCGACCCTCATGGAGGAGATCCTCTACAAGGCGGTCCGCCGCCACCTTGGCCTCGGCCGCGATACGCCCGGGAAGCACGAGTACATCGAGGGGATCGACGAGGTCGACCGGGTGCTCCTCATCGACCAAGCGCCGATCGGACGGACTCCGCGCAGCAACCCCGGGACCTACACGGGCGTGCTCACTCCGATCCGCGACCTGTTCGCCGGACTCCCCGACGCGCGCGCGCGGGGGTTCCGTCCGGGCCGGTTCAGCTTCAACGTCGCCGGGGGCCGCTGCGAGGCGTGCGACGGGGACGGCGTCATCCGCTACGAGATGCATTTCCTGCCCGACGTCTACGTGGCGTGCGAGGAGTGCGGCGGCAAGCGGTTCAATTCGGAGACGCTCGAGGTCCGGTTCAAGGGGCAATCGATCGCGGACGTCCTCGACATGACCGTCGACGCGGCGCTCGACTTCTTCCGCAATCATCGACGGATCGAGCACCGGCTTCAGCTCCTCCAGGACGTCGGCCTCGGCTACGTGAAGCTCGGCCAGAGTGCGACCACGCTCTCGGGCGGCGAGGCCCAGCGGATCAAGATCGCCTTCGAGCTCGCGCGACCTCCGACCGGAAAGACCCTGTTCCTCCTGGACGAGCCGACCACGGGACTCCACTTCGCCGACGTCGATCGTCTCCTGCAGATCCTGTTCCGTCTCCGATCCGGAGGCAACACGGTCGTCGTGATCGAACACAACCTGGACGTGCTCAAGTCGGCGGACTGGTTGATCGACCTCGGTCCCGAAGGAGGATCGGCCGGGGGCCACGTCGTCGCGGCGGGTACCCCGGAACAGGTCGCCCGCGGTCCGCCGGGGCACACCGCGAAGTTCCTCGCTCCGTTGGTGCGGGGCCAGATCCCGATCCTGCGCGCGGCGCGGCGATGACCGAACGGCCGACGACGCCGTTACCCGGTTTCGTCCCGGCAAGCGAGCTCGCGGCCGCCACGGGCGAGGGGTTCCGCCTCGGACCGGACGCGCCCGGCGTCTACCTGTTTCGTTCGGCGCGCGGGGAAGTGATCTACGTCGGCAAGGCCCGCAGCCTGCGCCGGCGCGTGCTCGACCACCTGCGGGCCAAGATCGAGAAGGACGGGACGATCGTCGCGCAAAGCGCGAGCGTCGAGTTCGTCCCCACCTCGAACGAGCGGGAGGCGCTGCTGCTCGAGGCGAACCTCGTCAAGCAGTACCAGCCGCCGTACAATGTCCTGCTGAAGGACGACCGCAGCTACCCCTATCTGATGGTCACAGTGGGCGAGGAGTTTCCCCGCGTCATCCTCGTGCGGCGACCGCGTCGTCGGCCCGGCGTCCTCCTCTTCGGACCGTACACCAGTGCCCGGGAGGCTCGCGGCGTCGAACAGTTGCTCGGTGACCTCCTCCAGCTACGCCGGTGCGTGCGTCTGCCGAAGGAGGCCTGCCTGTACTACCACCTCCACGTCTGCAGCGCCCCGTGCATCGCCGCGATCGGACCGGAAGCGTATCGGGCCCGTATCGACCGGGCGGTCTCGATCCTCCGGGGGAACGTCGCCCCGCTCCGTCCCGAGCTCGAAACGGAGATGCGGGGGGCGGCCGCCCGTCAGGAGTTCGAGCGGGCGGCGCTCCTCCGGGACGCCCTCCGAGGACTGGATGCGCTCGCGGAGCGACAGCACGTGATCGGCCGCGGAGCCGGCCGCGCGGACGTCATCGCGGTCGCCTACCCGCGGGACCCCAGCAGCCTGCGCGTGGCGGTGGGCCTCCTCCGGGTCGAGGAAGGCGAGGTGCGCGGCACGGAACCCCATCTGCTCCAAGTCCCGGTGGACGACGTCCCGGAGCCGGCGGAAATTCTGCGGCAGTTCCTCGCCCAGTACTACGGCGCCCGGATCGAGCCGCCGGCGAAGGTCTACATCGCGGGACCGCGACCGGCTGGTCTCGACCCCACGTTGGACGAGCTCCTCGCCCCTCGGGGGATCGAGGTGCAGTTTCGTCCCACGGGCCGCTACGCGTCGCTCGCCGCGCTCGCGGAACGACTGGCGCGCGCGACGGTCGACCAGGTGACCCCGAGCGCCGCCCCGCGGGAAGTGCTCCGGGCCCTGCAGAGCCTCCTCGAGCTTCCGACGATCCCGAACCGCATCGAGGGGGTCGACATCTCCCTCTTCCAGGGGTACGAGGCGGTGGGCTCGCTCGTCGTCTTCGAGCGCGGCCTGCCGAAGAAGTCGGAGTACCGGCGCTTCAAGATCCGGGGCGTGACCGGGACGAACGATTTTGCGATGATCGCCGAGGTCGTGCGGCGGCGGTTCCTGCGGCGGATCGCGGAGGAGGAGATCCTACCGGACCTGTTGCTCATCGACGGCGGGGCGGGCCAGGTCGGCGCCGCGGTCTCCGCGCTCGAGGAGATCGGCGCCGGCGACCGCATTCCGGTCGTCGGGCTCGCCAAGCGGGAGGAGGAGCTCTATTTCCCTGGACGCCAGGTCCCCCTCAAGCCGAACCCGAACGCGTCCCCGATGCTGCTGCTGCGGGCCGTCCGCGACGAGTCGCACCGCTTCGCCGTCACCTACCATCGCACCCGCCGCCGGATCCGGCTCCGGGAAGAGTTCGACCAGGCGGCGCGGAACGTCCCGGGGCCCGCCTCGGGCTAGGTTACCGACGGGTCCGAGGACGCGAGGTCCCGCGACCGATGTCGATCCAGGTCATGTCCGGCGGCACGCGATCCTCCTGCCAGAGGGCTCCGATGATCTCCCCCAGGTGGTGCGCCTCCTCGAAGGTCGTCTGGAGGAGAGCGTCCGAGACCGTGTAGCGGCCCGGCATCCACGGCGCGCGCACCGTGCGCCGCAGCTCCTTTTCCGTGAGGGTGCCGAGGTAGCCGTCCACCCGGGCCCAGACCCGTTCCTCGTACGCGCGGAACCCGGCCCAGTCCTTCGGATGCCGACCCGGTTCGCGGAAGAGCGCCGGCACCTTGCGTACCTGCCCCGGGAGGATGTAGCCGATCCACACCTCGTGGACGTTCAGGATGTGGACGAGGGTGTCGAACAGGGAGAGGTGCCCGATCCCGCGCGAGCGGCGCGACGCTTTCGCGGGGAGGCGCTCGACCCTCGCGACGAACCGGTCGAAGACGCTCCGGTTGTAGACGAAGAGACCCCGGGAGGTGGCGACCGAGAGCGGGGCGCTCGAGGGCTTCATGGCGCTCCGAGCCGGGCCGCCTTCTTAGCGGTTGGGCTGACCGACGCTACCGGTTGTTCTTCTTTTCGGGCGCGCCGATGAACGGCAGGCCCGCGACCCGGCGGGCCACTTCGGCCGGCGCGAGGCGGCGGAGCTCCGCGTTCGGCTCGAGGATCGCTGCGTCCAGTGCTTCGGGCTGGAACGGAGTCGGAGAGCCCTCGGCCACGGCCTGCACCGCGAGCTTGAACGCGGCGTCCTCGGTGAGGTGGTCCGTGACCTTCTCTTCGAGGAAGTCGGCGACCGCGCGTCGATTGCGGCCGATGGCATACGCCTTCCAGCCGATGGTCGCGCCACTGGGGTCGAGCTCGATCAGTCCCGGGGCATTCCCGTTGAACCCGCCGAGGAGGAGCGAGACGGCGAACGGACGCGTGCCACCGAACTGGGTGAACTGTTGGAGCAGCGTTCCGAGGGCGTGACCGAGGACGGTGTAGGGCGCGGTCTCGCCGAAGGTCAGGCGGTGGCGCTGGGCTTCGACGCGGAGGAATTCGACCAGGACGCGGGAGTCGGCGATGAGGCCGGCGGTCACGCAGCCGAGACCGGTGTCGACGGCGAAGCTCTTCTCGATCGACCCGGATTCCGCGAGCGAGCTCGTGGGTAGGTTCCGGAACGCGACGAAGATGATCCCGGTGTCGTAGGTCACCGCGACAGCGGTGCCGCCCATCTGGATCGCCTGCAGGGCGTACTCGACCTGGAACAGGCGGCCATCCGGCGAAAAGACGGTGCTCGCTCGGTCGTAGGCCATCTGCCCCGGTTGCATCTCCATTCCCGACTTGCCCCCTCGAGTGCGGGCGCGTCCAATCGAGCGGGGGATTTGAGGCTAAGCCTCGCCCCTCCCCGCACCCCACTTGGTGGCATTCCGCCACCAGCGGCGGTCGAGGTTCGCCGTCCGAGGCTCGCTCCGCGCGCCACCCCAACCGCTAAACCCTACCCTCCGGCTCCTCCTTCCATGCCCGACGGAGGAGTCCACCTGCTCCCGATGGCCTCGAGCTATCGGGGCGAGCTCTCGCCCGCCTGCACCCAGTGCAAGGAAGGGCGCAAGATGGTCCTCTTCGTCACCGGGCTGTGCCGGTTCCGCTGCTTCTACTGTCCCGTTTCCCCCAACCGGAACCAGAAGGACGTCGTCTATGCGAACGAGCGGCGCGTCCTGACGGACGAGGACGTCCTCGCCGAAGCCCGCTCGATCGGGGCCGGGGGAACCGGGATCACCGGAGGGGACCCTCTCGGGGTCATCGACCGGGTCGAGCACTACGTGCGTCTGTTGAAGCGCGAATTCGGACCCGAGCACAATATCCACCTCTACACGCACGAGCCGAATCCGGAAAAGCTCCAGCGACTCGCCCGGGCGGGCCTCGACGAGTTCCGGCTGCACATCCCACACTACCTTTGGGGACCTCTATCATCCGGAGGCGGAGCCTACCGGGCCGTGCTCGAACAGGCACCGGCCTGGGGAATCCGCCGAGGCGTCGAGATTCCGGTGCTCCCCGAGAAGGAGACCGAGCTCCGCCGCCTCCTCGTCACCCTCGACGAGATCGGGGTCGACTTTGTCAACCTGAACGAGCTCGAATTCTCCGAGACCAACGAGGTTCAGCTGCGGGAGCACGGATACCGGGTCGACACCCAGAACGGCTGGGGTGTCAAGGGGAGCCGTGCGGTCGCCGAGAAGATCGTTCGGGAATCCCGACTGTCCGTACCGGTTCACTACTGTTCGTCCCGGTTCAAGGACAGCGTCCAGCTCCGCCAGCGGCTGTTGCGGCAGGCCGAGCGCATGGCGCCGGCGTTCGCCGAGCGCACGCCGGACGGCACGGTGGTCCTCGGGATCGTGGAGCCCGAGCGGGCAACCGACCTTCCCCGCTGGGCGCTCGCCGTCGCACGACGTGCCGGCCTCGGAGTGGACGACTACCGCTTGGACGTGCGCCGCCGTCGGGTCGAGCTCGGGCCCGAGGCGCTCCGCCGGGCCGCCCCTCGCTTGCCTTGGCCGGCCTTCGAGGTCGAAGAGTACCCGACCTCGGACGCGCTGGAAGTGGAACGGACCCCGCTCAATCGCGCCGCGCTGGCAAAGGCCGCGGCGGCGATTGGCGGCACGTAGTCCTCGTCGCAAGCGTGCCCCCCCCACGTCAGGTAGCGAACGTCGCCCCGACGGTTCTTGATCGAGCAGGGGCCCCACCCGTCGTCCTCCCCTCCATACCACATCGGACAATCCCGACAGTGGAGGTCGAGTGGCGGCGGGGGCCGCTGGGCGGGCGGGGTCATGGGTCGGACGGACCCCCGGCCTGCATCTGCGCCGCCTTCGCCGTGTTCCACATGAGCTGAGCGACCGTCACGGGGCCGACCCCGCCCGGAACAGGGGTGAGCGCGCTCGCCCATCCTTCGAGCGAGTCCGAGTCCGCATCCCCGACCCACACAACCCCGCCAGGACGCTCGGGGGCGGGCACGCTCCCGAGTCCGACGTCGACGACGGCGGCTCCCTCGGGTACCACGGATCGCGTCAGCAAACGGGGATGGCCGGCGCAGGAGAAGATGATTCGGGCGGTCGCGAGAGATCGCGCGAGGTCCCCGGTTCTCGAATGGGCGACCGTGACAGTCGCGTTGGGGCCCGGGGTACGTTGGAGGAGGAGCAGGGCGAGCGGCAATCCCACCGTGCCGGAGCGTCCGACGACCGCCACGGATTGGCCGTCGAGCGGGAGGCCGTAGTGACGGGCAATCGCGATCGCGGCCCGGCAGACGGCGGGCGCGTGACCCGCCTCCCCGTTCAGCAGACGCCCTAGGTTCTCGGTGCCGACCCCGTCCACGTCCTTCTCGGCTCGGAGCTCGCGCATCGCGGACGCGAAATCGTAGGGGGCGGGGAGGGGGTGTTCTACCAGCACGCCCTGGACCGACGGATCGCGGTCGAGTCGACGGACGACCGCTGAGAGCGCGCCCGGACCCGCCGCAGAGTCCAGGATCTCCTCGCGAAAACGGACCCCGAGACGCTCCGCGGCGCGCTGCTGGCCCCGAAGATATCGACGGAACGGTCCCTCCTCACCCCGGTGGACGCTCGCGAGGCACGGTGCCTCGGGCCCCGTGCCGACCGTCTCGAGCAGGGCCCGGGTCGCCCGGTCGAGCGCCTCCGCGACCGGGGCTCCCTCCAATCGTTCGGTCACGCGCGACCTGTGCGAGCGAGGGTCGCTCGATAGATAACGGGGGACATCGGGCTCCGGTCGGCGAGGAGAAAATCGGGTCCGGCCCGATATGACGTTACGCCGGTGCCAGTCGTGGCCTATAGGGATTTATATGGACCCCCCATAGTTCAGTTGGCGGAAGGGCCTCGACGATTCGAGGTCGGGACGCCGACATGGCTGAAGGCGCGGAATCACCGTCCGGAGACCCGGTAGAACCCTCGACGCCGCAGGCGTTGGACGCGTGGGGAGAGAGCCTTCCCTACACCTCCACGGCCCAGGTCGAGGTTCCCCCGCGACTCCTCGAGCAGGTGATCGGCCAGGACGAGGCGGTGGAGGTCGCCCGCAAGGCGGCGACCCAAAAGCGCCACATGATGCTCATCGGGGAACCCGGGACCGGCAAGAGCATGCTCGCCCGGGCCATGGTCGATTTCCTTCCGAAGGAGCCTCTCCAGGACATTCTCGCCTATCCGAACAGCGAGGACTCGAACGAGCCCAAGATCCGGGTCGTCCCCGCGGGGAAGGGCAAGGAGATCGTCGCGGCCCAGAAGCTCGAGGCGGCCCAGAAGAAGGAGCAGCGCACCATCCTCTTCATCGTCGCCGCCCTCGTCATCCTCGCCTTCACGTTCTACCTCGCGTTCGTCACGGGCCAGTTCGTCGACGTGATCTACGGGGCGATCCTTGTCGTGATCATCTACGCCATCGTCCGCCTCTCCTCGGGCCGGAACGACGCCGGCCCGAACGTCGCGAAGCTCCTCGTCACCCATACTCCCGACGACAAACCGCCCTTCATCGACGCGACCGGGGCCCACGCGGGCGCGCTGCTCGGCGACGTCAAGCACGACCCGTTCCAGTCCGGCGGTCTCGAGACCCCTCCGCACGAGCGGGTCGAAGTAGGGGCCATCCACAAAGCGAACGGTGGGGTCCTCTTCCTGGACGAGATCAACCTCCTCAAGATCGAGAGCCAGCACTCCCTCCTGACCGCCCTGCAAGAGCGCCGATTCCCGATCGTCGGTCAGTCGGAACGCTCCGCGGGTGCGATGGTGAAGACCGAGCCCGTGCCCGCCGACTTCGTCCTCGTCGCCGCGGGGAACATCGACAGTGTCCAGACGATGCACCCGGCGCTGCGCTCGCGCATCCGTGGGTACGGCTACGAACTCTACGTCAAATCGACCATGCCGGATACGAACGAGAACCGGATGAAGATCGTCCGGTTCGTCGCGCAAGAAGTGCTCAAGGACAAGAAGATCCCGCACTTCGACCGGGACGCGATCGTCGAGGTGATCCGAGAGGCCCAACGGCGCAGCGGGCGGTCCGGTCAGCTCACGCTCCGACTCCGGGAACTCGGGGGCCTCGTGCGGGTCGCCGGGGACATCGCGCTCTCGGATGGCCTCCCGATGGTACACGCGGAGCAGGTCGTGAAGGCGAAGCGTGCCAGCCGCTCGCTCGAGCAGCAGATCGCCGACCGGTACATCGAGCGCCGCAAGGAATACCGGATGTTCGCGACCGAGGGAGCCGCGGTCGGGACGGTCAACGGACTCGCGGCCATCAACGCGCAGAGCGGGATGTCCGAGTTCTCGGGCATCGTCCTGCCCATCGTCGCCGAGGTCACGCCGGCCCAGACCCGCGACGGCGGGGTCGTGGTCGCGACCGGTAAGCTTGGCGAGATTGCGAAGGAGGCGGTCCAGAACGTGAGCGCGCTCATCAAGAAGTACACGGGAGAGGACATCTCCCGCTTCGACATCCACATCCAGTTCGTCGGGACCTCCGACGGGGTCGAGGGGGACAGCGCGTCCGTCTCGATCGCGACCGCGGTCATCAGCGCGCTCGAGGGCGTGGCGGTGGACCAGTCGGTTGCCATGACCGGTTCGCTGTCCGTCCGCGGGCAGGTCCTCCCCGTCGGCGGTGTGACCGCGAAGGTCGAGGCCGCGGCCGATGCGGGCCTTCGACGGGTGCTCATTCCCGAAGACAACCTGGACGATCTCGTCCTCGAGTCCCGGTATCGCGGCATGATCGAGGTCATCCCGGTACGTACACTCCGGGACGTGCTCAAGTACGCCCTCGTGGGAGGCGCCGGAACGAAGAAGGACACGCTCCTGGAGCGCCTCGCGGCGATGGTGCTCGCGACCAACCGGTCCGTCGACGAGCTCCCGGCCCCCTCGGGCGCATCGGGGCCGACACCGGGTCGACCCGCGGGTTCGTGAGAGGCCCGTTCCGCGTCCCCGTGCACCCGCCCGGCCCCCTTCGGCCGGTCCCGTTCCCGGAGGAGGGGGACGAGGACGATGAGGAGAAGTTCATGAACCGGCCCTGCTACGAGTTCAATGCCCGGTTGGGAGCCTCGTTCAACGACAAGCACTGCCGGCACTGCCGCCACTACCTCACCGCGCGCTGCCCGCACATCGAGGACTTCCTCGACGACGTCGAAGACCTGACCCCTGAGTGAATTCGACATGCGGGGCCTCCTGGTGGGCCGGTTCCAACCCTTCCATCTCGGTCACCTCCAGGTCGTCCGAACGATCCACCAGGGTCGGCCGGAGGCGGCGCTCCTGCTCGCCATCGGCAGCGCCGAGGAGTCCTATACGTGGAAGAACCCGTTCACCGCCGGCGAGCGGTTCGAGATGATCGACCGGGCGCTCGGGCCGCTCGACGGCGTCGGGTACCGCATCGTGCCCGTCGCGGACATTCGCCGACACGCCCAGTGGGTGGCCTACCTCGAATCGTTCCTCCCGCCGTTCGACCGCGTATACACCAACAACCCGTTGACCCGACTCCTCTTCGAACGTGCGGGGTACGCCGTGGAGAGCCCACCCCTGTACTCGCGGACGAAATTCGAAGGGGAACACATCCGGACCCTTCTCGCGCGCGGCCGTGGCTGGCGCGAACTGGTTTCGGCACCCGTGGCCGAGTACCTCACAGAGATCGAGGCCCCGCACCGGCTCTCCCTCCTGCGTGGATCAGCCCGTTCCTCCCCCGGCGCATCGGAATGAGCGATCCGGCCCCGCCGGTCGGCCGTGCGCGGAGAGCGTCGTTCGACCCCCTGCCCGAATGGGCGGGGATCGCGACCCGGCTCGTTCACGGAACCCGGCGCCCCGAACTGAATGCGGGGGCCGTCGTCGGTCCGATCTACCAGACCTCCACCTTCCACTTCCCGGCGGCTCACTCCGAATCCGCCGACCGGGGCCGGGTCTATCTCTACACTCGGCTGGAGAACCCGACCCTCGAAGGGCCCACGGAGACGATCCGCCAGCTGGAAGGGGGGGAGGAAGCACGTCTCTTCTCCTCCGGGATGGGGGCGATCAGCGCGACCATCCTTTCTCTCGTCCGATCGGGCGACGAAGTGGTGGCGCTGCGCGACCTCTACGGGGGGACTCTCGATCTGCTCTCGGAGCTTCTCCCCCGATTCGGAGTTCGGGTCCGGTGGGTCACTGCGGCGGAGGCGGCGGTACCGGAACAGGTCATCCGCCGCGGAACGCGGCTCGTGTGGCTCGAGAGCCCCACCAACCCGACCCTCTCGGTGGTCGACCTCCGTCGATGGGCCGAGGTCGCGGACGACGCGGGGGCCCTGCTCGCGGTCGACAACACCTTCGCGACCCCGATCAACCAGAACCCGCTCGCACTCGGCGCCGACCTGGTAGTACACAGCGCCACGAAGTACCTCGCAGGGCACAGTGACGTCCTCTCGGGCGCTGTGGTGGGGCCGAGCGCGTTGCTCGAACGGATCGATGCGAAAGGCTACCTGGGCTCAAGTCCGGACCCTTTCGCCGCATTCCTGCTGGCGCGCAGCCTGAAGACCCTCAGCCTCCGCGTCGCCCGACAGAACGAGAACGGTCGTCGCGTCGTCGACGCCCTCGCCCGTCATCCGGCCGTCCGTCAGGTCTTCTACCCGGGTCGGAACGATCCCCGGGAGGAGGAGATCGCCGCCCGCCAGATGCGGGGACGGGGCGGAATGATCTCGCTGTCCCTCCGCGGAGGACCTTCGGCCGTGGACCCCTTCCTACGTCGGCTCCGCTTCGTGCACGTCGCGTCCAGCCTCGGGAGCGTGGAGAGCCTGGCGAGCGTCCCCGCGATCACCTCGCACCGGCACCTGACGGCCGCGGAATTGGCCGACCGAGGGATTGACGCGTCGATGGTCCGCCTCTCGCTCGGGGTCGAAGAACCGGGCGACCTCGTGCGCGACCTGACGGAAGCCCTCGACGCGGCGGGGCACCGCTCGGAGGCACCATTATAGGCCAACTTCGTTCGTCGGCCCTCCGCGCCACTGTAGCTCAGCGGCAGAGCGGCTGATTCGTAATCAGCAGGTCGGGGGTTCAAATCCCTCCAGTGGCTGGATTTTCTCGTGACCGGGAGGCGCTGGCAACCGTGAACCAAGTCTCCCTGGTCTCGCCATCCGTCGCTGAGAGGGAGACCGTTTACCGGTCTGGAACTCCTGAGTTCGAGACCGCGAGGGAATCCACGGATTGCGCGTAGGAGGGAGATAGCTCGGAGGAACTGTACGCTCGCGTGAACCATGTGGTCTCCGAAACCTCGAGGCGAAGGAGATCGTGCTGTGGGCGCTCCGTGCGGAGACCCGCGACCCGTACGCTGCGAATCGCTCGGGAACCTGGTCTCGGGAGATCCCGCCGAGCTACCGCTTCCAGAGCAGGTCCCGGCGTGCTGAACGAGGGGGAAGGGGGGTCAATACGACCCGAGAGTGGGCTTCCGCGCAATAACCACGTCCATCGCCTTCCGATGCGGAATGCCGCTTGCGTCGGAAATGAACTCCACCTGCCCCGAGTCCAAGATCTGCCAATCCCAGTAATAGCCCAGCAGCTCGCCAGAGCGGAACGGAGACGCAAATGGATTCGTCGTCTGGGGCGGGATGTAAGGTTTCGGTACATCGGCGTTCATTGCGTTGATTCCTCCCGGGGCGGTGGTCGCTTTGAAGTGTTCAAATCTGCTCGACCGAATTCGACGAGGGAGGTTATTCAGGGCACCCGAACAAAACATCACGTCCACTCGATGACTCAGTCGGTAGGTCCGAATGTCCCCGACTTGAAATCGAGCGTTGACCCCGAGCCGGGACGCCCGGCGCTGCGCCTTTTGGACTCCCACACTCGAGATATCCACGCCCAAGACCCGGTAGCCTCGC